>CALJSB010000087.1 GCA_937976305.1 uncultured Acidimicrobiales bacterium
ACCTACGCCGGAGCCAAAAAGCCCGAGGCCGTACAGAAGCCAGTCGAGGCGAGCCAGTCAACCGAGTCGGCCCAGTCGGTCGAGGCCACGATCGAGCGCAAGTCGTCCGCCGACGTGCTCAAACCCAAACCCCTCGTCCTCGCCAGCTAACCCCTCCCCAAAACCGTTCTGGAGCCCGCTACGGCTCCACCCCAAAACCGTTCTGGAGGCGCCCACCGGCGTTTCCGCCGGCTGACGCCTCCAGTTCGAAATCACGCCCCGGTTCTGGAGCTCCCAGCCGGCGTTTCAGACGGTGGGAGACTCCAGTTCGGGAGTGGTTGGTTGTGTGGAGCTAGCGGCTCGGGTGCGCCAACGTTCCGGTGCCTTGCACCGCTGCGCCGTCGCCGTCGTCCGCAACAGCTCCATCTTCGCCCGCAAGACCGGCGAGCTGAGCGAAGAACTCGTCGATCGGAGGTAGCGGCGGGATGTTTGGCAACGTGCCGACGTAGGTGATCGTTGGCAGATCAGCGACACACGACGTGTCGAGGTCTGCGTTCGGATTGGCCACAAACTGACCGATCACCGACTGCGGACACGGTCCGGAGAAGGCCACGACGTGGGCCAGGTTCGGGAAGAACACCAGCTCAGCGTTTGGCAAGCGGCTCGCGGTGAGCTCGCTCCACTCCGGCACGGTCTGTGAGTCGTTGTCGGTGTAGGTCACGAGTGTCCTGATGTCGCTCGTGATCGGTTCGTTGACAATCGGATCCTCGGGCGCAATGTCGACGATCGGGCAACGGAACGCCAAGCTGGCTGTCACCATGCTTGAAGCGAACGCCTCGATCGTGGCCCCCCACGGTTCACCGTCATAGGACGTTGCACCCGTTGCGAACGGGAACTCCTCAGCACACACGACGGTGTCGAAGAATCCGTCCGAGAACTGCGATGCTGGACCCGGGATGCCGAGACGAAGCTGCGTGAGCGCAGCGTTCTGCTCGGGCAGTGGGAGACCGATGAGGTCAAACATCACGGCCCGGAGGAACAGCTGAATGCCCTCGGCTCGAACTGCAGGGTTGTCGTCAGCGGCAGCATGCACCGCGGCCGCAAGGAAGCGGTTGTTCTGCTGCTGGTTGAGGATTTGCAGCAACAGGAAGCCGTCGAACGGAACACCCTCGATACCGAAGAGGAACTCCGCCTCGGTGCCGACGGCGATGACCGGTTCGGCATTCAAGTTGTCGACAGCGGCGATGATGTCGGTCCGCAGATCGGGAATATCAGCCGAGCAGGCGGCGTCAGCGTCGCATCGAGCGGCGATGGCATCGAGCTGCTTGAGGAAGCCGATTCCTTGATCGCCGCCACCGGCCACGTTGACCTCAGGTGGGAACACCGAGTCGAGCACGACAGAGCGAACGCCCTCGGGGCGATCCCGCATGATCGTGAGACCCACGTTTGTGCCGTAGGAGCCACCGAAGAGGTTCCATTCGCTGATACCGAGCGCTACTCGCAGGTCAGCAACATCGGCTGCGTTCTCCGGTGTGGTGAACCCATTGATGTTGACGCCCTCGGCGTCGAGACGGTCGAAGCAGCGCTCGACGATCGACTGCTGGAACGCAAGCGCTTCCTCAGCAGACAGGATCACCGGAGGTGGCTCGGTGAGCTGACGCTCGGTGGTGCAGACGAGGTTGGGCTGGGAGTAACCCGTGCCTCGCTGATCGATGTAGATCACGTCACGACCGCCGGCGATGGCCACCATGCCGAACTCGTGGCGCAGGCCGAGCAAGTTGATCGGAGCTCCACCGGGCCCACCTTCGAGGTAGACGAGCGGATCGGCTGATGAACCATCGCCGAGAACGATGGCGAAGGCAACGCTGATGAGCCGTGAACCGTCGACGTCGCGGTCTTCCGGAACGGACAGGAAGCCACAGATCGTGCCGGGCACGATGGCTGCGTCGAACGGGCACAGATTGAAGGTGACGTAGTCGCTCGGGTGGCTGTCGGCGCCCAGTGCCTTGAAGTTCACGCACGGCACAGCGATGCTGTTTGGCTCGCTCTCGGTGACGCCGGCGTGGACGATCTTGACCGCTACGGCGGGTCGATCGAGCTCGACGCTCGGCAGGTTGAACGGCGCAGCCGGCGTGAGGTCGGGGAGGTCGGGTGTCGGAACCGTGGTGGCGATCACATCGCCAGCGGCATCGAGGAACTCAACCTTGATCTGCTCTTCGAACTGCGTGAGTCGGAACGTTCCGTCGAACTCGTCCTCGAGGTGAGCGAGGTCGCCGGTAATACCGCTCGCAACAACCGTGCCGCTGAGGGGTTCTGCCAGCGGGATGACCGCCGACTCGTCGCGCTCGACGACGCGTCCGTTTGGCCAGACGGCCGGAATCTTGACGAGCTTGGTGCCGAGTTCGACCTCGCAGCTTGGCGCTTCTGGAGGGGGCGCGTCGCTCGGAGGGGCATCTTCTTGGGCGCTTGCTGGTGAGAATCCTGTGATGAGGGTCGCGACAAGTATTGCTGCGATCCCAACCGAGAGCTTCCGCCAGCGATGACTGAAGGGTGTCATCACATCTCGTTTCTGATTGTGTGTTCCGCGGGCGCGTCACACGCTTGTGGTCATTGCTGGACGCTCCCAATCGGCCCAATACTGGAGCCTGCCTGACGTCCGCCACGGAACGTAGTCGGTCGCTTCGCGGTGTGCGAGCCTCTCCGCAAAACTCTTGAATCTCCTTCAAGTTTTGACGATCGACATGCCAAAATTGGAGTCTCCAGTCACCCAAACGGGGGACTGGAGACTCCAGAACCGAGACGCGATGGATGGTTACGTCGGGCTGGGCCCCTCTTCGAGCTGGGCGAAGAACTCATCGATCGGCGGGAACGGCGGAATGTCTGGCAACGTGCCGCTGTAGGAGATCGGCGGCAGGTCGTCGATGCACGATGTGTCGAGGTCGCTGCCTGGCGCACTGATGAATTGTCCAACGACCGCGTGCGGACATGGGTTGGCAAATGTCACCACGTGATTGAGGTTGGGGAAGAAGACCAAGTCGGCATTGGTCAACCTGCTGGCTGCCAGCTCGCTCCACTCAGGAACGGTCTGCCAGTCGTTGTCGGTGTAGGTCACCAACGTCGGGATGTCGCTCGTGATCGGTTCACTCACGATCGGATCTGCTGGAGCGACGTCGGACGCTTCGCACACGGCTTCGTAGAAGGGTGTCACGAGATGTTCTGCGAAGGTCTCGATCTCTTCCGGCCAACTGGGTCCGTCGTATGTGGTTGCCGGGTTGGGGTGGCCGAGTTCTTCAGCACACAGGACCGTGTTGTTGAAGCCTTCTGAGAACCCATTGGCGGGCCCCGGTACACCGAATCGGAGCTGAGCCAACATCACTTCCTGTTCGGGCAGCGGCAGCCCGATGACAAAGAGCATCGTGGCCCGGAAGTAGTTGTGCAGCGCCTCGGATCGAACGCGTGGGTCGTCGCTGGCCAACGCGTGGGTCGTCGCTGCGAAGTTCGGGTTGGCGAAGTCGAACGTCGTGATGTGGAGCCATTCGTGGCCGTCGACAAACAACTCCGGCACGCCGGCCAAGAACTCCACGGCAGTGCCAGTGACCACGACTGGTTCGGCATCCAGATTCCTCTCGGCATCGATGATGTCCTGGCGTAGATCGGGGATCTCGCTGCTGCACCCGGGGTCGGATTCGCATCGCTCGACGATGGCGTCGAGGGCCTTGAGAAAACCGATGGCTTGGTCGTCTTGACCACCGGGGACGACCACGCCGACCTCGGGCGGGAACACCGAGTCGAGCACGACCGAACGGATGCCCTCGGGACGATCGCGCATGATCGAGAGCCCGAGATTGGTGCCGTAGGAGCCGCCGAAGAGGTTCCACTCCCCGATGCCGAGGGCAATGCGCAAGTCGGCGACATCGTCCGCATTCTCTGGCGTCGTGTAGGCGTCAATGTCGACACCTTCGGCACGAAGGTCGTCGAAACACGACTGGGTGAGCTCGACATCAAAGGCAAACGGATCGTCAGGACTCGGGAACGGCGGTGGCGGACCGGCCATGAGTCGTTCGGTAACGCACGTGAGGTTTGGTTGCGACAGGCCCGTGCCACGCTGATCGACGTAGATCACGTCGCGTCCATCAGCGATCGGTGCCATGGCCAACTCGTGAGCAATCGGACTGAACGTGACTGAGCCGAAACCGGGGCCACCTTCGAGGTAGACAAGCGGATCAACGTGCGATCCATCGCCGGGCACGACCGCAAAGGCCACGCTGATCAGACGAGAGTGGGCGTCTGATCGGTCCTCTGGCACAGAGAAGAATCCGCAGTGCGTTTCGAACGGGCTCGGATAGTCAGCTGGGCAGAGCGACATTTCGACGAACTCGCTCGGATGGCTGTCTGGGCCAAGCTCCTTGAAGTTCACGCAGGGCACGCCGATGCTGTTTGGCTCGCCCTCGGTCACACCGGCGTGCACGATCTTCACGGCGACCGCCGGGCGATCGAGATCGACGCTCGGCAGGTTGAACGCTGCGTAGGGCGCTAGGTCGGGAAGGTCTGGCGTAGCAGGGGTCTCCGCGATCACCTCGCCGTCGTCGTCGAGGAACTGCACGTTGATTTGCTCTTCAAACTGGGTCAGCCGGAAGCTGAAGTCGAGCTGATCTTCGAGGTGGGCCAAGTCGCCGGTGACACCGCTGGCCACAACACGGCCGTGCAGCGGCTGGTCGAGTCGGATCACTTTCGACTCGTGACGATCGACGATGCGACCGTCTGGCCAGACAGCCGGGATCATCACCAGTTTCTTGTCGAGCGAAACGTCGCACGACAGATCTTCTGAGCTCATCGGTGCGTCGGTCGCAGGTTCGTCAGTTTGGGCGTCAGCCGGGGGAGCGGTGAGGGTCAGGGTCGCGAGCAACATGAATGCAGCCCCTGCCATCAACGTCCGCCGGACGCGACTGAGATAGGTCATTGGTCCCTCCTAGGAACGTGGAAGCGCGCAGCGGGTGTGGCGCTGGGGCGAACGTAAAGAAGCCAGCTGACAAACCGCTGACATCAAAACGGGAAATTGGGGGCCGGAAAACGGTGACCGAGGTGAGGCAGGTCAGGTGCGGATAATCATCCGCTCCACTGAGCGGGCGGTCATTAGACTCGTGCGGTGGCTGAGATCTCATTGACCCTTCCTGACGGCTCGCAACGCACCCTTTCCGAGGGTGCGACAACAGCTGATCTCGCCGCCGACATTGGCAAGCGTCTGGCCAAGGATGCGCTCATCGGCGTGGTTGATGGCGTCGAGGTCGACCTCGACGTACCGCTCGACGACGGGGCGGCCGTCGAGATCGTCGTGCCCGACTCTGATCGCGGCCTGCACACCATCCGGCACTCGACCGCCCACGTGCTGGCCCAAGCGGTGCTCGAGATGTGGCCCGGTGCAACCTTCGCCATCGGTCCGCCGATCGAAAACGGCTTCTATTACGACTTCGACCTGCCGGGCGACGCAACGTTCTCCGACGAAGACCTCGATGCGATCGACGCCAAGATGCGCGAGATCGTCAAGGCTCGTCAGTCATTCGTACGTTCTGAGTTGCCTGCCGCTGAGGCGCTCGAACTCATGGCCGACCACCAGTACAAGCAGGCCATCATCGAAGCGGTCACCGGTGGCGACGACGACTCCGAGATGGCCTCAGAGGCCGACGGCGACGTCATCAGCTTCTACCGAAACTCCGACAGCTTCGTCGACATGTGTGTCGGCCCCCACGTACCCCACACCGGCCACCTCGGCCACTTCAAGCTGATGCGTGTAGCCGGCGCCTATTGGCGGGGCAACGAGAAGAACAAGATGCTGCAGCGCATCTACGGCACCGCATGGGCCGACAAGAAGCAGCTCGCCACCCACCTGCACAATCTCGAAGAAGCGGCCAAGCGCGACCACCGCAAGCTGGCGAACGACCTCGACCTGTTGTCGTTCCCCTCCAAGCTCGGCGGCGGTCTCGCGGTGTGGCACCCCAAGGGTGGCATCGTCCGCAAGCTCATCGAGGACTACTCGCGAGATCGCCACGAAAAGGGCGGCTACGAGTTCGTCTACACCCCCAATCTCGCCAACGGCAATCTCTTTGAGCAGTCCGGCCACCTCGCGTGGTACGCCGACGGCATGTACCCGCCGATGGAGATGGACAACGGGACCTACTACCCGAAACCCATGAACTGCCCCATGCACTGCCTCATCTTCGATCGAGGTCAGCGCAGCTACCGAGAGTTGCCGTTGCGGCTCTTTGAGCTCGGCACCGTCTATCGCTACGAGCGTGCGGGGACCCTGCACGGCCTCATGCGCATCCGGGGCTTCACCCAGGACGACAGCCACATCTATTGCACCCAGGAGCAGCTCGGCGACGAGGTGGCCTCGCTGCTCGACTTTGTGATCTCGGTGCTCCAGGCGTTCGGCTTCGACGACTTCGTGTTCAACCTCTCGACCCGAGACCCCGAGAAGTCCGTCGGCACCGATGACATCTGGGAACTTGCCACCGACGCACTTCGAGCCGCGCTCGAACGGCATGGTTTGGAATACGCCATCAAGGAAGGCGACGCCGCCTTCTACGGGCCGAAGATCGACGTCGATGTGAAAGACGCCATCGGCCGCTCATGGCAGCTGTCGACCATCCAGGCCGACTTCCAGCTGCCCGAGCGATTCGAGCTCGAGTATGTCGACGACGACGGTGGTCGCAAGCGTCCGATCATGTTGCACCGCGCCCTGCTCGGCTCGGTCGAACGCTTCTTCGGTGTGTTGCTCGAACATCTCGCAGGCAACTTCCCCGTCTGGCTCGCTCCGGTGCAGGTGTCGATCCTGCCGGTGGCCGAAACCCATCAGGCCTATGCCGACGAGGTTGCCGCCAAGCTGGTGGCGTCCGGCCGTCGTGTCGAGGTGATCGAAGCCAACGATCCGCTCGGCAAGCGCATCCGTACCATCAAGATGCAGAAGGTGCCGTACATCCTCGTGGTTGGCGACGACGACGTGGCCAACGGAACCGTCGGAGTGAACGTGCGTGGGGCCGACAAGCCCGAGCGCGATGTTCCGGTCGACACCTTCGCCGCCCGAGTGGCAACCCAGGACGCTGAGCGGTCGTTCGACCTCGACGCCTGATGGAGCATTTGCGAGCCGGCTGGAAACTTGCCAACTGGCCACTGCTCGGGGCCGACGGCGAACCGCACGCCAACCTCGAACGAGTCGACGGGCTGAGCCTGTTCGAGACGATCGAGCAGAGCGGCCTGCCAGACGAGCAGACCTACATCGTGTGGCGGGGCGAGAACACCTTCTGCATTCTCAATGTGTTCCCCTACACGAGCGGCTCGATCATGGTGCTGCCCACCAAGGCCAGCGCTTCGACGCTCGATCTCGACAACGCCGTGTACGACGAACTGTGGCGCTCGGTCCGGTTGGCGACCAAGGCGGTCAACGCAGCGTTCGCCCCGCACGGCATCAACGTCGGCCTCAACGAAGGCTCGGCCGGCGGGGGATCAGAGCCCGATCATCTGCACGTCCACATCGTTCCTCGCTGGAGTGCAGACACCAACTTCATGACCACCATCGCCGAGGTGAGGATTCTTCCGATGACCCTCGCAGACAGCTGGTCGAAACTCCGCAACGCCTGGCCCGACGACTGAGCACGCTGCCGCTCTATCCTGTCGGAGATGGCTGATGACGATTCCACGCCTCGCCAGGCTGCGAAGTCAAAGCGAAGCAGCGCTGATGATGAGAGCCAGATGACTGGCGAAGCCACAGCCGCCGGATTACCGGCGGCGAAGCAAGCAGGGCCCGATGAGTTGCCTGAAGATCTTCAGCCGTCGCTGGTTGATCCTGAGGACTACATCTTCCCGAACAACAACCGCCGCCGCATTCCCGGCTTCATCTATCTGGCCATCGCTGCGGGATTGGTTGTTCTCTACCTCATGCGGGGCGAAGGCGTGCTGGTCAACCAGGGCCTCTTGATGGCGGCGGTGATCCTTGGCGTTGTCGGTGCCTACAGCATCGTGGCCGGTTGGAACCTCGACGTCGACGAGCGCGATGCCCTCAAGGTGTCGATCAACGAGGTGGGCTTCCCCGTTGGTCATGCCTCCGCGCAGATGGGTTGGCGCGGGCTGCTGAGCCGCCCAACGTGGCGAATCTTGCTCTATTCATCAGAAGAGCCGCCGCTGAAGCGGGGCTTGGTGTTGGTCGACGGGGTCAACGGCGCCGTCGTTGAGGCTCTCGTCGAGGACAATCCTGAGGACTGGTCTGACGTTGTCGACGGTGAGCGCATCCCGAAGGGCACGACCACCGACGATTGAGGCCTCAGGCCTCGACGATCGCCTGAGTGCTTGCAACTGCTAGCATCGAGGGCCATGTTCGACGGAAACCTCCGCAAGCCCTTCGATGCGGCTGTTGCCCCCGTTGGTGCTGGATTGCAGCGCCTGGGTGTGTCGCCCGATGCCATCACGGCAATCGGCGTGCTCATGGCTGGCGCGTGTGCGGTGGCCATCGCTCGTGGGCAGTTCTTCCTCGCCTTTGTTCTGCTCCTGGCAACCGGCATCCCGGACGCCCTCGATGGAGCCGTTGCCAAAGCTGGCGGCGTCGCTGGCCCTCGCGGCGCGTTCCTCGATTCGGTTTCAGACCGGCTCTCCGACGGCCTCATCTTTGCCGGCGCGGCGTGGTTCTACCTCGACGGTGACGAGCCCCGCATGGCCATGTTGCCCATTGCGGTGCTCATCGTCTCGCTGCTCGTTTCCTACATGCGGGCCAAGGCCGAGTCGCTCGGCTTCGATGCCAAGGGCGGCCTGATGGAGCGGGCAGAACGCTTCATCGCCATGGCCATCGGCCTGGCGCTCACGCCGGTGATCCCGTCGCTCTTCACCTGGACCCTCGTGCTGATGCTTGTGCTCACCGCCGGCACCGCCGTCTTCCGCTTTCACAAGGTCTGGAAGCAGGCATCGGCCGGTCGCCCACGCCCCACTGCGACCCGCACCTCGAAGGTCGTGCGCCGTCGTCGGGCTCGCAAGACTGAACGGCCTCGTTCCAGCCGGGCCCGGGCCCGCCGCTCAAAGCGCTGAGCAGGTCAACCCCGCGCCGCTTGTTCGGCGCTGGTTCTGCGGTCGCCCGCAAGATTCCCCGTCGGGCCTTGGTGCCCTTGGCGACCCGAGCAGGCCGTCTTGTTGTGACGGCCCGACCCGCTCTTGGGGATGAGCTGCGAAAAAATCTGGCTCGGGTGCGGCCGATGGCAACCGACGAAGAGCTCGAGGTGCTCGTTCGCCAGGCCTTTGCCACCTACGGCCGTTACTGGGCCGACTCGTTCCAGCTGGCCGAGTTGAGTCCTGAGGTGATCGATCGGCACTTCTCGGTCGAGAACTACAACTTGATTCTCGAAGCCCAGGAGCGGGGTACCGGAGCCATCATGGTGTTGCCCCACCTCGGCGGCTGGGAGTGGGCAGCGGCGTGGCTTGGTCGTGTTGCCAACAAGCCGGTGACCGCAGCAGTGGAGCGCCTCGAACCCGACGACCTGTTCGAGTGGTTTCGTGACTTGCGCGAGTCCTACGGCGTCAATGTTGTCCCGCTCGGTGCTTCTGCCTTGCCCCAACTCGTCAAGGCGGTAAAGGACGGACACGTCGTGTGTTTGCTGTCGGATCGCGACATCGGCGGCACCGGTGTTGGGGTCGACTTCTTCGGTGAGCCAACGACCATGCCTGGCGGCGCGGCGCTGCTAGCTCGGCGAACTGGGGCTCCGATCCTGCCAACCGCGGTGTATTTCCGTGATGACCGATCGCACTGCGTGATCAGGCCAGCCCTTGACACGCACCCTGATCTCAAGCTCCGTGACTACGTCGAAACTGTCACCAAACAGATGGCTGCGGTCTTCGAAGAGCTGATCGATGCCGACCCCGGCCAGTGGCACGTGCTGCAGCCGGTGTGGCCCGGCTCGGACGTCGCGTCGTGAGCGTCTGGCTGATCGAGAGCTAACCTTCGGCTGTGCGCATCGGGATGATTTGCCCCTACAGCTTGGGGGTGTGGGGTGGGGTGCAAGCCCAGGTGCTCGGTCTTTCGCGGTCGCTGCGCAACAAAGGTGTTGCGACGCAAGTGCTGGCGCCGTGCGATGGGCTGCCACCCGAACCGTGGGTGACTCCGCTTGGCAACTCGATGCCCTATGCCCAGAACGGATCTCTTGCGCCGGTTGCCCCCGACCCGGCCGCGCAACTCCGCATGCTCGGCGCCATTCGTGATGAGCGCTTCGATGTGTTGCATCTTCACGAACCGTTGGCTCCCGGCCCGACCTTGACTGCGGTCACGGTCAAGCCGGTGCCCCTGGTTGGAACCTTCCACGCCAGCGGCGAAGTTGCGGCGTATCGATGGCTCCGACCGCTCCTGAGGAAGCTCACGAAGAAGATTGACATCAAGACTGCGGTGTCGGCCGAGGCTGCGGGCATGGCCAGGCGTCACCTCGGAGGCAACTACCAGATCCTCTTCAATGGGATCGAGGTTGGGCGCTTCGCTGACGCCGTGCCGATCGAACGAACCACGCCGGCGCCAACGATCTTCTTCCTTGCTCGGCACGAGCCCCGTAAGGGCCTCGACGTGCTGCTCGAAGCCTCTCGGCTCCTGCCGAATGATGTGGTGGTATGGGTGGGAGGCAGCGGCCCCGAGACCGAGCGACTCAAGGCCGAAAACGCCGACAACAACCGGCTCGTGTGGCTGGGGCAGATCAGCGACGAAGACAAGGCTCGGTACCTCAAAGCGGCCGATGTGTTCTGCGTTCCGTCACTTGGCGGTGAGAGTTTTGGAGTCGTCTTGCTCGAAGGCATGGCGGCCCGGACCCCTGTGGTGGCGAGCGACCTCGAGGCCTACCGGGTGACGTCCGCCGACGGGCGCAACGCTGGTCTCTTCAGCACGGGCGACCCGACATCGCTGGCCAAGGCGCTGCTCCACAGTCTCGAACGAGGCCAAGATGTCGAGCAGCGAATCGAGAACGGATTCGAGCGAGCCGAGATGCTCTCGATGGACCGACTCGCCGACCTTTACATCGCCCGCTACCAGCAGTTGGCACTACGTTCTGGCGTGAACTGAACCCAGTCTGATGAACTGAGACTGACCACAACAGGGGAGCAAACCGTGGGTGTTGCAGGGATCGAAGTCGGCATGCCGTCGAGCATCGAGGAGGTCGATGCTGGTTGGCTGACAAAGGTCTTCCGGGCCAGTGGCGATCTGAGCGACAGTGCGTCTGTCGCCTCCGTCGAACTTGAACCGTTTGCGGTCGGGCTCGGATTCTTGAGCTTGTTGCACCGAGCATCGATGACCTACGAGGGCGACGCGGACACCGCTCCCGACACCGTCATCGTCAAGATGATCACCGACCTCGAAGTGCAAAAGGGGATTGCCGAGGCGTTGCTCTTCTATCAGCGCGAGCTTCGCTTCTACACCGAACTCGCACCCAACGTCGGCTACCGCAGCCCCAAGGCCTACGCCGCGATGATGGCCGAGGGCAGTTCCGACTTTGTGCTCGTGCTCGAGGAGCTGTCGACGGTCCGGGGGCTCGATCAGGCCGTCGGTGTGAACGCTGCCGATGCTGCGTTGTCGGTCGAGACGATGGCGAAGATGCACGGCACCTTCATGGGCCAAGACTTGTCCGATATCGAGACGACCTTCCTGCCCATCAACAACCCGGTCTATGCCGCTGTATTGCCGCAGATATTCGCCAGCGGCTGGCCCGGCTGTAAGGAGCACGCTGCCGATCTGCTCACGCCTGAGATCGTTGCCTACGGCGATCGCTTCGCTGACCTCGTTCCGTTCTTCATGGATCAGATGGCAGCCACAACACTGATTCACGGCGACTGGCGAGCCGACAACTTGATGGTCGACGACGCCACAGGCGAAATGGTGATCATCGACTATCAGATCATGGGCACCGGCCCTGCGACCTACGACCTCGGCTACTTCATGAGCCAGTCGCTCGACCCCGAGGTGCACAACGCCGAGGCGGCCTCGCTTGTCGATCGGTACTTCGACGCCTTGACGGCCACCGGCGCCGAGTTCGATCGCGATGAACTCACCCGGATCTATCGCCTCACGAATGCCTGGGGCCTCATCTATCCCGTCTCGACATTTGCCGGCTGGGATGAGTTCCCCGAGATCATGCAGGACACCGCACGCCGCATGCTGCGCCGGTCGATCAGCGCCATCGAGCACACCTCGGCACTCGAGCTACTGCCCAATCAGTGACAGGCCCAGTCAGTGGCAAGCCCAATCAGTGGCAGGCGCTGCCGGGCGGAATGTCGAGTGCCGGGTTGCGATCGAAGAACCCAAAGGGCACCCAGGTGCAGCGGGCGTATTCGGTCGGCATGACCGGGAAGTCTTCTGGACGGGCCGAATGGGTGAGCCCAAACACGTGCCACACCACGAGATCGGTGTCGGCGATGTTGCGATCGGCTTTGGTCCACTCCGGTAGTCCCCGCCCGTCCGGTTTGCTCTGGGTCACGTGATCTCCGGCCGGGAATCGCTCGGTCGGGTTTGACGGGGTGATCCACATGTTCTGCTTGGCGAACCCGGCTCGCCCGCCGATGCGAGCCTGGGCCGGAAACAGGGTGGCCGTGTCGGCTGGCAGCAGTTTGTAACCCGTTGGTTGGCCGAGGTTGTTTGTGACCCCTTCGTTGACGACCCTCCAGGTGCGAGCCTTGGCTGCGTCGACGACGTCGATCGCGGCGCTCTCGGTCTCGAGCTTGGTCGGCACGGCCCGGAAGGCGTTGTCGTAGGGGTTGTCTGGGCCCGGCGGATCCACCTCGACGTCGACTCGGTAGGCAGTGTTGTTTGTGCCGTCCACTTCCATGTCGAAGCGCCCGCAGAAGAGGTGCTGGTGAATCGGGGCGGCAATCTCTTGACCGATCCGGGTGGCGTAGGCCAGTGAGTCGCCGTCCTTGTAGGCCTGCGTTGTGACGATGCCAGTGAGCTTCACCTCGAGCTGGATGGTGCCGTCGAGGTAGAGATACCAGAAGATGCCGTAGTCGTAGTTTCCGACGGTGAAGATCGAGCTGATCACCAGGCGCCGGCTCCGTCGAACATCTGAGGTGCCGGTGGGCGAGTCGCTGTGCTTCCACAAGATGCCGAAGTCTTCTTCGTGGATGCAGATCGCCTGGCTGACTTCTACCGGCGTGCCGTCGTCGAAACACCAGGCGCTGTCGAGGTAGGTGATGTCGCCGAGGCAGTCACAGCCGAGGGCGAGTGAGTTGGCCGTGCGTCCGAGGCCAATTTCGCCGATGTCGAGCGCGTTCTTGAATGCTTGGGTGGCTCGGGTTTCGCCGTAGGGCACGACCATCTCGGCCACGCTGGCCCGCCGCATGATGGGTCGTCTGGTCACCCCGTCGGTCCACGCCAGCGATTGCAGGGCGAGCCCTTCGGTGTGGTCCATCACGGCCCGCACATCCCAGTTGGCCCACTTGATGTGGTTACCGTCTGTGACCGTGAAGCTCGGGCCGTCGGGCTGGGTGATGTCGATGGTCGTGAGATCTGTGCGGTCCTCGACGGTGCCGTGGTGGTAGTTGTTGGTCTCTGTTGGCACCGGCCACTCGCCGATGTCGTCGACCTGGTAGACCTCCATGAGATCGAGGTCGACAAACGCCACAACTCCGTCGATGGGTTTTGCGTAGCCGTTGTCCATCTCGTCGTCTCGCCAGAACAGCACGCCTCGGGTGACTCGACGCCCGTCCTCGTGCGCCTCGCCCATGTCGCCCGTCGGCCACGGGTCGACCTGGACCTTTGCCAGCTCGGTGATACCGCGCTTCGCCAGCGCCTCGGCCACAAGTGGGCTGGCCCGCACCGCTTCGATGGATTGGGCCACTTCGCCGAATCCGTATTGCGGCACCTGCCCATACACGGCCTGTTCAGACACGATTGATTGGTCGGTGAGCGACACTACGAACTCGTCGATTCGCTTGTCGGAAGCGGTGTAGGTCCACGCCTCGATCAGCCGGTCGGCTGCTGCGCCGTTCTGCGATGGTTTTGGGTGGGCGGGGGAGACCCGCCGGAATGTCGTGTCGTCTGCGATCTTGCCTGCCGACCTCAGGAGGTCGACGACCTCGGTGATCTCGTCGGTTGTCATCAACGCATCAGCATGTGCAGCCATGCGGCACCGTACTTCTGCAGGGGGGATGACCGCACAAGTGGGGCGCTTCCCGCCTACCCTCCCGGTGGGTCGAGTTCGTTCCCGAGGAGCCAGTGAATGTCCGCAGCAAACGATGAGGCCGGTCCCACGATGTCGGTCAACGTTGTTGCCGTCGGCATGGCTGTTGTCATCGCCATCGTCTTGTCGATCGTGCTCGGGCTGATCTTTGGTCTCGTCGGCCTGCCATGGTGGATCGGGCCCATTCTCGCCATCGTCGCCGGCGCTGCGACCGTTTGGTACCTGCTCACCAGCGCCTTTGGTGCTGTCTCCAATTCGCTCGGTGCAACGTCTTCCAATATCGATGCGTGGCCGCGATACGAAAACCTCGTCGACGGGCTCTCACTCGCCATTGGTGTCACCGATCCTGACTTGCGGGTGATCAACGATCCCGCGATGAACGCGGTGTCGGTCGCTCAGGGCACCAACGAATCCATCGTCGTCACCTCCGGGTTGCTCGATGGCCTCGATCGAATGCAGCTCGAAGGTGTCATCGCCGAAATGCTGGTGCGGATCAAGAGTGGCGACGCGGAGCGGGCAACGGTAGCGACCGGTCTTTTGCGACCACTTCTCGGTGGACCCCTCCGTTCGGTGGGGAACAAGCTGCTGACCCAGCTCCTCCCTCAAGACCGTGAAATGGCCGCCGATCTGGCAGCTGTGTCTGTCACTCGGTTTCCCCCGGGCCTCGGTGCCGCATTGCGGACGATGGCCCAAGGTTCGATTACCCCGGCGGGGGCAACAGTGGGTAACGACCATCTCTGGCTCGCACCACCGCTTGACGGTGAAGGCGCAGTCCCCGCCCTGCCACTTGCGTGGCGAATCGACACCCTTCTGGAAATCTGATGTTCACCCGCCTTTTTGCTCTTCTCGTCGCGCTCGCCCTTGTCGCGGCCGCTTGTTCTGGTGGTGATGGCGACGCCGACGACGCGGCAACGACCACAACCGTTGCCGAAGAAACAACGACCACCGAAGCTCCTGCCGACGAAGATGACGATGCGGAAGATGAGGTCGAAGAGACCACAACGACGACACCGGCTCCGACCGGACCGGTTGCTCCGCTGACCGGCGAGGCGATTGAGAGCGAGTCGGCGCTTGACCGACCGGCGCTTGCGGTGAAGATCGACAATCACCCACGAGCCCGCCCCCAAACCGGCATCGAACAAGCCGATCTCGTGTTCGAGGTCCGGGCTGAGGGTGTCACTCGTTTCCTCGCCGTCTTTCACTCCACGGCTCCTGAGCCCCTCGGACCAGTTCGCTCCAGCCGCACCTCAGACTTCGAGATCTTGACCGGCCTCAACCGTCCGCTCTACGCGTCATCTGGTGGTAACGACTACGTCGCCGCTGGTCTTCGCCAGCTCGACATCCAGGAAGTCACGGCAATCAGCCAGACCGAGTATTTCCGCGACGGGTCACGTCCCGCACCCCACAACCTCTACGTGAACGCCGAAGACCTGTGGGCTCTCGCCGAAGACGATGCCCCACCCGAGCCATGGTTCTCCTATCGCCAGGCTGATGCGCCGCTCGTGTCGTCAGCTGACCCCATCGAAGGTGCCGTCCGGATCACCTACAAGGGCAGCCCGGTTGTCACCCACACCTGGGATGAAGACGCCGGAGGCTGGTTGCGGACCCAAGACGGTCGCCCCCACACCACGATCACCGGCGACCAGCTCGCCCCCGAGAACGTCGTGATCATGTCGGCCAACTACACCGTGAGCCCGGCCGACACGGCCTCGCCCGAGGTGCAGTCGGTTGGGTCAGGCGATCTGTTCGTGCTCACCCAGGGCCATGTCATCCAAGGCACCTGGTCTCGACTCGATGCGGTTTCGAAGCCGCAGTTGCTTGATTCGTCCGGTCAGGAGATTCTGCTGACCCCTGGGCGCACCTGGGTGCTCATGCCCGACCCCGGATCAGTCACCCTTCCGCTCGAATAGGTCAGCGGCTTCGCAACTCCACAAGCGTTGCGTCGGCCATGCGGCCAAACCGAGTCCGAACTACTGCGGCCGGTTCGGCGCAACCAGTTCGAAACCAATCTCGAACCACGGCGGCCAATCCGCCGGCGAGAAAGCGAGCCGCGGTTGCGGCATCCTCGGTGGGCAGGTCGGCTGCTTCGAGGGTGATGCGGGCCCGCCACGCTTCGGTCAGCTGGTGCTCGAACAGATCAACGACGTCGCCGAGCACGGGCTGGCTCAGAAGCGGTCGAAGAACCGGTGACATCTCTTCGACGTGGGCAAAAAATGCGTCGAGCCGGGCGTCGTCGGTGAGTGTCATTGCCATGTCGGGGATGGCGGCGGTGAGCAGGTCGAACTTGTTGTCGAAGTGGTTGTAGAAGGTCGTGCGGCCAACGCCGCTTCGTTCGAGAACGTCCTGGACTCGAATCTTGTCCCACCGCTTCTCGGACACGAGCTGCAACAGCGTGTCGAGAAGGAGCTGTCGAGTGCGTGCCGGGCGCGGGTCGGTGGTGGTCATGGTGAGCTCGCTCTTTCGCATGACTTTCGGAACAAAGGCGAGGTTTTGTGCCTGGCGGAAGTCAGAGCCAGCGGCCAGTCTACTTACGGGACATGATGTTCGGAAAGTCTGAAGGGGCGCGGGGCATGCTCGAGAAAATGGTTGACCAAGGCGAAACGGGCGACACGTTCCGTGCGGCCAGGCTCTACGACGTGCTGAGCGGCACCCTGACCCTTGGACGTCGCGACCAAGTGTTCGACCGAGCCGCTGCGGCGCTCCCATCGACACCGCTTTTGTCAGCGACACCGTCAGGGCTGATCGTTGATGTCGGCTGTGGCACCGGTGCCCTCAGCTTCGCGCTGGCCCGCCGGTTCCCGGATGCGGGCGTCCTCGGCATCGATCCAAGCGCAGAGATGGTTGGCCGAGCCCGTAGCCAGGCGGCGAAGAAGGGCATTGACCTGAGCTTTGAGACTGGCACTGCCCAGTCGCTTGCTGTCGACGATGAGGCGGCCGTTGCGGTGTGTTTCTCGCTGTCGCTCCACCATCTGCCCGCTGCGGACCGGCCGGCTGCCCTGGGTGAGGCCGTGCGGGTCTTGCGACCAGGAGGATCGATTCTGGTGGTCGAGTTTGACCCCGTGGGTCGGATCGGGAGCGCGATGTCGATGCACGACGGCGACATTGCCGAGAAGCTGAGCGTCACCGAGGCGCTGGGCGATGCGGGTTTCAGGTCTGTCGAGCAGGGGCGAGTGACAAACCGTCTCTTGGGCTGGTGGACGGGAAGAAAATTGGCCTGCGACTGAACATGGCCGAGGAGGCCACTTCTACACTCCGGGCCATGGCTGAAAACTCTGCAAGCGAGCACGGAACCGTCAGAGTCAAGCGTGGCTTGGCTGAGATGCTCAAGGGCGGCGTCATCATGGATGTCGTCAACCCTGAACAGGCGAAGGTTGCTGAAGACGCCGGCGCCGTTGCGGTGATGGCACTCGAGCGGGTTCCGGCCGACATTCGCAAGGATGGCGGAGTGGCCCGCATGTCTGACCCCGAGATGGTCGAGGGCATCCAAGAGGTCACCACCATTCCGGTGATGGCCAAGGCCCGTATCGGCCACTTCGTCGAAGCGCAGATTCTTCAGTCGCTCGGCGTCGATTACATCGACGAGTCCGAGGTGCTCACCCCGGCAGACGAAACCCATCACATCGACAAGTTCGCGTTCGACGTGCCGTTCGTGTGCGGTGCTACCAACCTCGGCGAGGCGCTCCGACGCATCAGCGAGGGTGCGTGCATGATCCGCTCGAAGGGCGAGGCTGGAACGGGCGACGTCGTGCAGGCTGTCCGTCACCTCCGCAGCATCATCGGCGACATCAAGAAGATCGGCCAGGCCGACGAGGCCGAGTTGTTCGAGTGGGCCAAGCAGCTGCAGGCTCCCCTTCCTCTCGTGCAGGAGATCGCCGAGACCGGCGAGCTTCCGGTGCCGATGTTCTGTGCTGGTGGTCTTGCGACGCCGGCCGACGCCGCGCTCGCAATGCAGCTCGGTGCTCAGGCCGTGTTTGTCGGCTCTGGCATCTTCAAGAGCGACGATCCAGCGCCACGAGCCAAGGCCATCGTCGAGGCCACCACGAACTTCAACGATGCCGACATCCTCGCCAAGGTCTCTCGTGGCCTCGGTGCGCCGATGACCGGCATCAACATGGACGAGGTCAACACCAAGTTCGAAGAACGAGGTTGGTGAGCTCCCGCTCATCTGAGGGCAACCTCACGATCGGAGTGCTCGCCCTGCAAGGAGCGTTCGCCCGACACATCGAAGCGCTGACGGCCTGTGGCGTCGACACCGTCGAGATCCGCCAGCCAAAGCACCTTGAGGTCGCTGATCTCGACGGCCTTGTCATCCCCGGCGGCGAGTCGACGACGATGAGCAAGCTGCTCGACAGCCTCGAGTTGCGCGAGCCCATCGGCAAGCTCCTGGCAGATGGTTTGCCCGTCTTCGGCACCTGCGCCGGGATGATCATGTTGGCGGCCGACGTCTCGGACGGTCGGGCCGATCAAGCGTCGTTCGCAACCATCGACATCGGCGTTCGTCGAAACGGATACGGCCGACAGCTCGACTCGTTCGAGGCCGATCTCGAGATCGACGCTCTCGAAGGCGATCCGTTCCGGGCCGTGTTCATTCGGGCGCCTGTCGTCGAACGGCTGGGGTCAGGCGTCGAGGTGTTGGCGTCGGTCGACGACGTGCCGGTGCTCTGTCGTTCGGGCTCGGTGCTCGTGTCGAGCTTTCACCCCGAGCTGACCGACGATCACCGCCTGCACGAGATGTTCGTCGGCGGCTTGGCCACCTGACGTACACTCCGAAACCATGTCGGGTCACTCCAAATGGGCAACGATCAAGCACAAGAAGGGCGCTGCTGACGCCAAGCGAGGAAAGCTCTTCGCCAAGTTGATCAAGCAGGTCGAAGTTGCTGCCCGTTCTGGCGGCGGCGACCCCGACTCAAACCCGACGTTGCGCACCATGTTTCAGAAGGCCCGAGACAACTCGGTGCCGCTCGACACCATCGAGCGTGCGGTCAAGCGAGGCACCGGCGAACTCGAAGGTGTCAACTACGAGAACATCACCTACGAGGGCTATGCCCCCGGTGGTGTTGCGCTGTTGATCGACGTGTTGTCAGACAACCGGAATCGCACCGGCTCTGAAATTCGCTCATTGCTCTCGAAGAACGGTGGCTCACTGGCCGAGCCCGGCTCGGTGGCGTGGCAGTTCGAACGAAAGGGCATTGTCAAGGTTGCCCGGTCAGCCGACGAAGACGAAGTGATGATGGTCGGCATCGACAACGGTGCTGAGGATCTCGAAGATCACGAAGAGCTCTGGCAGGTCACCTGCGAGCCAACTGATGTGATCGATCTACGAGCGGCCCTCGAAGAGGCCGGCATCGAGGTGCTCGAATCCGACACCACGATGATGCCGACCAACACGGTGCCGGTCGGCGATGCAACCGACGCCAAGGCCATGTTGAAGCTGGTCGATATCCTCGACGACCACGACGATGTGCAAGACATCTACTCGAACGTCGAACTCGACGATTCGGTGATGGCCGGCGTCGATTTGGACGCCGACTAGTCAGTTATCCAGCGCCGCTACACGCCGCTGGCGACACCGAGCAGACGGGAACGGGTCACCGAACGGACGCCTCGCGAGAGGCTGAAGATCGCGAGCAACCAGGCCAATCCGCCGAGCACAAACGGCACCCAGTCGGCGCCGAACAGCACGCCGGTCGATTGGCTGTACGCGATCATGATCAAGGGAAGGCTGACGAGCCCAGAAGCCTGCTGGGCTGCAGCGGTCGAGCGAACCCGAGCCGAGAGTCGTAGTACGAGCGACAGGCAGATGGCCAGGAACGGCGGCAGGACCCACAGGATCATCACCCACCACTGGCGGGTCGGGAAGAACCAGCCGCCCACTTCTGGGCCGACGGTGAGGTTGACGATCAGCGAATACAAACCGAACCCAACCACGGTGGTGAAGTAGCCGGGCACGAGGCTGGCGATCAGCTTGCCGAGGTAGATCTCACGGGCACCAGCGGGGGAGTGGGCCAGGAACTCGCCGGTGCCTCGCTCGCGCTCGCCGACGATGGTGGCGGCGCCGACGGCGGTCGAAATCGTGAGGGGCACGATCACGGCGACCGGGGCAAAGAGGAACACGGCGAGGGCATAGCCGGTCTGGCCTTCGGGGGTGTCGCCTCGGATCTGCGACTTGGCCGACTCGGGAAGCACCTCGAGTGTCTCAGATACTCGAGCCACGGTTTCGACGTTGCCGATGTTGGTGATCGTGAGCAGCAAGATCGCGGGGATGATCACGAAGAAGAAGGCGCCGAGCAGCGACATCGGCACCCAGAAGTCCTTGGCCTGGATGAGCTGCTTCAGGTCGGTGCGGGCGACGGTCATGATGCGCGACCAATCGAGCGGACCGGTTTCGACTCGGTCGGCCGACCCTTTACGCCGCTGCGATGGTGGCGTCGGGGCCGTCTTCACCCGGTCGGAGTTCTGCGGCAGTTGCGTTGCGGTCATCAGTTGCCTCCGGTGGCGCTGAGTTCTCGGGCCGGTCGCCCGGTGGAGCCACCAGGTGGCGGAATCTCGTCACCGCTCGAGCCCTGTTCGCGACGGACGGCGAAGTAGAGATCTTCGAGGGTCGGGTTGAACGGCACGACGGCGGTGATCTGGGCCCCTGCGTTCGACAGCGTGGCGACAAGTTGGGGAACACGATCGAGCGTGTCGAGTTCGAGCGAGGCGGTGAGCTCTGATCGGTCGTAGGACTCCACCCCGGTTGCGGTCGCGATCTGGTCGAGCTGGGAACCTTCGGCGGCCGAGATGCGAACGATCGGGGTTGGCCAGTAGCGCTTGGCCAGGGCATCGGGTTGGCCAGACAGCAAGCTGGTGCCGTGCTGCATCACGACGACGTCGTCAGCGAGGCCTTCGGCTTCGAGCAGCAGGTGGGTGCACATCAGCACCGTGCGGCCGCCGCTGGTCATGTCGCGGATCAGGTCGAGCACGGCAACGGCCGACTCGGGGTCGAGGCCCGAGGTGGGCTCGTCGAGCAGCAACAGATCGGGGTCGTGAAGGATCGACCGAGACAGCGCCAAACGCGTCTTCATGCCGGTGGAGTACCCGCCGACCTCGTGGTCGAGAGCTGCATCGATGCCGAAGATCTCTGACGCTTCGCTGATGCGCTTGTCGGCTGCTGCTCCTCGGCCGAGGCCGTAGAGTTCGGCGGCGTAGCGCAGGTTGTCCCATCCGCTGAGCCGGTCATACAACGACGGCTTGGCCGAGACGATGCCGCAGCGGCTGCGCACTTCTTCGCCGTCGTTCGAAGCGGGATCGAGCCCGAACACTCGGGTCGTTCCCTCGTCGGGGCCGAGGGCCCCGGTGATCATCCGGATCGCAGTGGTTTTGCCTGCACCGTTGGGTCCGAGCAGCACCGTGATCGAGCCCTTGGGCACTTCAATGCTGAGGTTGGTGAGCGCCTGCACATCACCAAACCAACGACTGACTCCGGCGACGTTGACAACAAGTTCGCGATCCACCTTCGTCCATCGGCAAAAGCGGGCTTTTCCCCATGGTCCGTATGGCCCACGTTCCCCCTGGGTTAGGGGCTGGTGCAGCCGGCAATGAACTCGTCAACGATGGGGGTGAGGGGCTCTTCGCCGTCGACGCCGAGCTGTGTGCTTGCCTCACCGTGGTCATATGGGCTCACGTCTGCGACATCACCGACCCGGCCGAGTGCACCGAGCGCTGCGGCCAGGCGCTCAGAGCTTTCGATTCGCTCCGGCCGGCCTCGGGTCACGATCAAGAATGATGGCCCGTCTGGCCACTCGCCTGCTTCGGCCTGCAGAGATGGCGACCCGTCGATGAGGTCGGCTTCGGTGGGAAAGGCCGTGGTGATGATGTCGACCTCCCACGGCGGAGGGTCGGTCAGGTCGTGGGTGACCGAGTCGAGGCTGACGACGCATCCCACCTGATCTGGGTTGCCTCCGGACCGAGTCAGGAGCGAGGGGTTGGTACCGACGATCGATACGAGATGAGCCCCGGACGAATGGCCGATCAGCGTGATCGGGCCGGTGTCGGCGCCGATCAACTCACGGTTGTTGTCGACCCAGGCCACTGCGCTGGCGACATCGTCGCCAAAGGCCGGCCAACGGACGTCGTTGTCGCCGGCCGCCAGCCGGTAGTTGATCGACACGAAGACATAGCCGTCGTCGATGAAGTGCTCCGCCTTGGTGATCGTCGATCTCGTTCGTTTGTCGCCTGCTTGCCACGAGCCGCCGTGCACCCAGACGATCACCGGGCAGCCCTCGGCGCCTGGCGTCGCGTAGACGTCGAGGCTCGTGAGGTTGGGGTCGACGTCGTCGATCTCGAGGTAGCGGTGGGCAGTTCGCTCGGGCTCTGCCGAACCGCATGGCACCGGGTCGGCAGACGAAAAGACCGAACACCCAGCAAGGGTGACCATCGCCGCCCCCAGAAGAAGGCGAATTGGGTGAGGCGATCTGGGCATGTCGCTGAGTATCGACATCTCGTTCAGCGTAGGCGCTACCGTCGTACAAGTGTTCGTGCTCGGAGTCGACCCCGGTCTGTCGCGTTGTGGCTTTGCCGTGCTCGAACCGACCCACCGCGGTCGGTGTCGACCGGTGGCGATCGGCGTGGTCCGGACCGATCCCGATCATGCCTTGCCTGGCCGCTTGGTCGAGGTGCGCGACGAGTTCAAGCTGCTACTCGACGAGCATGAGCCGTCGGTTGTGGCCATCGAGCGCATTTTCTTCCAGAACAACGTGCGCACGGCAGTGTCGGTGGCCCAGGTGCTCGGCATCGTGATTGCTGAGGCGGCGGGTCGGGGTATCGAGGTTGCTGAGTATTCTCCCAACCAGATCAAGGCGGCAGTGACCGGCGATGGCCGGGCTGACAAGGAACAGGTACAGACCATGGTGAAGACGTTGCTCGGCCTCACGGCCGCTCCGAAGCCGGCGGATGCGGCAGATGCTGCGGCGGTAGCCCTCTGCTACGTCGCGCACAATCCGGGCGGCGTGAGTCGAGGCGGCACCACGGCTCGACCCGTCGATGGTCCTCAGATCGCCGTGCGGCGATCGCGGCTGGAGGCCCTCAAGTGATCGGGTCGATTCGGGGCACGGTGATCGACCGTGAGCCCGCATTCGACAAGGGCAACAACGAGATCCTGGTTGAGACCGGTGGGGTCGGCTATCGCATCGTCGTCACGCCGGCGACGATGGCCGCCGTGTCGCTCGATGCTGAGATGTTCCTCTACATCCACCATCACCATTGGGAAGCCGACCAGAAGCTGTTCGGGTTTCCCACTCGCGATGAGCGCAACGCCTTCGAAGGGCTTCTCGGTGCCCACAAGGTGGGACCGGGGCTGGCGCTGGCGATCTTGGCCACCTACCCGCCGGCCGAACTGGCCCAGGTGCTGGCAAACGATGATGTCGACAGCCTCTGTGAAGTGCCCGGTGTCGGCAAGAAGACGGCCCAGCGACTCTTGGTCGACTTGAAGTCGACGCTTGTGCTGCCAACGCTCGACACCACCGACGGCGAACCGATCGATCTGACCGACGGCGGTGCGCGCTCGGCGGTGCTGAGCGACGTGCGCGATGCCCTCGAAGCTCTTGGGTATGGCACTGACGAGATCAAGTCGGCCGTGGCCGCCCTCGATCAAGCCGACATCGAGACGGCCACCGAACCCGGCACCGGGTCCGGCGGCTTGTTGAAGAAGGCCCTCCGAGCCCTCGCCGCGGGAGCCTGACAGCATGCCTCGTGACGAATGGGTGGCCCCTGAGCCTGCTCCAGCTGAGACCGCCGGCGGCATGCTCGATGAGGCGGGGTTGCGGCCTCGCTCGCTCGACGAGTTCGTCGGCCAATCTGAGCTGAAGGATCGGCTCGGCATCATGCTCGATGCCGCCCGGGCCCGCAGCCAAGCGGCCGACCACCTGTTGTTTGCTGGCCCTCCTGGGCTGGGTAAGACAACGCTCGCCGGCATCGTTGCCACCGAACTCGGGGCTCAGATGTATCCGACCTCGGGCCCTGCAATCGAGAAGGCCGGCGACCTGGCCTCGATCTTGTCGAGCCTCGACGCGGGCGATGTGCTGTTCATCGACGAGATCCATCGCTTGCCCCGAGTGGTCGAAGAAGTGCTGTATCCGGCGATGGAAGATCTCCAGATCGACGTGATCATCGGCACCGGTCCGTCGGCCCGTTCGATTCGATTCGATCTCGAGCCGTTCACGCTCGTCGGGGCCACCACTCGCATGGGGCTCATCACCGGCCCGCTACGTGACCGGTTCGGGTTCAACTTCCGCCTCGAGTTCTACTCCGCAGACGACCTCGAGAGCATCGTGACTCGCACCGCCAAGGTGCTCGACGTTTCAATCTCGAGCGAAGGGGCAACCGAGATCGCTCGTCGCAGCCGAGGCACTCCCCGCATCGCCAACCGTCTGTTGCGACGGGTACAAGACTTCGCTGAGGTGCGAGGCGACGGCACCATCGACCAAGAGGCTGCTGCCGACGGTCTGCAACTCTTTGGCATCGACGAGCTCGGCCTCGACATGGTCGATCGTCGTCTGCTCGAGAACCTTTGTGGCAACTTCAGCGGCGGGCCCGTCGGCCTCAAGACTCTGTCGATCAGCATCGCCGAGCCAACCGAAACGGTGGAAGACGTGATCGAGCCGTTCCTGATCCAACAAGGGCTGCTCCTGCGAACCCCGCAGGGTCGGGTGGCCACTCCAGCTGCCTGGCGCCACGTTGGCCTCACCCCACCGAGCGACACCCCAGAAGCCCCAGAGAACTCCCTCTTCGACCCCTCGTAGGGGTCAGGTACTTTTGGAGTCAGGTGCAAGACCGTGTCGTTGCCCACGTCTGAGTTCGACTACGACCTTCCCGAGGGCCTGATCGGTCAGGTACCGGCCGAACCGCGCGATCAGGCTCGCCTACTCGACGGTCGCGGTGATCCAATCAGCCACCACGTCGTGGCTGACCTGCCGAGCTTGCTCGAGCCCGGCGACCTGTTGGTGGTGAACGACACCCGCGTGCTGCCGGCCCGCCTGCATCTGATCAAACCGACTGGGGGAGCAGTCGAGGTGCTGCTGCTCGAACCCACTGGGCAGCCCCACGAGTGGCGGGCCTTGGTCAAGCCGGGCAAGCGGCTGAGGGTGGGCACGACGCTGCTGGCCAGGGCGGAAGACAGCGTCGACGAAGGCGATGATGGCAGGCCAGTGCTCGAAATCGTCGACCAGCTCGAAGATGGCAGACGGGTCGTCCGACTGGTTGACGATGCGATGCTTGATGAGCTCGGCACCATGCCGCTGCCGCCATACATCACGACCGCACTGGCCGACCCCGAGCGCTATCAGACCGTCTACGCCAACGAACCCGGTTCGGTCGCAGCTCCGACCGCCGGCCTGCACCTGACCGATGCCGTGATGGAGCAACTGGTTGCCCGAGGTATCGAGATCGCCCGGGTCGAGCTGCGAGTTGGGCTTGGCACATTCCGCCCCATCAGCACCGACGATGTGTTCGAACACGACATGCATGCCGAGCGGTACCGGATCGACCCCGCAACGTGGGACAAGATCACCTCGGCCCAGCGGGTCGTGGCTGTCGGCACCACGACGGTGCGGACGCTCGAGTCGGCTGCTGCTACCGGCGAACTCGAAGGCGAAACGAGTTTGTTCATCCATCGTGGGTTCGAGTGGCAGGTAGTCGATCAGCTGATGACCAACTTTCACGTCCCCAAGTCGTCGCTGCTCGTGATGATCGATGCCCTCGTCGGCCCTCGCTGGCGCAACATCTACGCCGAAGCGGTAGCCGAGAAGTACCGCTTCCTCAGCTTCGGCGACGCAATGCTCCTCGAACGAGGTTGACTCACGGCATGGCGTTGCGAATCGAGATCGATCACACAGACGGGGCGGCCCGGACGGGTCGGATGATCACCGACCGAGGCGTGATCGAGACCCCGGTGTTCATGCCGGTCGGCACCCGTGCCGCGGTCAAGACCCTCGACACCTCTGACCTCGAGCGGCTCGGCCCGCCGATCGTGCTTGGTAACACCTATCACCTGATGGAGCGGCCCGGCGCAGATCTCATCGAACGTATGGGCGGCCTCCACACCTTCATGGACTGGTCAGGCCATCTGCTGACCGACTCCGGCGGCTATCAGATCTTCTCGCTCGAGCCGAAAGTGAGCGAGGAGTCGGCGGTGTTCAAATCGGTCTATGACGGATCGGCCGTCGATCTCTCGCCCGAGCGTTCCGTCCAGGTCCAAGAGCAGCTCGGTGCTGATATTGCCATGGTGCTCGACGTGTGCCCGCCGCTGCCCTCGGCCCGTGAGGTGCAGGTTGATGCGCTCGAGCGAACGCTGCGTTGGGCCGAGCGGTCCAAGGCGGCTCACACCCGCGAAGACCAGGCTCAGTTCGGCATCGTGCAGGGCGGGATCGATCTGGAAATGCGGGCCGACTCGGCCCAACGGACCGTCGACATTGGCTTCGACGGGTACGCCATCGGCGGGTTGTCGGTGGGCGAGGACCGTACCGAGATGATTCCAGCCCTGGCCGCAGCAACCGCCGAGCTCCCGACGGACAAACCCCGCTACTTCATGGGCCTCGGCGACCCAGTCGGATTGGTCGAGGCAGTTGCCAATGGTGTCGACATGTTCGACTGCGTGCTGCCCACTCGGCTCGCCCGCCACGGCACCGCCTTGACCTCTGAGGGGCGCCTCAATCTCCGCAATCTGAAGTTCGCTGAGGACGATGGACCAATCGACCCCGGCTTTGATCATCCGTGGTCGAATCGCTTCTCTCGGGCGTACATCAGGCACCTGTTGGTCACCAACGAACCAACCGCCGGTCGCATCATCACCCTGCACAATCTGGCCTGGCTCAGCGACCTCACGGCGCAGATGCGTGCCGCCATTGAGGCGGGCACGTTTGCGGAGCTGCGTCAGAGCGTGCTCGACGTCTGGGTTCGATAGCGGCCCTGCACCGATTCGGCGGTCCCAACCGCTAGCGTTTCTCCGCCGGAGGTTCTTCGTGGAACTGCTCATTATCTACGGCGTCGTCCTCGCCGCCCTCATCTTCTTTTACGTTCTCCCGAACCGCCGTAAGGCGGCCGAGAGTGCGGCGATGCTTGCCGCCCTCGAAGAGGGAGACGAGGTGTTCATGACCTCGGGTATCTATGGCTTTGTCAATGCCATCGATGGCGACACCCTGTGGGTCGAAGTCGCACCGAATGTCGATCTGAAGGTCGCCCGCTCGGCCATCCAGGGGAAGATCCTTCCCGAGGATGAGAAGGCTGCGGCGGAGGACGACGACTGACGTGGCCGCCGCCAACGACAAAAAGAAGACCAAGACCAAGACCAAGGCAGCGCAGTCCGAGGGAGTCCCGAGCGGCTATCTCTATTCGGCCCTGTCGTTGATCGCGGCCGCCATCATCGGCATCGTCTACACGATTGCGGTAGGTAACGAACCGCTGCTGGGCCTCGATCTTCAGGGCGGAGTTTCGGTGGTGTACCAGCCGACCGAAGACGCCGACGAAGAGTCGCTCGAGCAAACCGTCGAGATCATCCGTAACCGCGTTGACGGTCTTGGCGTTGCCGAGCCCGAAATCTCCCGCCAGGGCGACACGATCGTGGTTGACCTGCCCGGTGTCGAGCAACAGCAACGGGCCCTTGAGTTGGTCGGCGACACCGCAGAGCTGCGCTTCCGTCCCGTCTTGCTCGACCCATCGACGATGGCCCAGTTCGGAGCCACGTTTGACCCCAACCTCGACAGCAGCGCCATCGTCCCCGACGACCACGGTGGCGACAGCGATCTCGACGATGCTGACGACGAAGAAGGCCTGCAGAACATTCGCGGTCGCCAAGACACGAGCGACACCGAAGACGAGGCTGAAGAAGGTGAGGCCGAAGAAGACGACGCTGACGCCGACGACTCAGTTGTAGAAGACGACGGGAGCCACGGCGGAGACGACGAAGAGGCCCCGGTCGCTGCTGACTCCGCATCGCCGGCTGCCATCGCTGCCGCCCAAATCGAAGATGTGTGCTTCGGGGCCACCGAGGCGACGCTTCCTGAAGACGACAACCCCGAGGACTACGTGGTGCTCGGCGACAGTGCCGGTGCCCTGTACTGCCTCGGACCATCGCTGCTCACCGGTGAATCGCTTGAGTCGGCAGATGTCAGCCTCAACTTCAACACCTGGGCCGTGAACCCGCTGTTCCGGGCCGGCGACGACGGCATCGGGGCCTTCAACGAGGCCGCCGCTATTTGCGCCAATCCTCTCGAAGGAAACAATCAGGCCATCTGCCCGGCCATCGGAGCCGACAACCAGACCGGCCAACCACGTGGTGCACTCGCCATCGTGCTTGACAACGAAGTGATCTCAGCGCCATTGATCAACGCCGCGGTATTCGATCGCACCAACATCACGATCTCCGGAGCGTTCGACGAAGAGGGTGCCCGCGATCTCGCACTGGCGCTTCGCTTCGGTGCCCTGCCCGTCGAACTCGAGGCTCAGCAGACGCGCACCGTTTCGGCCACGATCGGCGACGACGTGTTGCGCTCGGGCGTGATCGCCGGCTTGATCGGCCTCGCCTTCGTGGCTGTCTACCTCATGGCCTACTACCGCCTGGCCGGTCTTGTTGCCATCGGCGGCCTCCTTATCTCCGGCCTGCTGCTGTGGACGATCATCTCGTGGCTCGGCGCCAACTACGGCCTTGCCATCAGCCTCGCCGGCATCGTGGGCTTGATCGTGTCCATCGGTGTGTCTGCCGACTCGAACATCGTGTATTTCGAGAACGTCAAAGACATCTCATCAAAGGGCCGACGCGTCTCGACCTCGGTGGAGCGGGCGTATGAGAGTGCCATCAGCACCATCGTGAAGGCCGACGTCGTCAGCCTCATCGCCGCCGCCCTGCTCTACTTCCTCACGGTTGGTGCGGTGAAGGGCTTCGCCCTCTACCTCGGCATCGCCACCATCTTGGACTTGCTGGTCTCGTACATGTTCATGCGGCCAGCGCTGGCATGGATCGCATCCCGACAGAACGTGCGTGACAATCCACGACTGCTCGGTATGCCGGTTGGAGGTGACGCATGAGTTTGCGAACCGAGCTCTATAACAGCCGGTCGACGATCGACTTCCAGCCGCTGTGGCGTAAGTCGGTGCCCGTTTCGATCACCCTCGCGGTGCTGAGCGCTCTGTTGCTGCTCATCCTCGGCCTCAACCGCAGCATCGAGTTCGAAGGCGGCGGCATCTTCGAAGTCCCCGTGCCCGACACCGTTGGTGTCGCCGACGCCCGCGACGTGTTACCCGATCCGAATGCCAAAGTGCAGTTGGTGCAAGACCCAGACGCTGGTTCGTTCATTCGAGTGCAAACCGGTACCGAAGGCATTAACGACTCTGACCTGTACATCGAGCGCCTGTCTGACCTTGGTGAGGTCACTGTCGACGATGTCAGCGTCAACACCGTCGGACCCACCTGGGGCTCACAGATCACCGGCAAAGCGGTGCGAGCGCTCGCCCTGTTCTTTGTTGTGGTCGCGCTCTATCTGGCTTGGCGACTCGAATGGCGAATGGCCATCGGCGCCCTGATCGCTGTGGTGCACGACCTGTTGATCACTGCCGGCATTTACTCGCTGTTCCGCATCGAGGTGAGCCCGGCCACCGTGATCGCCTTGCTCACGATCATGGGCTACTCGCTCTACGACACGGTGGTGGTCTACGACAAAGTGCTCGAGAACGAACTCGAGCCCAACTCCCGCCAACGGGGCTACACCGCGCTGGTCAACCGCTCGATGAACCAGGTGCTGATGCGATCGGTCAACACCACCATCACCACCGTGTTGCCTGTGCTGTCGATGCTGCTCGTTGGCTGGCTGCTGCTGGGTGGTTCCACACTGCGCGACTTCGCCGTTGCCTTGTTCATCGGCCTGTTGTTGGGCACCTATTCGTCGATCTTCTTGGCTGCTCCGGTGCTGTCGTGGCTCAAGGAGCGACAAGACGATGAAGTCGCCGAGGCGGAGCTCAAGGAACGCCGGGCCGCACGGCGCCTGCGCGAGACAAGCAACTAGCCCAAACGAGCATGGGTTAGCATGGCCGGGATGAGCGCCACAGTTGGTGCTGTCCCTCCGGGGTGGCTCGTAGATGTCGTCGAGGAACATCCCGACTTTCCCGAGCCCGGCGTGTTGTTCCGCGATCTTTCGCCTCTGTGGCGATCCTCGTCGGCAACCTCCCGCTGCGCGATGGCCATGGCGCAAGACATGACGGATGTCGATCTTGTGGTCGGCATCGAATCCCGGGGCTTTCTTGTTGGCCTCCCGGTCGCCCAACGGCTTGGCGTTGGCTTTGTGCCGATGCGCAAGCCCGGGAAGCTGCCGGGTGAGTTGATTTCGGCGAGCTACGAGCTCGAATACGGCACTGACTCGCTCGAGCTTCAAGCGTCAGCGATTGAGGCCGGCGAGCGGGTGCTGCTCATCGACGACGTGATTGCCACCGGCGGCACGCTCGCCGCGGCAGCAACGCTCGTCGAGAAGGCCGGAGCCGAGCTGATGGGTATTGGCGCCGTGCTTGAACTGTCAGCCCTCGGTGGTCGCCGAAAACTCACTGAGGCTGGCGTTGATGTCAGCTTGGTTCGGTCGCTCTGGGAGATCAGCTGATGTCGATGGTCACCTACCGTGCCTTGCCATGGAGCATGGGGCAAAAGGCACTCGAAGACGAGATCCGACCGTTGGTGGCCCGCTTCACTGGGCCCCGGCTCGAAGCATCGACCGACTTCATCACTCGAGCTCACCGGGTGGCGGCAGATGCGCATGCTCCCCAGCGCCGAAAATCAGGCGAGCCCTACATCGTGCACCCGATTGCCGTTGCCCGCATTGTGGCCGAGCTCGGGCTCGACGAAGTGACGATTGCCGCGGCTCTGCTCCACGACGCCGTTGAGGATTCCGATCTCACGAGAGAAGAGGTCGAGGCTGAGTTCGGGACGGACGTCGCCAACATCGTCGATGGCGTCACCAAGCTCGACCGTCTGCGGTTCGACTCGAAAGAGGCACAACAGGCCGCCACGTTCCGAAAGATGCTCGTGGCGATGTCGCAAGACCTACGGGTGCTGATCATCAAGCTCTGCGATCGGCTGCACAACTTGCGCACCATTGCCGCCATCCCGGCGTGGAAGCAAGAGCGCACTGCCCGGGAAACGCTCGATGTCTATGCACCGTTGGCCCACCGACTCGGTATTCAGGAAGTGAAGATCCAGCTCGAAGAGCTGAGCTTTGCTGCGCTCCACCCGAAGCGCTATTCCACCATTGAGAACATGGTGGCGGTGCGGGCTCCTGAGCGCGATCTGTTCTTGACCCAGGTGCTCGAAGACATCCGCAGTCGTCTCGGGGAGCTGAGTATCGAGGCCGACGTGACGGGCCGTGAGAAGCAGCTTTACTCGATCTACGAGAAGATGGTGGTCAAGGGCCGAGAGTTCGACGAGATCCACGATCTCGTCGGCGTTCGTGTCGTCGTTGACTCGGTGCGCGATTGCTACGCCGCCCTTGGTTCCATTCACGCCACGTGGAAGCCGGTGCAGGGTCGCTTCAAGGACTACGTGGCGATGCCCAAGTTCAACCTCTATCAGTCGTTACACACGACCGTCGTCGGGCCTCAAGGCAAGGCGATTGAGGTGCAGATCCGCAGCAAGGAGATGCACGAGCGGGCGGAGTTCGGCGTTGCCTCTCACTTTCTCTACAAAGAAGCCGGCGATGCCGAGAATGGCACGGACAAGAGCGTCGATGTCGATCTGCCGTGGCTGACACGCATCATCGACTGGGACGAAGAGACCAGCGACCCCGGCTACTTCATGGCCAACCTCAAGCTGGACCTCGATGAGGAAGAGGTCTTTGTCTTCACGCCCCAAGGCGACGTCATCACCCTGCCTGCCGGGTCAACACCGGTCGACTTCGCCTACACGATTCACACCGATGTGGGGCACAAGACCGTCGGGGCGAAGGTTGAGGGCCGCCTCGTTGCCCTCTCTGAGCCTCTCGAGATGGGTGTGATCGTCGAGATTCTCACCTCGAAGTCAGAAAGCGCTGGACCGTCGCGGGATTGGCTCACCTTCGTTCGCTCGCCCCGGGCCGCCAGCAAGATCAAGCAGTGGTTCTCTCGTGAGCGACGGGTCGATGCCATCTCGGCTGGTGAGGATGAGCTTCGGACTGCGATGCGGCGCGCTGGGCTGCCGGTGCAGAAGGTTGCGGCTGGCAACGTGCTCGACACGGTGGCCGAGAAGCTCAAATACGCAGATCTCGAAGCGCTGCACGCTGCCATCGGCGAGCATCAGGTGTCAGGAAGCTCCGTTGCTGCCCGGGTGGCCCAAGAACTCGAAGGGGCAACGGGTCGGACCGAAGAATCGATCCCCGTCACCGCCCGTCGGCGCCGCCGCCGCTCGGGCTCAGTGGGAGTGCACGTCGAAGGTCTCGACGATGTGCTCATTCGCCTCAGTCGGTGCTGCACTCCCGTGCCCGGCGATCAGATCATCGGTTTTGTCACCCGGGGGCGAGGCGTATCGGTGCACCGGACCGACTGCGCCAACGGCATCTCACTGGCCACCAACCAGAACGATCGACTGATTGATGTCGAGTGGGATGGCGAAGCCACGAACGCCGACTTCATCGCATCGATCGAGGTCCAGGCCTATGACCGTTCTCGCTTGTTGTCTGATGTGTCGAACGTGTTCTACGAGAGCCACGTCAACATCGTTGGTTCGACCACGGTGACGGGCGATGACCGCATCGCCCATCTCACCTTCGACTTCGAGATTGCCGATCCGTCGCACCTCGATTCGCTGCTGCGGCAGCTCAATCAGGTCGACGGCGTCTATGACGCCTATCGGATTCTGCCGGGCAAGCGGGGCAGCTGAGGGCCTACGGGCCGGGGGTCAGCACCTCGATCGGCGCCGCGATCGAGATGGTGAACGGGGTGTTCACGTAAGGGTCGGCGTTCACGCCATTGTCGCCAGTGACGAGCGAGAACGAGAATCCGTTGGCAGTCTTCGAACCCTGATCGATCCAGGCCAGCACACTGTCGCGATTGGCGGTTTGTTCCTCGGTGAGAATCGTGACGGCGTAGTTGGTCCCATCGGGATGTGGCGTGGCGAAGACGACCTCCCAATGGCCAACGCCGATCTGGCCCATCTTCAGGTTGCGTGTCCAAGTGACGGTGGTGCCATCGTCAGACCCGCCGGCGTAGAACTCCTCGTAGATGGTGACGCTCGGGATGGTGATCGAGTTGCCGTCCTCGATCTTGATCGTGCCGGCGCCGTAGCCGAGGATCTGGTCGTCGGTGCCAGCGCTGATGGTGCTGCACACCCAGGCGGAGCCGTTGTACGTGATGGTTTCACCAGCGGCACATGCAAGGGTGCTGAGGGTGTCAACGGTCAACGTGACCACCGTGGAGGCGCCGGTTTCATCGATGAAGGTGATGGTTCCATCACCGTTGTCGGTCAGGCTCGTGATCGATTCGAGAAGGTCGACCGAGTTGCCGTCTTCGTCTGTGTAGGTACCGATTTGGTTGCCCGCCCCGAGAACGTTGGTGATGGTGGTGAGCGTCTCGATGTCGGTGGCGCTGATGGTCGATGAGCTGCCGTCTTCGTGCGTAAATGTGAAGGTCTGATCGCCGTTGTCGACCAGGTCGGTGATCGACTCCTTGATGTCGACCGTGCCGCCGTCTTCGTCTGTGTAGGTGCCGATGCGGTTGCCGGCGGCGAGGACGTTGGTGATGCTGGTGAGGGTTTCGAGGTCGGAGACATCGAGGGTGGTGACGGTGCCGTCTTCTGAGGTGAAGGTGTAGGTGTCGTTCCCGTTGTCGACGAGGGTGGTTACGGTTTCGAAGAGATCGGTCGTGTTGCCGTCCTCGTCGGTGTAGACCCCGATGAGGTGGCCGGCCGACAGCACGTTGGTGACGGTGGTGAGGGTTTCGAGATCGGCGGTGTCGATCGTCGTTGTTGTGCCGTCTTCTGAGGTGAACGTGAACGTGCGGTCGCCGTTGTCAGTGAGGGTGGTGATCGTCTCGTTGATGTCGAAGGTGTTGCCGTTCTCGTCTGTGTAGGTGGCGATGCGGTTGCCGGCCACGACGTTGGTGACGAGGGTGAGGGTTTCGAGGGCGTTGGTGTCGACCGTTGTGGGCGTGCCGTTTTCGTTGGTGAAGGTGAACGTACCGTTGCCGTTGTCGACCAGTTCGGTGATGGTTTCGTTGATGTCGAAGGTGTTGCCGTCTTCGTCTGTGTAGGTGGCGATGCGGTTGCCGGTCACGATGTTGGTCACGGTGGTGACCGTCTCGAAGTCGGTGATGTCGATCGTCGACTGCGATCCATCCTCGTGAGTGAAGGTGAAGCTCTGGCCGGCATCGCTGATGGCGGTGACCGTCTCGCGCAGGTCGGTGCTGTTGCCGTCTTCGTCGGTATAGGTGCCGATCACGTTGCCCGCCCCGAGCACGTTGGTGAGCGTGGTGAGGGTCTCGAGGGCGTTGGTGTCGACCGTTGTGGGCGTGCCGTCTTCGTTGGTGAAGGTGAAGGTGCCGTCACCGTTGTCGGCCAGCGTGGTGATGGTTTCGTTGATATCGAAGGTGTTGCCGTCTTCGTCTGTGTAGGTGGCGATGCGGTTGCCGGTGACCACGTTGGTGACGAGGGTGAGGGTTTCGAGATCGGCGGTGTCGATCGTCGTGGTTGTGCCGTCTTCTGAGGTGAAGGTGAACGTGCGGTCGCCGTTGTCAGCGAGGGTGGTGATGGTTTCGTTGATGTCGAAGGTGTTGCCGTCTTCGTCGGTGTAGGTGGCGATGCGGTTGCCGACCACGACGTTGGTGACAAGCGTGAGCGTTTCGAGGGCGTTGGTGTCGACCGTTGTGGGCGTGCCGTCTTCGTTGGTGAAGGTGAAGGTTCCGTCGCCGTTGTCCACCAAGGCAGTGATCGTCTCGTTGATGTCGAACAAGACGCCGTCCTCGTCTGTGTAGGTAGCGATCCGGTTGCCCGCCACCACATTCGTGACGGTGGTCAGTGTTTCGAGGCTCGCTGCGTCGAGCGTCGTTGTGGAACCGTCCTCATGGGTGAAGGTGAAGGTGCCGTCGCCGTTGTCGACCAGTTCGGTGATGGTTTCGTTGATGTCGAAGGTGACGCCGTCTTCATCGGTGTAGGTCGCGATGCGGTTTCCAGCGACGACGTTGGTGACGGTCGTGAGGGTTTCAAGGCTCGACGCACTGATAGTCGAGACGGTGCCGTCTTCTGCGGTGAAGGTGAAGGTGCCGTCGCCGTTGTCCACCAGGGTCGTCACGGTCTCGAGGAGATCGAACGATGCCCCGTCCTCGTCGGTGTAGGTGCCGATCAGATTGCCTGCCGACAACACGTTGGTGACGGTGGTGAGCGTTTCGAGATCGGTGATGTCGATGGTCGAGCTGTTGCCGTCTTCGTTGACAAACGTGAACGTCTGATCACCGTTGTTGGTGAGGGTGGTGATGGTCTCGAGCAGATCGGTCGTATTGCCGTCCTCATCGACATAGACGCCGATGAGGTGGCCAGCCGAGAGCACATTGGTGACCGACGTGAGGGTTTCGAGGCTGGAGGCGTCGATGTCGGTGGTGGTGCCGTCTTCGTGGGTGAAGGTGAAGGTGCCGTCGCCGTTGTCGACCAGTTCGGTGATGGTTTCGTTGATGTCGAACGTGACACCGTCTTCGTCGGTGTAGGTCGCGATCTGGTTACCTGTCACGACGTTGGTGACGGTGGTGAGGGTTTCGAGGTTGGCAACGCTGAGCGTTGAGACCGTGCCGTCTTCTGCCGTGAACGAGAACGTGCCGTTGCCGTTGTCGGCGAGCGTGGTGATCGTCTCATTCACATCGAAGGTGTTGCCGTCTTCATCGGTGTAGGTGGCGATGCGGTTGCCGGCCACGACGTTGGTGACGGTGGTGAGGGTTTCGAGGCTGGAGGCGTCGATGTCGGTGGTGGTGCCGTCTTCGTGGGTGAAGGTGAAGGTGCCGTCGCCGTTGTCGACGAGTTCGGTGATGGTTTCGTTGATGTCGAACAAGACGCCGTCTTCGTCTGTGTAGGTGGCAATCCGGTTGCCGGCCACAACGTTGGTGACGGTGGTGAGGGTTTCGAGGTTGGCAACGCTGAGGGTTGACACCGTGCCGTCTTCGCTCGTGAAGCTGAACGTGCCGTCGCCGTTGTCGGCAAGGGTCGTCACCGTTTCACGAAGATCGGTCGTGTTGCCGTCTTCGTCGGTGTAAGTGCCTATGAGATTGCCGGCAGTCAGCACATTCGTGACGGTGGTGAGCGTCTCGAGGTTGGCGACGCTGAGAGTGGAGGTAGAGCCGTCCTCTGCGGTGAAGGTGAAGGTCCCGTCCCCATTGTCGGCGAGCGTCGTGATGGTTTCGTTGACGTCGAAGGTGTTGCCGTCTTCGTCGGTGTAGGTGGCGATTCGGTTGCCCGCCACGACGTTGGTCACGGTGGTCAGCGTTTCGAGAGCGGTGACATCCAGCGTGGTGGCGCTGCCGTCCTCGCTGGTGAAGGTGAAGGTCTGATCACCATTGTCGACCAGCGTCGTGATCGTCTCGTTCACGTCGAAGGTGTTGCCGTCTTCGTCGGTGTAGGTGGCGATGCGGTTACCGGCCACGACGTTGGTCACCGTCGTCAGCGTCTCGAGGTTCGCGACACTCAGCGTTGTCACAGTTCCGTCTTCTGCCGTGAAGGTGAAGGTGCCGTCGCCGTTGTCGGCGAGCGTCGTGATGGTCTCGTTGACGTCGAACGAAACGCCGTCTTCGTCTGTGTAGGTGGCGATCCGGTTGCCAGCCACAACATTGGTGACGGTCGTCAGCGTCTCCAAGTCGGTCACGTTGAGCGTGGTGGCGGTGCCGTCCTCACCCGTGAACGTGAAGGTCTGGTCACCGTTGTCGACCAGCGTCGTGATCGTCTCGTTCACATCGAAGGTTGCGCCGTCTTCGTCTGTGTAGGTGGCGATGCGGTTGCCGGCGACCACGTTGGTGACGGTGGTGAGCGTTTCGAGGCTTGAGGCATCCAGCGTCGAGGTCGAGCCGTCCTCATGAGTGAAGGTGAAGGTGCCGTCGCCGTTGTCGACCAGGGCGGTGATGGTTTCGTTGATGTCGAACGTCGCACCGTCTTCGTCTGTGTAGGTGGCAATCCGATTGCCTGCGACGACGTTGGTCACCGTGGTGAGCGTCTCCAGGTCGGTCACATTGAGTGTTGTGGCAGTGCCGTCCTCGGCCGTGAACGTGAAGGTCTGATCGCCGTTGTCGACGAGCGTGGTGATGGTTTCGCGAAGGTCGGTGGTGTTGCCGTCTTCGTCGGTGTAGGTGCCAATCAGATTCCCGGCGGTCAGCACGTTGGTGACGGTGGTGAGCGTCTCGAGGCTGGCAACGTCCAGGGTCGTTGCGGAACCGTCTTCGTGAGTGAAGGTGAAGGTTCCGTCGCCGTTGTCGACCAGGGCGGTGATGGTTTCGTTGATGTCGAACGAGACGCCGTCTTCGTCGGTGTAGGTGGCGATGCGGTTGCCGGTGACCACGTTGGTGACGGTGGTGAGGGTTTCGAGGTTGGCAACGCTGAGGGTCGACACCGTGCCGTCTTCTGCGGTGAAGCTGAAGGTGCCGTCGCCATTGTCGGCGAGCGCTGTCACCGTCTCGAGCAGATCGGTGGTGTTGCCGTCTTCGTCGGTGTAGGTGCCAATGACGCTGCCCGAGGTGAGCACGTTGGTGACGGTGGTGAGGGTTTCGAGATCGGCCACGTCGAGAACCGACACTGTGCCGTCTTCGGCGGTGAATGAGAACGTGCCGTCGCCGTTGTCGACCAGGCTGGTGACCGATTCGAGCAGGTCGGTGGTGTTGCCGTCTTCGTCTGTGTAGACACCGATCACATTGCCGCCAGCGAGCACAGTGCGCACCGTCGAGAGCGTTTCGAGATCGGCAATGTCGATCGTGGACGCCGTGCCATCTTCGTTCGTGAAGGTGAAGGTCTGATCGCCGTTGTCGGCCAGCGTCGTGATGGTTTCGTTGATGTCGAAGGTGTTGCCGTCTTCATCGGTATAGGTCGCAATACGGTTGCCAACGATGGCGTTGGTCAGCGTCGTGAGCGTTTCGAGGCTGGCCGCATCGATGTCGCTGGTCGTGCCGTCTTCCGCGGTGTAGGTGAAGGTGCCGTCGCCGTTGTCGACCAAGGTAGTGATCGATTCGACGATGTCGACCACGGTGCCGTCTTCGTCGGTGTAGCTACCGATGAGGTGACCACTGGCCAGGGTGTTGCTGAGCAGCGTGGTCGTCTCGAGCGAGGTGATCGGGATGGTGGTCGTGTTTCCGTTTTCATCGACGTAGCTGATGGTCTGCAACGAAGCGTCGAAACCGATCGTGGTCAGCGTGTCGGTGGCTGATGGGTTGGTGCACGTCCAGGCCGAGCCGTTCCACACGATGATCTCGCCCGGGGCGCAGCCGAGGTCGCCGATGACGGTTGGTGCGGCAAGCAGCGGACTGAGATCGACGATCGAGTCGGGCCCGTCGCCGTTGGAGAGCACCAGGTCGTCACCAACGAGTGAGAGAACCTGGTCGTCGGTGTCGAACACGAGGGTTGAGAGGTCAACAGCAGCCGTCCCACCGTTGGTCACACTCACGACGAGGGTGGTGCCGTTGAGTGAGGCGCCAACTTGCTGGTTGTCGCTGTCGGCGCCGCTGATGAAGGGGGACAGATCCACGGTGTTGCCGTTGGAGATCGAGAGGCGGTTGCCGTTGAGGATGAGTTGCTGGTCGTCGTCGTGGGCTGCGCCGGTCACGGTGACCTGGCCGTTTTCGACAACAAGCTCACCTTCGCCGTCGGCGTCGTGCTCGTCGTTGTGCCCGACCCGGTACTCGTTGAGCAGGGCAGTGAGGTCGAGCAGATCATCTTCGAGCCGGGCGATGTCTGACTCGAGATCAAGAATCTCGTCGTCGTAGGTGACGGTGGTGTTGTCGCTGAAGGCGAGCGTAAGAGGAGCGCTGACGGCCACGCAGCTGATGTCGCCGTAGGAGGGGAGGGTCGAGCCAAACCAGAAGCGGCTGGGCGTGAAGGCGGTCCGAGTACACGAAACAGTGTCGTTGATGCCGTAGTTGTCCGTACCGGTGCTACGGCGATCACCGCAGGCCCAATGGCCGTCGGATTCGCCGTCGACACAGACCTGTAGGTAGCCGGCGCCGGGAAGGTGTCGGGATCGTTCGGTCGCCGTCACCTGCACCAAGCCATCGCGGATCTCGACGTCGTCGGCGGGGATGGTTGCCACGAGCGATCCACGAAGGGGAGCGTCGTAGACCTGCAGCGTCACGTCGGCCCTGTTGATGTCACTGTCGAGCGCGGCGATGGCGGGCGCGTGAACCTGAAACGTGGTCTCGTGGAAGAACCAAGACCAAGCCATGACGCCAAGCGTGATCACGGCAAGCGTGAGAGCACCGGCCGTCAAGGGCCGAACGCGACGAGTGACTGGATCTTCCGCCATGTGGGCAGATATCGGTCCGAAAGTAAGCCGAGCTGAACTGCTTGTTGAAGCTTCATCAATTTGCGGGGGAGCCGAACGAATCAGGCGCTGGCGAGTGCGGGCGAAAAACCCCGTGTTTAGTGGTAAATTCGCCTGAAAAAGTGTCCCCGGGGGTCCCCTCGCGGAATCACTCAAGAATCTCTTGGAGGCGATCGATACCGCCAACATGAGAAAGGGACGTCACTACGCAGGTGTTGCCACCGCTGTCCTGCTGTTCGTGATGCTTGCGCAGTGGTTCTCGCAACAGTGGGTCGCTCCTACGGCGCTGTTCTGGATCGTGTGCATCGCAGCGTCCGGTTGTCTCGTCTTTGCCGTGGCCCTCGGCATCGTTGCTCATCGCAACAATCAGGCCGAGCTCGGTTTCGTGTCGTTCTACTTCTACTCGGCGTCGATCCTGCCGTTGGTGCACGGCATCACAACGCCGGGCGTTCTCTATGGCGACAACGCGGTGACGATGAACTCGGCCCTGTTGGCTGTCCCGGTTGGGCTCGTGGGGCTCGCACCGCTCCTGCTTCGCGATCACCCGCTCTCTCGCTCCCTTGCCCGCCGTTGGCGTCTGTGGGTCGGCACGCTCACATTCGCGGTTCTCGGTCTGGTGTCGGTGATGCTTGTCGAGCCTCAGCAGTTTCGCGATCTGTTGCCGGGAACCTTCCGTTGGCAGGCGCTTGCCCTCCTCGGTGCCATGGGCTCGGTTGTTGCCGGTAAGCGACACATCCGGTTGGCCGAGATTGCCGATCGTCCCGGTCCGCTGTTCGTGGCATACGGCTTCCTGAGTGTGGGAGCGGCGTCGCTCGGTCTCACCTGGATTCAGCCGTGGACGGTCGGGTTCTGGCTGGTCCACGCCCTCGACATCTTCGGCGTCTTCCTGGCCACGATTGGTGGTGTCCTCGTCTACCGTTCGCATCGAGACCTGACCGAGGTGCTGGCGCCGCTCACTGCCTTTGATCCGCACGCTGCAATCGAGCTTGGGCTCGATCCGATCGTCCATCGTTTCATCGCCGATCTGGAAGCGAAGGATCGCATGACCCGCGACCACGTCGTGCGCACCGGAGCCCTCACGGTCGCTGTGGCCGAAGAGATGAAGCTCGACGGCGCTGCGGTGCGACGTTGTGGCCTCGTCGGCTTGCTGCACGATGTCGGCAAGCTCGAAATCTCCGACGAGATCTTGACCAAGCCAGACAAGCTCAGTGAAGAAGAGTTCGCCACGATGCGGAGCCACGCTGCGATCGGGCGCAGGATGCTCGCTGATTCGCCCGTGCTCTCCGACGTTGCCCAGGCCGTTGGTGCCCACCACGAACGGGTTGACGGCAAGGGGTATCCGTATGGTCTCGTTGGCTCGATCATCCCCATCGAAGCCAGGGTGACGGCAGTCTGTGATGCGTACGACGCCATGAGCCGCACTCGCCACTATCGCTCTGCCTTGGGCGCGGAAACGGTCGAACGTGCACTCATCCAGAACGCGGGCACGCAGTGGGATGCCGAGATCGTTGATGCCCTTCTGCGGGTACTTGCCCGCGGCGGTGATACTGAAGAGCGCTTCCAGTCGGTTGGTCGGGCCTGTGCGACCGCAGACGTCGAGTTCGAGCGTGGATGCGCCGATTGCGTGCCCACCTTGCACGGCGAAGCGCTCGTCGAAGACGAGGAGCTGGTGGAGGCCTAGCCCTGAGCCCAGCCGGCGGTGGCGTCGAGCAGCGTGCTCGCGGCGTAGTGAACGATCGGTCGGCCTCGGCCCTTGGGCGCAACATCGACCCGTTCGAGAATCCCACGTTCTTCCAGCACTCGTAGGGCCTCGCGAGCGGCTCGATCAGAGACGCTGAGCAGTTCGGCCATCGAGGCCGAGGTCAACACCGGCACCTGGGGGAGCAGATTGATGATTCGGGCGGCCGCAGCGTCGCTGCGCAGGTCACGAAGCGCTTCGTGCCACGTATCGAGTTGTGCAGTGACCGCACCCACCATGTCGGCGGAGTGCGTGGCGGCCGAAGATGCAATGCCGGCGAACCAATTGATCCACTGATCGATCGGCCCCTCTCGAAAGAGGTGGAGGCCGCTGATGTAGCCGCCGGGGTCTCGCCCGATCAACACACTGATTGGGGGAGGAAGCTTGGTCACAAGGCCTCGGCGCATCAGCACCCAGCCGATCAAGATGCGGCCCAGGCGCCCATTGCCATCGCCATAGGGGTGAATGGTCTCGAACTGGCCGTGTACGATCGCCGCTTGTGTGACGGGGTCGAAGTGGTCGGCGTTGGCAAAGGCGACCAGATCGTCGATGAGTGCGGGAACGTGCTCGGCCGTTGGCGGCACAAAGGCGGCGTCGAGGGGAGAGGTGCCGCCGATCCAACTCGGTGCGGTGCGGAAGGCGCCGATCATCGCGGGCTCGAGCGCCGAGAACGACATGAGGCTTCGGTGCCATCGATGCAGCGTGTCAACCGTGAGGTGCTGGGGTCCGGTCAGCGCATCGGCAACGGTGTGGAGATTGTCGGCAATCCATCCGGCGGACTGGCCGGCGTCGGCAACTTCAGCAAGGGCGACGTCGAGTAGGGGAGCCTGCACGCCCTCAATGCTGGACGAGGCGATGCCTTCGGTTCGCAGCAAGAGCCGGGCGAGGGGCTCCCAGTTGGTCGGCAACAGCCCGTCGGCGTTCGTGAGCGCTGCGGTTGCCTGTTCGGCTCGGCGAATCGCCGCTTCGGAGAAGTTGAAGTCTCGCGCTGCAAGAGCGTCCGGGGCCCAGGCTCGGGCCGGGCGATCTCGCCACATGAACGCTTCCCACTGACCCGACACAGGTTCCTTCCGTAATTCATCGAATTACGGAAGAATATCGGATCAACCATCGGTAAATCGAGGGTTTGCGGAAGTTGCGCCGATCGAGCCGCCGCACAGGTTGCTTGGAAAATGGTCACGGCCCAACCTCCGCTGGCCAGTAACCTCAGGGGCTTCATGGCCCGGCCCTCCTTTCAAGCTGCTCCAGGCACTCGCGACCTGCTTTCACCCGACACCGACCGGTGGCGTCGGCTGACCGAGGTGTTCGCCGACGCAGCCTCCAAAGCCGGATTCGGCCAAATCGTCACGCCAATGTTCGAAGACATCGGCGTGTTCACCCGGCTCGGCGAGGCGTCAGACGTTGTCTCCAAGGAGCTGTACGACTTCGAGGACAAGGGCGGTCGCCACGTTGCGCTGCGGCCTGAATTCACCGCCTCGGTCTGTCGCTCGTTCGCCCAGAACCGCCAGCTGACGCCGTGGAAGACCTGGTACGTCGGCTCGGCCTTCCGCTACGACAAGCCACAGAAGGGCCGCTACCGCCAGTTCGACCAGGTCGGTGCCGAGGTGATCGGCACGCACGATCCCGATGTCGACGTCGAACTCATTGCCCTCGCCGTCGGCTTCTACGAGTCGCTTGGGCTTGTGATCGGGGGAGACGGACCCACCGGTGTCACTCTCATCCTCAACTCGCTCGGCGACAAGGCCGATCGTCCCGCCTACCTCGATGCCTTGCGAGCCCACTTCGAGGCCTCGCTCGATCAGCTCTCTGAGCAATCCCGAGCCACGCTCGAGATCAACCCGCTGCGCGTACTTGATTCCAAGCGCCCTCAAGATGCCGAACTCGTCGCCGCCGCGCCCGTCCTCGCCGACTTCATCAGCGACGAGGCCACCGCCGCCTTCGAGCGGGTGAAGGCCGGGCTTGATGCCCTCGGCGTGGCCTATGTCGTTGATCCTCGCTTGGTGCGAGGGCTCGACTACTACACCCGCACCACCTTTGAGTTCGCCGCCAACTCCTTGTCGTCAGCACAGAACGCGCTCGGTGGTGGCGGTCGCTACGACGGCCTCGTGGCCGACCTCGGCGGGCCAGATGAGCCCGGTGTCGGCTTTGCCCTCGGCATCGACCGCACCCTCATTGCTTGTGACGACGCCGGCATCTTCGCCGGGCCCGACACCTCGGTCGATGTGTGGGTGGTGGCAACCACCGGCGGCCTCGACGGCCTTGAGATCGCGCATGAGCTTCGCCAGGCCGGCCTCCGAGTCGATCGCAGTTTCGATCACCGCTCGATGAAGGCCCAGATGAAAGCCGCCAATCGTTCGGGCGCGGCGGTCGCCGTGATCGTGGGCGAAGGCGAAGCCGCGGCCGGTACGGTCAGCGTGCGCGTCATGCAATCAGATGCGCAGGGCGAGGGCGGCGCACCTCACATCAAGAATCAACAGAGCGAGATCTCCCGATCAGACATGGTCGGAACAATCAAGGAGCTACTCCTTCCATGATGCGTACCCATCGCTGCGGCGAGCTGCGGAGCGAAAACACGGGCGAAACTGTCACCCTCACCGGGTGGGTCAATCGCCGTCGTGAGCACGGCGAACACCTCGCCTTTGTCGATCTTCGTGACCACACCGGGATCACCCAGTGCGTGGTCGACAACGAGGTCGATGTGCGCGCCGAGTACGTCATCAAGGTGACGGGCACCGTGACGGCCCGCCTCGAGGGCACTGTCAACGACGAGCTGCCGACCGGCGCCATCGAGCTGCAGGATTGTGAGGTCGAGATTCTCTCGATCGCCGAGCCGCCGCCGTTCCCGATGGACGACCGGGCTGATCAGGTCGACGAGTTGGTGCGCTTGCGCCACCGCTATGTCGATCTGCGCCGTGAGCGCATGCAGAAGAACATGCGGATCCGCTCCACCATCAACTCCGCCATTCGGTCGGCCATGGTGAGCCAGGAGTTCGTCGAGGTCGAGACCCCGATGCTCATGCCGTCGACGCCCGAGGGCGCTCGTGAGTTTCTGGTGCCGTCACGCCAGAAGCCAGGCAACTTCTACGCCCTGCCCCAGTCGCCCCAGCTCTACAAGCAGCTGCTGATGGTCGGCGGACTCGACCGCTACTTCCAGATCGCTCGCTGCTTGCGCGACGAAGACCTGCGGGCCGATCGCCAATACGAGTTCATGCAGCTCGACATGGAGATGAGCTTCTGCGACGTCGACGACGTGCTGTCGGCCGTCGAGGTCGGCGTGCTCGACGCGGCCGAGGCCGTCACGGGTGTCCGTCCCGATGCGGTCGAGCGCATGACGTGGCACGACGCCATGGAGCGCTTCGGCATCGACAAGCCCGACCTGCGCTTTGGCATGGAGCTCATCGAGCTCACCGACATCTTTGCCGACACGGGCTTCAAGGCGTTCTCGACTGCCGAGGCCATCAAGGCCATCAAGGTCGACCAGGGTGCCGACGAATACGGCCGCAACAAGCTCGACGGACTCACCGACGAAGCCAAGGGTTTCGGCGCCAAGGGCATGGTGTGGCTGAAGGTGCGCGAGCCCGAGGGTGGGGGAGCGCTCGAGTTCGAGTCGCCCGTCGCCAAGTTCCTCAGCGAGACCGAGACCGCCGCCATCATCGCCACCACCGAGGCTGTCGCGGGCGACCTCGTGCTGGTCATCGCCGACGAGTGGCTCACCACCTGTGAGGTGCTCGGCGAGCTGCGTAATCGCATCGGCCGCCCGCCCGTGTGGGAAGGGCCCTACAAGTATCTGTGGGTCACCGATTTTCCGCTGTTTGTTGGCGTCGACGCCAACGGCACGCCCAAGCCCGGTCACCACGCGTTCTGTCAGCCCCATCCCGACGATCTCGACAAGCTCGAGAGCGATCCGATGGCTGTGCGGGCCCAGGCCTACGACCTCGTGCTCAACGGCTGGGAGCTCGGCTCAGGGTCGATCCGAATTCACGATCCGCAGCTGCAGAAGCGGGTGTTCGAGCTGCTCGGCATCGACGACGAAGAGGCCAACAAGCGCTTCGGGTTCTTCCTCGAGCCGTTCAAGTACGGGGCGCCCCCGCACGGCGGTTTCGCGTACGGCATCGATCGCCTCACCGCCATCCTCGCCGGCGAGGAGAACATCCGCGAGATCATCGCCTTCCCGAAGCCCCAGAGTGGTCTCGACCCGATGACCGATGCGCCCACCGAGGTCGACGCGGCAGCGCTCGAAGAGGTTGGGATCAGGGTGCTACCGCCCAGCGTCTAGTACGAGCTCGACACTCCCGCGGGAGCGCGCCCTCGAACTTGCTGCGGTTGCGCTTCGTGCCGGCGAGGAGTCTCGATCTCAACTTGCCAGGTCGAACGAAGTTCGACCCTAGCCACGAGGTCTGGTCGATCGAAACGTAGACGGTCAGATGCGCTCCCGCGGGAGCGCGCAGCGCAGGAGCCAGCTTTACGCTGCCTCCCAGCACTCCTGCTCATGGACCATGCGGTGGTGGAACGAACACAGCAGGATCAGGTTGACCAACACGGTCTTGCCGCCCCGGGCCCGATGGATCACATGGTGGGCGTGGAGGAACGAGCGTGCGGTGCAGCCTTCGTATTGGCAGCACTTGTCGCGTGCTTCGAGGAGTCGCATCTGCCGGGTTGTTGGTGCCTTGCGGAGGGGTGAGGCGTCGATGGGTTGGCCTTCGCTGTCGTGAAGCAATGCCCAGACGGTCGACTCGCACAGGAGCTCGCCCAACTGCGGTTCAGGCACGGGCGTGCCATCGGACAGCGCTGCGACGATCGAGCCGTCTTCCGCAGTCGAGACGTGTACGACGACTTCGGCCTGCGTTCCGCTCCCTCCACCTGCAGCGAGCTGATGACGACAGCTGTCCGGAAGCGAGCGCATCGTCGAGGGCTGACAACGCACCGAGCGCGCGAGCGACCCGCAACTGCTCCCGGGCGGTGTTGTGTTCGATGCCGCACACCTCGGCCCACCACACCGAACAGGAGGTGGCACCCTTCACCACCCATCCGCCTCGTCGATCGAACTCGGCGAGGAGTCTCAACAGCTGGTGCTTGGAGACTGTTCGGTTCACTGCTCCCGTTACCAGTTGGTCTTCGAGTTCGTTCAGGGGAATCGCCAACAACTGTTGATCGTCGTGCACGACAAGGCCTTCCGCGCATATCACTTGAGGGGGAAGGTGTGCATCCGCAGCCACGAACCAGACGGGCCAGTCGAACTCCGTTCGACCTTAGTGATGGGCTGTGACAGCGAACGGGTGTGCAGCGCGCTCCCGCGGGAGCGCGCATGCGAAACTGCTGGCTGCTCACCTACTGTGAGCGACACCATGCGACTCATCGATCGTCTCCGCGATTTCGAGACCCGAACCCGCCCTGTTGATCCCCACACCGAGGCCGCTCTCAAACGGCGGTGGGACGCTCTACCGGATTCGCAGAAGCTGCCGAGTCAAGTGCTCGGGCGACGCACCACGGGTTGTGAGGGCAGCCATGGCGTGTTCCCGAAGTGCGACTTCTCGTGCAAGCCCTGCTACCACTCGTCCGATGCCAACAAGGTGCGGGTCGACGGCCCCCACACCCTGGTCGAAGTCGAACGGCAGATGGCATTCAGCCGCAGCCACAACGCGACCACCTCCTACGCCCAGCTCATCGGTGGCGAGGTCAGCCTCCTCGAGCCCGAGGACCATGCAGCGGCACTCGAGATCATGTGGGCGCACGGTCGTAAGCCGATGAGCTTCACCCACGGAGACTTCGACTACGACTACCTGCGCCGGATCGCCGTCGCCGACGACGGCACGCCCCGCTTCAAGGAGTTGTCGTTCGCCTGCCACATGGACACCACCATGGTCGGCCGCGAAGGCATTCGGAAGCCCGAGACCGAGGCTCAGCTCAACGAGTATCGGGGCCGGTTCTGCGAGATGTTCGATCGGCTCAAGCAGGAGCACGGGGTGCGGGCGTTCCTGGCCCACAACATGACGGTGACCCCCGCGAATGTCGATCAGATTCCCGACGTCATCTCGAACTGTTGGGATCAGGGCTGGCGGATGTTTTCGTTCCAGCCGGCGGCGTACATCGGCAATGAGAATCGTTGGCGGGAGGGATTCAGGGAGCTGACCTCCGACATCGTTTGGAGCGAGGTCGAGGCCGGCGTGGGCGCACGTCTGCCCTACGAGGCACTCCATGTTGGTGATACCCGATGCACTCGATCGACCTGGGGAGCCTGGGTCGGCGACGACTTCGTGCCCATTGTCGATGACCGAGACGACGCCGATCGAGAGTTCGTCGCCACAGCACTCGAAGCGTTTCCAGGCAACTTCATCGGCCAGGACCCTCTGACCGCAGGCGTTCGGATGGCTCGTTCAGCCGCCGTCACTCCGGCCGTGGTTCCTCAGGCCGCCCGGTGGCTCGGCCGCTACGTGAGCCGGGCCGGTGGCCTTCGGGCCTCGTGGCGCGAGGTCCGACCCATGACATTCGTGATGCATCAGTTCATCGACGCAACCGACACTGCAGCCGCGTGGGAGCACATCCAAGACGGCAGCCGGGCCGAAGACGCCAAGATCTTGGCCGCCCAGGAGCGGTTGGAGGCCTGCGCCTACATCATGAACCATCCAGACAAGGGTCAATCCGTGCCAGCGTGCGTCCAGCACGCGGTGTATGACCCGGGCGAGAATCGACAGTTGGTCGAGCTCCTGCCGCAAAGGCCTACGCGCAACTCGGCAGCGGTCGAGATCGCGACCTGACCACGACCAGCGGTCGATCCTGGCGCCATGCTGCGATTTCCTAAACGGGAACGAAAGCGGCGGAAGCGGCGTTAACCCAACCATGACGAACTTTTTTGC
>CALJSB010000088.1 GCA_937976305.1 uncultured Acidimicrobiales bacterium
CCGTCCGGCTGGCCGGGGAAGAGGTTGATTGAGGGGCCCCGTGATCGGCCTTGATCCTCGCTTGCCACCTCGGGTTCACGAACGTTGGCCACGACGGTTCCCGACCCGTGCTTCGAAACGAGGTATCCCTCGATCACCAGCTGCTCATAGGCGCCGACGACCGTGGCCCGAGCCATGCCGATGTCGGCGGCCAACGCACGACTGGATGGCAGGACGGTGCCCGCCACGAGCTGACCGGAGCGAATCGCCTCTCGCACAGCCCGTTCGAGCCCAACCCGACGACCGTCCGATTCGTCTAGTCCAACAAGCAATTCTCGCATTGGTCTGAAAACTACTGGCGAAGTGGACCAAATGACCAGACCACTATGGATCTATTCTTCAGACCATGAACGCACGACTCTGGACTCGAATTGCCCTTGTGTATCTGGCCTTCTCATCAGCCCAAATCGGCTTCTGGGCCCTGTTCGCACCGAGGTCGTTTTATGACGACTTCCCTGGGTTGGGCAGAACGTTCATTGCTGTTGATGGACCATACAACGAGCACCTCGTGCGAGATTTTGGAGCGCTGAACCTCGCGTTGCTGTTTGTCCTCGCCGCCGCCATCGTCAGCATGAGCCGCCAACTCGTCTTCACGGCATCGATCGCCTCGATCATCTGGGGCATTCCGCACGTCATCTACCACGCAACCACGACCGACCTCTTCACCGGAAGTGACGTCTTCGTCAACGTTGGTGGACTCGTGTTCTTCGTCGTGGTGGCACTCTCAGCGTTGTTCACCGGCAGTCGCCTGGAGCACCACGAACTTGGGTGACGAGCCAACCACCTCGACACCTCCAAAGCGGCGCTTCAACATCTTGTGGTAGCCGAGGTGCCGGTTGCCCACCACCACAAGACGGCCGCCGGGTTTCAACACGCGTTGAGCGTCGGCAAACATTGCTTTCGCCGTGTCGTCTGTGCGGCTTTGATGCGTGTGGAACGGCGGGTTGTTGAGCACGAGATCAACGCTGTTGTCTGGAAGAAACGACAACGTGCGCTCGGCGTGCACCTCGGTGATCTCGCCGAGACCCCAGCCCTGAGCGTTGAGCCTGGCCGACGCGGTGGCGTGGTACGACTCGTCGACGAGCACGAGCGACCCGAGATCGTTCGTGGCCCCCAGCGTCAATCCCAACACACCATTTCCGCAGCCAAGGTCAACCACTCGGGTGCCTGGGTCGACAGCTGGCAGGTGATCAAGCATCACTCTGGATCCGATATCGAGTCGACCCCTCGAGAAAACGTTGGCGTGTTCGATGAGCTCCGCTCCGGAGTCGATCCGGTAGCGAGACGGAAACGGACTGGGGCCGATGTCGAGCTCAGTGTCGAGCGACGACAGAATCAGGCGTGCCTTCTTCTTCGCCAGTGATGTGGGTGACGGGCCAATCAGCGACTCGAACAGATCGATGGTTGAGGTGTGGATGGCCTTGACCATCCCGGCTCCCGCGACGATCGAACCTTCGTGCAACAACGGACGCAGCGTGCGGAGTTGGTCTTCGAGGAGGGCAAGCGAGCGAGGCACCTTGATGACGGCGAGATCGATGGGTCCATCGGGTTGCCGGGAACTGGGCACGAACTCGACACCGCCAGGGTCGAGGCCGTTTCGGCCGAGGTTGGCTCCGGCCGCCTGATGCGAGGTGACCGAGTCGCCCCACGAGAGCGGGCGATGGGCATGCAACGCGACGGCGAGCGCGCCGAAGAGATCGTTCACGACGAGCACACGGGCATCCGCCCCTATCTCAGCATCGCGGACATGCGCAATCGCCAGCTCGTCGGCGGCATCCCACGCGCGAAGCGGCGAGTCCGGATGGTGCGGCAAACGACGCAGCTCAACGCTGCCTTCAGGTGTTGCCAACTGCGTCTCTGCACCCACGGGTCGAAGGTAGCGGTTCCCAGAAACTGATCGGTCTAGGAGCTTGGCGCACGTCGCCACACCGTTTGGGCCAAACTGACACCCGTGAGCCCTGCCATCATCTCGATCATCGTCGGCGTCATCACGTTGTATGTGGCGTTCAAGGTGCTGAAGTTTGCCTTGAAGATGGCGTTCCTCATTGCGGTTGCGGTGGGCGGCGTTGCGGCTTATCTCACCTACGCCGCAGTCTGATCAACACAGTCTGATCAACCCGGTGTGATCAACCCGGTGTGATCAGCCCAGCGTGATGGGCACAGGCTGATCAGCTGATTCCGGTGAGCCGCCGTCGGCTCGACCGCTCGATCTCGTAGCGATAGATCGACCGAGACCCGCCATCGCGAATCAACTCCTCGAGCCGTCGTTCGGCTTGGCGGCGCGTCGCAAAGTAGAGCGGGAAACCGCCATGGCTGACGATCTGGCCGTCGTCGACACGCGAGAAGCATCGGAGGATGTAGCGAGGTTTCATGCTGTGAGCCAGGCTTGGCGACGGCAGAGGGGGTCCGTCGACCAACGCTTGATCCATCGCCAAGCTTTGCACCTCCGCGTTCTCAGGGGGTGAACGCTGCTGTCCGGCCGGCGTTCCGAGGCTGTCCCCTCAATCGGTCATGGCAATCTGCTGGGTTACCCGCAGGGGTCGATCACGAGGTTCGGGGCGCTCAGGCCAGACGCGTGAACCCGATCTCGCATGGCCACGAAGTCGACGTAGCTGCCCATGAAGTTGACTCGGGACTGCGCTGTGGACGGGACCGGCACCGACAAGATGTAGGCGGCAAAGGCGTTGGCGAAGTCCTCACCCGGATTCGTGGCGGCGTACTCGCCGACGAAGCCCGGGTCGACCGCACAGCGACGGGCAGCTTCCGACGGTTCGCGATAGGCCAATTCGAGTGCTTCGATCTCTGGGTCAGGCCAGAACTGGTAGGTCCAGGTGGCCAAGTAGTTGTTCCAACCAGCGCAGCCGTAGAGGTTCTGGTCTCCCAGACACCCAATGGTTGGCACCTGTTCGCCGCTCCAGGGATTCGATTCGTGATTCGTGAAGACGTGAGCCAACTCGTGGGCAACCGTAAAGCGAAGCGACTGTGGGTGCGCCTGAGCGGTCGATCGCTCGATGGCGATCATGAACTCTGTTCCATCGACATCGAGTTGCTGGGTGTAGCCGGCGAAGCGACCTTCGTAGAGCGCAAAGGAGCTGATGCTGGCCCGCTCGAGCGGAGTGGTGATGTTCGCCAACGAGTTCCACGCCGTGAACAGATCGTCGTCACTGGAGCCGTGGCACAGTGAAGCGATCTCACCGTTTTCGATCTCATAAATCGAGGTGATCGATCCGTAACCCTGACCAAGACTCGATGGATCGCACGGGTCGATGGCGGCACGGTTCAAGCCGTCCTGTCTGGCCGTGAACAGCCCGACAGCGACGAGCACAATGAGCCCGAAGATGATGGAGGGAGCGCGCCCGGCATGCGACTTCACCCCTCAGAGATCGGCCTCGCTGAAGCATCGCTTGAGCGGCAACCCAGTCGGCCGATGCCCAAACAAGTCTGGGTTACGCAATCGTCCCGTCGTCAAGGAGCTGTTGAATCGCATCGTCCGACAACCCAGCGTCGCCCAGCACCTCGGCGGTGTGTTGCCCGACGGCCGGGGCCGGACCCTTCGGCCCGATGGCCGCGCCCTCGATCCGCATCGGCACACGAACGGATCGATAGTCACCGTGCTCGGGGTGCTCGATGGTCGGAAAGAGTCCAATGGCTTCGGCCTGTGGATCATCGACTACCTCGTGCAGGGCAAGGGCGGGTCCCCAGATCAGCTCGTGCTTGTCGAAGATGGGCCCCCACTCGTCGCGGGATCGAGCACTCAAAGCCTCGTCGATCGCATCGACGAGTTCGGCCATGTTGTGGAACCGATCTCGGATCGTCTGCAGCCGCGGATCGTCCAAGAGATGCTCAGTGCCGATGCAGCGACACATGCGTTCCCATGCCGCTTCTTCGGGCATGTTGAAAACCACCCAGGATCCGTCCCCGCATGGGTAGCGATTTGCCGTCGGCACGATCATTTCGTGGCGGGCTCGCCTGCGCACGGGCGCTCGGTCGGCTGCCGTGATGCCGTAGTCGCTGGCCTGCGTCCACACCGCCGCTTCAAACAGCGACGTCTCCACCACCTGCCCAGTGCCCGTTCGTTCGGCGAGCCGCAGGGCAGACAGAATGCCGCTCACGAGGGCCAACCCAGTCGCGTGATCTCCCTGGGCCGGGCGAGCGTTCGGCACAATCCCCTCCGCCCCTTCTCGCATCGCGTCATACAGCCCAGATCGACCGAAGAACGCCGTGACGTCGAAACCAGGGCGCCACGACTCGGGGCCACCGCTGCCGTAACCGGTGATCGTTGCGTGCACGAGCTGAGGGTTCGCCTTTGCGAGCGTCTCCGGATCGAGACCAAACCGCTGCTGGCGCTGCGGCAACAAGTTGCAGAGGAAGATCTGGGCCTCGGCACAGAGGGACCGGACGAGGTCAGCACCCTCGTCAGAGGTCAGATCGACGGCAATCGATCGCTTGCCCCGATTGTCGACGTCGAAACAGAAGTCGTAGCCCTTCAATGACCCTTCGACCTTGGCCGGTCGCGCCGTGTTGCGCATCGGGTCGCCTGACAGCGGCTCGACTTTGATGACGTCGGCCCCGAGATCGGCGAGTATCGCTCCGGCGCTCGGCCCGGCCATCCAACTGTCGACTTCAATAACTCTGAGATCATCGAGCGGTGCAGTCATGTCCGCCAGTCAACTGCTCCAATGCATTGCTGTCGAGTTCACCGACGCCGGCTGGTTGCAGCAGACTCGTGACGTGACAACGAACTCGGGCGATCAACCAAACGGCCAAGACGTAACCTTCGACGCTGGCTTACGTGCTCGCCTCGCCGAGAACCTCGGCAACCACGACGTCCGCGAGCACGAACTCGATGGACGTCGTCACGCGGCAGTCGGGATTGTCGTACTCGACAGCGATCGAGTCGAACATGGCGAGGACGACACCGAGATCGACCGCATTCTCGACCTCGGAGGCATTCCGGGAGTTGACGACGCAACGGCTGCCGGTGAGCTGACGGGCAAAGTGACGGGAACCGCAGGCGGTGCTGCCATCTTGCTCACGAGGCGGGGTTCGCACATGTCGGCCCACGCCCGCCAGTGGGCACTCCCCGGAGGTCGCATAGATGGTGGCGAGACACCCCTCGAAGCCGCCCTGCGAGAGATCCACGAGGAGGTTGGCCTGCGCCTCGACACCACGAGCTTGCTCGGCCGGCTCGATGACTACCCCACGCGCTCCGGCTACGTGATGTCGCCCTTTGTCTTTTGGGCTGGCGACGATGCGGAACCAGTGGCGAACCCCGATGAGGTTGCCTCGATTCATCGCATCTCGATTCGAGAGCTCGCCCGACCGGACTCACCCCGCTTCGTTGAGATACCAGAGAGCCCTCGTCCGGTGATCCAGGTTCCGATCGGCGGTGATCTCATTCACGCACCGACCGGCGCCATCATGTATCAGTTCCGAGCCGTCGCCTACGACGGCGACGACACCCGCGTGGACGAGTTCGAACAACCCGTCTTCGCCTGGAAATAGCGTCAACGCTCACGCCATCCGCTCGCACGAGGGCCGGAGGTCGAGGTACACCTCAAGCGAGGACTCGGAAGCGAAGCGGACCCCGCAGCAGAGGTGTGCGTCGACCGCAGGCCCGGTCACGTTGTTGACGTTTGAGACCTGACCCCTACGAGGGCCGGAGGTCGAGGTACACCTCAAGCGAGGACTCGGAAGCGAAGCGGACGCCGCAGCAGAGGTGTGCGTCGACCGCAGGCCCGGGAGCCTCGTTAACGTTTGAGACCTGACCCCTCGGTGGAGATGGTGACGGGTTGCGCGGAGGGGGTGGCTGCGGCTTCGCGGTCGAGGTCGATGGTCAACAAACCGACATCGCCCTCGCTGGCGGTGGCCAGCCGCTCAAGCGCACGGCGTTGGAATGGCAGCGTGGCAACATCACGAACAGCCCGCAGCCCATCGGTCGGGCGAAGCTGACGGACGGCATCAACGCCATCGCCTTGCACACTCCACAGGAGCTTGCGAAGCCGGTACTCGGTGTGGACCCGCTGGTGCAGCGCTCGATAGAACTCCGTCGGATATGGGCCGTCGAACAGCATGGCCAGATCGCTGGAGTCGACCCAGTGGCGGGTTCGTCCGAGCTCTGCCTCAACTCGTTCGTAGAACGGGGTCCCAGGCAACGGATAGGCCACCGAAACGCCGATGTCGTCTGGGCGAGCGGCCCGAATCAGATCGAGCGTCGCCTCGATGTCTTCCTGGGTCTCGCCGGGATACCCGAACTGGATGAAGAAGGCGATGCGATACCCAGCAGCGTGAACGCGATCGGCCGCTTCGCGGATCTGCTCGACCGTTGTGCCCTTCTCCATCGCATCAAGAATCTTCTGACTCCCTGACTCGGCCCCGATCCACACCTCTTCACAACCTGCCGCCCCGAGCGCTTCCGCTGTGTCCTTGCGGACCAACAGATCGGGTCGACTCAGGCATTTGAACGGCAGTCGGACGTTGTTGGCGTCGACGAGCTCAGAGAACGACTGAATCCACCCAGGCTTCAGCCCGAAGATGTCGTCGGCGAACCAGATGTGGTCGGGCCCGTAGGCCTCGACGACCTCGACCATCTCGGCAACGACGTCTTCAGGAGAACGAGCGTTGTAGCGCTGTCCCCAGATCGGCTTCGAACACCAGTTGCAGTGATACGGGCAGCCGCGGGTCGTCACCAGGTTGAGCGAGAAGCGGCCGTGGTGCTCGTTCCAGACGGTGCGATACCGCTCGATGTCGACGAGGTGTCGAGCGGCGAACGGGACGGCGTCGATGCCCTTCATGTTCGGCCGGTTTTCGCCGACCACGATCGAGCCGTCGTTCACTCGAGTCGAGACTCCAGCCAAACCCTCAAACGAGCGTTGCTCACTGTGTGCCGACAGAACCTCGAGCAAGGCCTGCTCGCCCTCCCCGAAGATCACCGCATCGGCGCCGGCGTCGAGAAACGTCTCGGCGTTGTCGCTGGCGTCTGAACCGGTGGCAACCACGAGGTCGACCTCGGCCGATGCGGCGGCAAGCATCTCGCACGCGGCGTCACGCATGCGCGACAGACACATCTTCGACAGGTAGTTGAAGTTGTCTTCGAAGATCACTGCCGCGTCTGGCTGGTGCTCGTCGATCAGATCTCGCCACCCAGCCGTCGACGTTTCGAGCATGGCATCAAAGACGTGCACCTCGTGTCCGGCCTCGAGAAGCATTGCCGCCGCGATCAGCGTGCCGAGTGGCGGATAGGGCTGCTTCGCCTCGGCCAGCTTGGGGTCGAAGTGCTGGAAGTACGAATGTCCAATGACGACCTTCATCTCTACCTTCTTGCTCTCTTGGTTCTTGCTGTTGCAGTCTGCGTGGGGGTGCCGCCGAGCCGGGCAACGATGACTGGCCGCTTGGCCACTTCACGGCCCGCCCTGCGCCGTCCAATGGCTCCCCGCACGGCGCCGACGAGGCCGCCAACATCGCCGTGCCGGCCCACATGGGCAACGGCGCGATTGTCTTGCAGCGCCCACAGGTCGGCTTCGGTCACGAAGCCGGGGCCAGCAAGCTCAACAGCTTGTCGCCCTTCGGCCTCAGCATGGGCTGCAAACTCAGCGACCATCGCTTCGCCTGCGAGGGGGTCGGCGTACACCGGCGAGTCCATCACTACGAGCGTGCCATCAGGATCGAGCACTCGAACTGCTTCGTCGAGACACCCACGAACGTCGGCGCCGTAGTGAAGCGACGCATTGAACACCACCAGGTCGATCGAATTCGACCCAAACGGCAGTCGTTCCATCGCAGCTCTGGCCAGGAATACTTCGTCTGCGAACGGCGAAGCCGCACCAAGACCGTCACCAACGTCGACATTGACGTCGACCGCAGCGGCGCTCCACCCCATCTCAGACATCCGCAACGCAAGCCAGCCGCAACCGGCGCCAACGTCGACCATCGTGCCGGGCGCCAACTCAGCCGTGGCGCTGACGAAGCGGTCATAGGAGGTCGCCCGCTCGACCCACATTGCCGACAGTTGCCCTGACACGTCGTCATACGGCAAGGCTCGGATGGCAGCGGGCGAGATCGGTGACCGGCCCTCTGCATCGCGGAAGCGGCCGTAGCGGGCTGCGAACTCATCGAGGCGGGCCCGATCCTCCGGGTCAGTGAGGTCAGCCATTGAGCTGACCGACTCGAAGCGCAGTCCGTCGGCCGAGACGAAGCCATCGATTGACCATCGCAGCGGCTCATCCGTGCCGGGCACCGTGACAGCAAATGCATCGCTGGCGTGGGTGAGCTCAGCCATCATGACGCTCGCTCCAGTTGGTTTCGGACCCGATGGGCGCAAGCCGCACGATGTGGTGATCGCCGATCGACGTCTTGGCGGCGAGCGGACCGAGCGTGGCGTCGGCCCACCGCAGCGCGCTCAAGAGCCTCGGCCGCGCCTCAACCAACCGTCGTTGCTCAAAGGTGGGCAGCACGACGCCGATTGCCTCCGCGACCTCGAGCCGGAAGTGAGAAGCCAAGGCCTGTTCGACATCGGCGGCGCTGTGGTAGCGGACGTCGAGACCTCGGTATCCGTCGACATCGGACTCGGCCCGCAGATCGATCGACCGCCGACGGCTCCAGAGCGATCGATTGCGCGTCAGCACCGCCTCGATGCTCTCGGTAAGGCTCGTGGAACTCATCGAGACCAGCACGAGCGAAGCGTTCTGATCGAGTACCGCCCAAAGGCGATCACCGAGGGCAGCAAGGTCAGGCACGCAGTTGATGACGCCGAAGTTGGCAACGACCACGTCGAACCGGTCGGCCTCGGTCTCGCTTTCGGCGGCCGCTGACTGCTCGTTCGATGGAAGCAGCGCAAGCATCCTGCGGAAATCCACCTCGGCAATGTCAGCAGTCGACACATGCACGTTGTTCTTCTGCTCGGCTGCTGCGATGGCAGCGCGTGCACGCTCCACCATGGCACCAGAGGCGTCGACGGCCACCACACGGCAACCCTGTTGGGCCATCCAGACCGCATCCAGCCCCGTGCCGCATCCGAGATCGAGAACTCGGACGCCTGGGCCCACGAGCGGACGCACGTGGGCCCGCACTCGATCGCGAAACACCCGCCCAACTGCCGACAGGGCGACGTCGTCGTAGGTGTCGGCAATGCGATCAAACGTCGCAGGCGACTCGACGGTGCCGAGGTCGGTCGTTTCGTTCACGCGCTGCTCGTCAGCCGGTCACGCCAGGCCTCATCGATGCCGGCGGCGTTGCCAACAATGTGGCCCTTGCAGACGTCGGGCGAGAACGACGACTCGTCTGGCGCACCAACCTCGCTTCGCCGAGACCGAACCTGTTGAAGCCGCAACACCTTGCGATCCATCTCCCACCGTTCCAGACGATCGAAGATCGGGCGCCTGATGACGGCCTCGAGCACTCGCGTCGCCGTGCTGGGCTCCACCTCGGCCACGCGACTCCGATCCCCTTCGATGGTTGCGTTCGGCAGAAAGTCGAACATCCAGCTGTTGCGGCGACGCAGATCGGTGCAACGGTCAGCACCGACGATCGGCACCATCTGGGCCAGCTCGCGGGCCACATAGAGGGCCTTGTCGTCGAACTCGAGCGCTCGCTCGCTGACGATGTAGTTGGGGCACAGCTCGATGTCGTCTCGCTCCGCCAACTTCACGAGCCCCACCATCATGAACCTCGTCAGCCAGAGCCGAGTGGGTGCCGTGATGATGAAGTAGTCGATGTCGTCGTGGTCGGCGACGCTGTCGACGGCAAGGCCTCCGGTAACCGCCACCATACGCACGAAGGGCAATCGGGCGATTCGTTGGCCCCAGCGCTGTGCCTCGCCCCACATTTTCTCGGCCCGCTCGGTGCGCTCATCGTGGACACCGAGTACCTCGGCCCGATTGGGCAGGTGAACGATGTCGCCTCGGCGCCCGAGCTGACCGCTCTCAACGAGCTCGCCCACTGCGCTCACCACTTCGGAAGCCCCGGCCGAGCAGCCGACCAAGAACCGATGGAGACGGGGAACGTCGATGGGCATGTCGAAAACATCTGCGTAGGCGACCGTGGCCACGACGGCTTCGCGAACTTCCAACCGGCTTCCCGTACCGACAGATGGCGACGCGTTCGCCTCTCTCACTTCTTCTCTCACGAGAACTTCCTTCCTTCGGAATGGTCTTGGAGCGAATCGCAACCAGCAACACGGGCGATGCGGGCCGCACACGCGTCCCAGGTGAGCGACTCAGCAGCGGCTTGTGCCCGCTTCGCCATCAGTATGCGACTGGCGTCGTCGTCGAGCAGGCCCACGACGGCATCGGTTGCCGCGGCCCCATCGTCGACGACGACGGCGCCCGGCGATGTAGCGTCGCCAGCGCGATTTCCATCCGGAATGAGGTGTTCGGCCACGGACGGAATCGGTGTCGACACAACGGATGTGCCGAACGCGGCAGCCTCGATCGGCGGGAGCCCGAAGCCCTCGGCTTCGGACATCGCCACAAAGACGTCGGCAACCACGAACATGTCCCGCAGTGTTTCGTTGCTGACCGGACCGAGATCACGCACAAACTCGCTCCGCGGCCGGGTCGCGCCCCGCCCAAATACGTGCGGTGGGCCATCGAAGCCAGCGACCAGCACCTGCGTGTCTGGTCGAATGCAGGCGACAGACCCCAGCACCCGTAGGACCTCTGCTGAGTTCTTTCGAGGTGTCGACGTGATCAGACCAGCAACGAGCTTCCGGTGTTCCGACAAGCCAAGCCGCTGACACGCCTCGCGCCGGCGGGCGTCGCTATCGCTGTTGGCGCCCGCGCCGGTCTCGGCATGCGGCTGCGAGACACCAGGCGGGGCAACGGTGATTCGTTGCGGGTCGACCTTCAGATGCTCGACCATCTGCGCCTTCACCCACTCCGAGACGGTCACCACCGCTCGCGCCCCTCGGATGGTTGCCGGCAAGAGCCGACGCTGTGCCTTGGCGAATGCTGGCCCCACGGTCCACGGGTGGGTGAGAGCCAGGATGTCGTGGACAACAACAACGTGATTGTCGTGGCGGACCGGACCCGAGTTGGCCAGGCTGAGCAACATGCCATCTGCAGTCGACCTCGGAAGCACCGTCTGTTCCCAAAGCTGACCCACACCGGGTTTTGCGAATCGGGGCGCGGGCGTCACCACCTGCAATTCGGGGAGACGCGCCGCGATCTCGGTCGCAAAGCGCCCGACTCCCCCATCGCCGGTCCGCAAGGCACGCCCGTTGAGATATCCGCTCATCACGTCGATTCGACCGCTGGCTCAGCCGAGCCAATCGTCTGGGCGTCTGCGGCAACGAAATGGGGCTGACCGGTCATCGGGCTCGTCTCACCGGCGCCCACTCTCGCAACGAGCGACCCAAGCCGCTCGACAAAGCGCTCACGCCCCAGTCGCTCGGGGACGATGGCGCACTCACCAGACTGTCCACCGCTGAAGTCGTCGATTCGTTGCAAGGTGTCGACCAGCGCCGTGGCCGAGCCGTGGGTGTAGAACCACGTGCCGCTGGCGAGCGCGTCGTGGTCGAGCAAGCCCCGAGCCCTCGGCATCGCCACCGGTAGTCCGTGGGCGTCAGCCTCGAGTGGCACCAATCCAAAGTCCTCAGCACAGGTCAAGACAGCACAACGAGCGTTGCGATAGGCCCAACGCAAATGTGCATCGGTCACCGTTGCCTGGGTGACGAGGTTCGGAGGGGCCTGTTCGAGCACCGAAGCATGGTGTGGACCGCCGCCGAGGTGGAGGAATGTTGTGTCTGGCATGTTCCGGGCTGCGTCGATCAGCACGTCGAGCCTCTTGTAGCCGAGCACCCTGCTCACCGTGAGAACAAAGCCAGGCGACACGCCCGCGATGGGTGCGAGTGGGCCCTCGAGGTCGAGCGTGGAGCATGGGGCAAGAACGGTTGCCGCACGCCCGTAGATGGCCTCGATCTCCGATGCAACGTGGCGAGAGTTCGCAACGATCAGGTCGGCCTCTGCCATCGCCTGTTGATCGACCGGACGCTGCATTTTGGCCAGCACAGCAGCGGCCACTCGCACCGGGCTGCTCCACTCGGCGAGATAGCGCTCGCTGTCGTACATCCAGCGCGCCGGCGTGTGGCAGTAGACGATCTTGGCGCCCGTCGTCTTGACGTGGTGGGAGAAGCCAGACGAACTACACACGACGACCTCGGCGTCGATCACTCGCCGGCGAAACGAGGCTGCGAGCACCGGCAACAGCCGTCGGTGGTCTCGCCGGAGAACCGAGATGCGGTCGAGCGAGTTCACTCGCACATCGAGCTGGCTGAACTCGTCGTGTGTGCGCTCGGGGACAAAGATCGAGGTGTGCACGGAGGCTCCCGGCATGGCATTTGCCATGGCGAGCACGACCCGTTCGGCTCCGCCCTTCACCGCAAGCGAATCGTGGACGATGGCGACTGGATCGCTCACCGGGTGGCCTCGAACACGGCCAATACTGCATCAATGGCGCCACCAACGGCTCCATCAGCGAGCGCACGATCGCCGAGCTGCCATCCAGAATCGTTGTAGGTGTCACTCACCGCAACGATCGCAGCGGCGCTCACGCCGAGGGTGTGAGCAGCGGCAAAGAGGGCGGCAGCCTCCATGTCGACGACCGCACATCGGTGGGAGAACTCGTCGACATCGGCTTGGGTCAGACGAAGTGGTGTGTCCGTGGTGAGGCAGCTGACGTCTGATCCCAACGGAGCGAGGCTGGCGGTGAGATCGGGACATGGCAGACGATGGCCGCCGTAACGTCGAGACGTCCCTTCATCGCTTTCCGCTTCGCCAACAACACCGATGCTGCCGGCAGGGAGGCTCGGCGTGAACGAGCCGGCAACGCCCGCCATGACGATGCGGCGAGCACCAAGGTGAGCCAAGAACTCAACGGTCACTGCGCACGTTGGGGCACCGGGGCCGACCGACTGCACTACCGCAGCGCCGTTGCGCTCGACGATCTTGCGGAACGGGCCGGTGCGGCGACGGCCCCGCCCCTTGGCATGGGCGCCATCGACAACGACAACAACGTCGTGAGGCACCTCGAGCCTGCTGCCAGGTTGGCCGAGCAGGAGCTCTGGCCGCATCAAGGGCAGATCGGACCGAGGGTCAAGCACGTCGCTCCCCCTTTGCCTCCGCTACTGCCGCCCGCGCCCGCAGTGCCAGCCGCTCGCCGACGGAGCGAGCGGTGCCGCTGATGCCGGTTGCCCGCCCCCGTTGAGCGTGTTGAGTGAGCGCAGCTCGACTCGTCGTGTCGGCCCAGCGGTCGTTGATCACATCCGAAACGCGAGCCAGCGAGATGACCGAACCCGGTGTGCCGTAGGCGAGATTCATCGGAAGCGGGTGCAGGCTTGCACCCCACTGTCGCCGAGCTTCACGGACTGGCCGAGTGGTGACGACCCATGTTTCACCGTCGAACGGGCGCAGATCGCGAACACCGAGCAGGTCGACAACGAGTTCTTCTTGATCAACGTCTGGGACGAACTCGGCCACGACCGCAGCATCGAGTTCGAGGTGGTCGTCATATCGGGCGAGTGACGCGCCGGGTCGTCGCAAATTGAAGTACTCAGGAGCACCAAGGCTCAGTGGCACCTGGAAGAAGTCGGACGGCTCGGCGAAGTGCGTGCCAGCGTCGCCCGAATTCGTGGCATGGCTGGCCCGGGGGAACATGAATGTCAGATCGTTGGCGACGAGGTAGCGGACGTACGCAGGGAACCACTCGTCTCCAGCAAGCTCGTCAAACGACGCGTGGATCGCAGTCGTCGATGCAGCATCGACCCCGGCCCGGTAGTTCTTCCACATGGCTTCAGTCCAGGCCATGCCGTGAAACCACGGAACCTGGGCATAGAAGGCGTCAGAGCCGTCGATAACGGGTTCGAACGGCAGGTGGCGGTAGCCGTCAAACCATGGCGCGGAGAGACACAACCCACCAATCTCGGGGTACTCCTCGGCAAATGAAAGCCCGGCGGTGGCCCAGTGATGGAAGTAGGGACCAACCAAGAGATCGTCCTCGAGCAACACGACCGAACCGAATCGCTCGGTGAGATCACCGCACGAGTGAAAGTTGCCGATGAGCCCGACGCGATCGTGCTCGATCACTTCGCGGGAACCGTGGCTCCACGCAAAGCGATTCGCGATTTCGACCACCTCGGGCGTCCGCGGCGAACCACCATCGATCGAGATGACGAGGTCGACTGGTGAGGTTGCGTCTACGCCGATTCTTGCCTGCTTCAGGGTCGCGAGGAGACGCCCGAGCGACTCGGGACGAGCGTGAGCGGCAATGACGACGGCGGGTGTTGGCACACGGAACCTCGGGCTGAGGGCGTACAGGAGCAGGCACGAGTACACCCCCTCCAGAAGTGATTCACGTTTCGCGACGCTTCCCACGCAAAGATGGGGAATGGTCACGGGCGTGATTCAAACCAACACCATGGCACTTTTGTTGGGCCGGTTCACTTCAGCCGCCACATCATTTGTCATTGCGATCCTCGCGGCGCGCTCGCTCGGCGAAGAATTCGGAACGTTCGCAGCCATCGTTGCTGCCGGTTTCATCGCCAACACCGTGATTACCTTCGGCACAGACACACTGATCGTTCGGGCCACATCCCGCGACCCGAACGGTACCGGATCCGATCTCGCCGCCCCGATCCTCGCCCTGCAGCTCGCAGCATCGGTGGTGGTCAGCGTGGCCGCCGGTACTGCATGGTTCGCCAACGTCGCCAGTGTCGCCTTGGCCATTCAAGCTCTCGTGCTGTTGCCACAGGCCGTCACCGCTGTCTCCTCAGCCATCCTTCGAGGCCGGCAGCAAATGACCAAGCTCACGATCAGCTCGGCGATCGGAGGGATCGTTGGGGTCGTTGTCACCGCCGTGCTCTTCGACGGCCGCTCCGAAGTCTGGGTCCCCGTCGTGGGTCTCGGAGCCGGACACGTTGTCACCGCACTGCTCACGGCCGTGCAGGCTCGGGTCAGATTCCGCTTGCCGGCCTCGATCCATGAGATTCGCTCGCTCGCCACGGTGACGTGGGCGTTTGCCGTCATGGTCGGGGCAACAACCGTGTCGTCTCAGATTTCGCTCGTTGTGCTTGGTGGTTTCGGCGCTGCCGGTGCGGCGGGCTTCGCGATTGCGATGCGATTCGTCGAAGCCGCCCGGCTCCTGCCGGCATCGGCGTACGGAGCCGCATTTCCGGCGATGGCCGACCGGCTTCATCTGCGGGCCAGCTATCTCGCTTGGTCAAAGCGACTGATCTACTACGGCGCAGTAGCCACCGTGATCCTCATCGCTCTCGCGAGGCCGTTGTCGGACGCCGTCTTCGGGCCAATCGATTACGGCCCCGAATCGCTTCGCATTCTGGCCCTGAGCATTGTCCCCATCATTCTCAGGATGCGACGGTCGTTCGAGCTGATCGCCGACGGTTACGAAACCCGGGTGGCAATCGCCTCCGTCGCTACGGCTACCTTTATCACCCTCGGAGCTCTCTTGACCTTGAGCGCCACCTCCGCGGCGGACGGTGTTGGCGAGGGCGGCACCGCAGTCACCGTGATCGCCTGGCTCCACGTTGTGGCGATCATGTTGAACGTTGCCATTCTCGAGGGCGTCACCCGCCGCTCGCTGAGTTCTCCCTCGGAAATCGTTCTGCCGGCTGATCGCAGCCGATGAACTCACACAGGGGTTGCCAGTCCAACCCCTGAGACACATCGAGCCACAAGGTGTCCTCACGCTCAGCCGACCAATCGCGGAGCTTGGCGTAGTGCGCTCGGTGCACGTCGGTCAAGACATCAGCATCAAACGCGGTGATGCCATAGACCGCTTGGTGGACCCGATCACCGAGTTGGCGTGTTGGTTGGTCAAGCCGATCGAGCCCGGGGCCGAAAAGCCATCTCATCGATCTCAGCCAGTCGTCCTCTGGTCGCCAGGTGATGACAAAACGGGGGTCGTCGAACACCTCATCGAGTTGCTCGAACAGAAACGGAATCGGATTGTCGAAGAACGCGTCGTGGCGAGCCAGGAAGCGTCGATCGAGTGCTTCTGACCGATCGAGCATCCCAATCAGCTCGGCCGACGTCGGAGCCGATCTGATTCCGAGCACACTCATCGCATGATGAAGGGAGGTCGTCGCCGTCCGAGCCAGTCCGAGCCCGACGACTTTGCGCCTTCTGAGACCGCGCCGCCACATGAGTCTGTCGACACTGTCTCCTCTGCCAGCACTGTCTCTTCGGCCAGCACTGTGTCTCAGGCCTCGGTCCATACGTCTTCGATCATGCCATCGACGACCTGGACACTCCGCACTCTGACCGTGATCGTGGCCCTGGCTCCGTTCGACATCGGGTACCTCATCGGCGACTTCGGAACCCGACTCCGGCCCGTGATGTTCGTGGCATTGGCGGTGCCGTTGATCGCTCGCCTCGAATCGCGATCGCGGCGCGTTTCGCGAGCGGGGCGAAGCGAATCGCCTCGCATCGACTGGGCTGATCGTTTCTTGTTGGCATGGCTGGCCGCGGTGTGGATCAGCACCGTTCTCGCTGCCGACACCATCAACGCCACCGCCTTCGCGTTTCGTTTCACGGTGCTCGCTGCGGTGATTCATGGCACCCGTTGCACGCTGGCTGGTGGAGACGCACTGGCCAACGCCAGCTATCTCCTGCACTGGTTCGTTCGTGGTACAGCGCTCGCCGCAATTGTCGGGCTTGTCGTTCTCGTGTCTGGTGGCGACCCGTTTCCTGAGAAGTTGATGCAAGGCTCCGTCACCCGACTGGGAACGGTCGATCGGCTCACCCGACCTTGGACCCACGCCAACATCGCAGCCATGGGTCTGGGAGCGGCAGTGCCAACTGCGCTGGTAGTGCGCGACCGCGAACGGGCCGCCATGGCCCTTCCCATTGTCGTCGCCCTCTTCCTCACCTACAGCAGAGGCGCCATCGTCGGCTTTGTCGCCTCGAGCGTGGTTGTCGTTGTGCTCGCTCGATCAAGCCGGGTCGTCGCCCGAGTCGCGCTTGCTGCCGTTGTCGCCGTCTTCTTGGTCGCCGTCGCACAAGGATGGGAGGCCCGCAATTTGACCGAAACCGATCAGACGTGGTTTGACGCCGCTATCGAGCACCCAGCAGAACTCTCATCGCTACAGGATCGGCCGGTCACGATCACGGCGATCAACAACAGCTCGACACCTTGGCTGCCAGACGGATCAGAAGCGATCGAGCTGTCTGCTCGTTGGATTGGCCCAGATCCAGACACCCGCGAGCGTGCGGTGTGGATCGAGCAACGATGGCGTCTGCCCGACGTGACTGCGCCGAGCGAGACCGCTCGCTGGGACCTCGAGCTGGCTGCCGATCTCCCGGCTGGCACGTACGACATCTACTGGGATCTCTTGCGGGACGAAGAAGCGTACTTCTTGCAATTCTCGGACCGCTCAGCGACGACCCAATGGCTGGTCCCCGCAGGCGACGGCGCAGTTCCGGCCGACGACCCGGTGCCGTTCGTGTTGCGGGTCCACGACTTGGACCGGCAGGAGTTGTGGCGCGTCGCCCTTGAAGTGTTCAGCGACGCCCCCATTTTCGGCGTTGGCCCCGGTCAGCTCCCTGTTGGCGCCGCCACCCGGATCGACGAAGATCAGCGGGTCGCAGGCGGCCACTCACACAACCTGTGGCTCGAGCTTCTCGCCACGGTTGGTGGGGTTGGCGCCGCAGCCTTCGCTGGTCTTGTAGCGGTCGCCGTTGCTCGCTTGGGCGCGCGGGTTCGGGCCAACTGGACACGCACCGATGCATCGATCTCGCCTTTGGTCCGCAAGCGCGATGTAGCGACGGCCGGAGCACTGGCCGCGCTTCTCGCTCACGGGCTTGTCGATCTGCCGTTGATGTTTCAGGGAACCGCGATTCCCCTCGGCCTCTTTCTCGGCATAGCCCTCGGCAGCCGAGGCGTCGAACCTCGCGCTCTCACGAGCGACACGGCCACAGACGACGAAGAGTCTGCTCAGACGAGCCTGCGAGCCACCTGAATGATCGACTTGCGCTTCTCTGGATCAGTCACGCTTCGGTGAACTTGGAACCAACTAAACACCGCAGTTGAACGGAAGAACTCGGGTAGGTCGCTCAGGTGAGGTCGCACCTTGACCCGTTCGAACCCAGCATCAGCAAGATGCTGACCGAGAATCTTCTGGGAGATCCAGATATCAGTATCGGTCAGCTCTTTTGCCTTTGGCTTCGCCATCGACGAGTTCTTGCCGACCGCCTCGGTCTCATTCGAGACGTGGCTCTCGACGAACTTCGCCAGCCGCTTCGCAACAGAATCAGGATCCGTTCGCAGCTCGTCAAAGTCAACGACCTCGACAGCCTCGGCGGCCTCTGATTGCTGCACCTCGACCAGCTTCGTTCGCGATGCCTTCCAGTACAACGACGTCACGATCGGATGGAACTGGCGAGGATCGCCGTCGCCGCCGCTGTGAACCGTGAGGTTCTTCAGCGAGCGCATGATGTCTCGTGGATCGCGGATCATCCAGATGAACCGGGCGCCAGGCCACACGGCGCGAAGCCACTCGACGTGCATGAAATCTTGCGGTGTCTTGTAACCCCAGTTGTCGCATCCATGGTGCAGCGCGAGGCGAGTCATCCACTCAGCAACGACCTCGTGCCACATCGGGCCACGGCCTCGGAAGGTCTCGACCATCGCCGCTTCGAAGAAGTCGACCTCGGTGAGCGTGACATCCGGAGCCCGGAAGTCGACCTCGAACTTCACACGGGCCCGCGTTTCCCAGGCCAGACGATCGAGGAGCGTCTTTAGTTGCTTGTCGGTGAGCGGGCCATCGGGATTGATAGCCATTGCCTTCTGCACGCAATACAGATCGTCGAACACGTACCAGTCGTCGATTGCCGACAGGACGTGAGCGAGAAAGGATGTCCCGCTGCGGGGTAGGCCAACAACAATCAGGGGTTGTCCGGCGCCACGAAGGGCAACAATCGACTCGGTCGCCTCGAGCGGACGTTCAATTCGAGTGGTATCAGAAATGACCACGGGCAGCACTCCAAAACAGATCGGTCGCCCCGAGTGCCCGCTGGGAACACTGTAGGTGGTATGGGTATCGGAAAAGCGGACCCCGAACTGAGGTGCCAAAATCCCGCTCCATTACCGCTGTGTGACCGACCGCTACTCTGCAGCCATCAGCACACACGTCGATCACGAGGCCTATCTCGACCGAATTCGGTACACGACTGCGGTCACACCGGATCTCGAGACCCTTTCTGCATTGCAGCTTGCTCATCTACGAGCCGTGCCGTTCGAGAACCTCGACGTCGTCGCTGGCGTCGCCGTCAGGACCGATACCGACTGGTCGCTCGACAAAGTCGTCGATCGCCGCCGAGGCGGTTGGTGCTTCGAAGTCAACGGCGCATTCAGCGCCCTGTTGACCGCCTTGGGCTTCCAGGTGCAACAGCTCGCTGCGGCCGTGCTCCTCAGCGGGCCAACCGTGATCGCAGACCACCTGTGCCTCGAGGTGACGATCGACGATGAGCCGTTCCTCGTCGACGTCGGCTTCGGGCGAAGTTTCACCACTCCTCTGCGCCTCAACCGTCGGGGTCAACAAGATGGCGGCATCGGCCCCTTCGAGTTCTTGGCCAGCCCGCACGGCACCACGCTCACCGAGCACGTCGACGGCGTTCCCGAAGCCCGCTACCGGTTCAGGCGAGCACACCACGACCTCGTCGAGTTCAACGGCATCTCAGATCAGCTGCGAACTGATCCAGACAAACACTGGCGCAACAAACCGTTTGCGACACGGTTACTCGATGACGCAACCGATCGCGTCACCCTGACTCACGACACGCTCAAGACCGAGCGGGGCGGCAACGTGACCGAGCAGTCGGTGCCGCAAGCGGAGTGGGCCGACACCCTGGCCGAGTGGTTCGACATGACCCCGCCGGAGGTGGTCTTGGCCCAGATCGAACGCCTCGCCGACTAGTTGAGCTCGCGCGTCGTGATGGTCGAGAAGCACATCTCGTCGTTGGTGCCGTCGGCCCACAGGATGTACCTGGGTTCGATGTCGTCTGGCAGCAGCGCTCGGTCCCACGCGCACTCGATGAGCACGCTGTCGCCGGGCTTCAAGATGATGTCCTCGGCCGGCGAGTAGTTCAGCTGCCAGTCGAAGTCCCACACCGGGATGTCGAGCAACACCCGCTCGTCGGGAGTGTCGGGGTTGAGCGTCATGCGGAATGAGGTGCCAATTTCGTGCTCGTGTCCCAGTACCGAGATCAGCTGACCGAACTCGTAGATCGGTAGCTCACAACTCGAGCTCACCTTGCCATCGGTGTTGTCAGCGAAGGCTGAATGGTGGGTGCCACAGATCGAGTTGAACTGGTCTGATCGCACGCCTTCTTCTCCGAAACGTTCGATGGCATCGGCGTAGGCGGCATCACGATCACAGAGGGGCCCTGACTCGTTGTCTGCGCAAGGAATCTCGACCGGAGCGACGTACTCGGCCTGGTTGATCTCGGCGAGATCGACTCCGGCCTCGCCGAGGTCGAGTTCGAGCACCGAGTTGTCCGGCGGCGTGTCGACCTCGTTGTGATAATGGATCTGCAACACGATGAAGTCGCCGGCGTCAACCTTGAGACCTGACCCCTCAGGGAACAGCGTCGGGTCTTGGCCTGGGGCCCAACCGAGGAAGATTGGATCGTTGTAGGGCAGGCCGGAGCTACCGAAGCACGACCAGCCGCCAGCCGGATCGGCGGCCTGCGCGGCCTCGGCGTCTGCCATGGCCTCTGCGGGGAGGATGTAGCCGATGGCATGGTGCACGATCTCGACCTGGTCGGGGACGAAGCGGTAGCCCTCGATGAATGTGTCTTCGGTGAACTGCGGATCGTAGATATTGCAGCGATAGTCGTCGATGATCGAGACATCGCCGTCGTAGCTCTCGCGTGCCGTGAGCACCTCATCGACCTCGTTGAGTGCAAGCAATCCCATCGGGGCTTCGACCAGGGTCTCTGCCGGTACGTCGATTTCGCCGCCAGCGGCGGACCACGCAACGATGGCGTCGATCTGATCTTGCCGGAGCCGGCGGTCGCCCTTGTGGTCGATACTCTCGCCGCCTGCGGGCCAGGGTGGCATGTAGCCGATCTGCACCACCCCGGCGAGGGCGGCGTGGCTCGCTTGAATGTCAGCAACGGTGTCGACTTGCCAATGGGCTGACCCAGCGCCCCCGTCATTGTGGCAGCTGGCGCAGTTCTGCACGATCAACGGCTGAATCGATGTGCCGAAATCGTTGTTGAAGAGCACCGGCTCGAAATCAACCTCGGCATCCTCTGCCGCTGCCCCTTCCGAATCTGCCTGCGCCGCATCTGGTTCGTCGGCCTCAGCGTCGATGTCCGCTGGCTCGACATCCGTTGCGTCAACGTCGGCATCTTGACCGCTGGTGTCGTCGACGAGAGCGTTGATCTCCGCATCGCCGGATCCAGCCGGGTCGGACTCGTCCGCTGAGCACGCGGCGATGAGCAGCGCAAACAAAGCCACAATCGCAGGCACACCGGCACGCACGAACTTCGTCATGGTCACAGAGACTAGATCGGTGTGGCCGGTTGAAACTTGCAGGTTTCCGTCACCGCTGGCGATCGGCCCAGAGTCTGCGCTCGTCAGCCAACGGATCGCTGACAACCGCAGAGACGTCATCTGCACCCGGCTGGTCGAACACCATCGTCTGTCGTGAGGCAGGTTCATACGGTGCCCAGCCCGGGTTGTTGGTGTTGATGAAGTCGGCCCACGTCGCATGCATTCGGCTGGCCAGCGCCGTCGGCATGTGTCCCTCGCCCAGAAAGAGTTCGACCCCGGGCCGGTCCAACGTGTTGAACATGAAGGGGATCTCGAGCGCATGGGTCGAGCCGAGCCCTTTCACCCGAGACGCCCACTGGAAGAGATAGCTGTACGTCGTGCCCTGGTGGGCCTCCGCCAAGCGGGCCGCTGGTGCCCGGAACACATCGTCGGTGCGGGCTGCCAACAGCAAGGCCGCTGGCGAGGCATCAGGCCCCAGTCGCTGCCGATACACGGCCGCCGCTTGTTCTCCGTCTCCCAGCATCTCCGACAGCTTGCGCAACATCCGAGCCTCGTCGGTCTTGCCAACGCCCCAGAGTGAGCACTCATCGAGGTTGGTCCCGATCATCAGACCCACATCAGCGGCTGCTCCCGCCCGAAGTGCTTCGAGGGGCATCGTTGGCAAGTGGTCGCCACCGAAGACGGGCGCAAACGGCATCGTTCCGAGTGACTCGTCGTGGGCCAGCGCTGCTTCGGCTCGAACCTGGGCGTCGATGATCTGCTGCCAACTCGCTTCGAGAGGATCGGCGTCGAGTTCGGCGAGAAATGTCTTGGCCACGATGGCGGCCTTGTCCGCGGGCACAACATGACGAGCGGCTCCGGACTGCGCAATGGCCGCCCGATAGAGGCCGCCGCTGGCCGGCATCGCCAAGAGTGTGCCAATGGCCATTGCTCCAGCTGACTCGCCGGCGATCGTGACCTTTGCCGGGTCGCCACCAAAGTTCGCAATGTTGTCGCGCACCCACTCGAGGGCGGCGATCTGATCGAGCAATCCGTTGACGCCTGAGTTTGGGAAGCCATCCAGCTCCATGAACCCGAGGGCGCCGAGCCGGTAGTTGATCGTCACGGTGACGACGTCGTGATTCGTTGCGAACGAAGCGCCGTCGTACCACGGGATGGCGCCGGTGCCGGTGCGAAATGCACCGCCGTGGATCCACACCATCACAGCACGGCCGCCATCGTCGCAGGCCGGGGTACAGACGTTGAGGGTGAGACAGTCTTCGTCGACCGCCTTCGGACCAGTCCCCATCAGGCTGCCGGGCTCACCGGTTGGCTGCGGGGCTGCAGGCCCAAACCGCTGCGAGGGCCGGTCGCCATCCCATGACTCAGCTGGTTCCGGTGGCCGGAAACGACGATCTCCCACCGGCGGCAGCGCATACGGGATGCCGGCGAAGAGCAAGGCTCCTGAGCGTTCGCGTCCGACGACGCCGCCCGTGGTGGTCATGGTGTGCGGTCCACTCATGTTGACCAACGTACGATCGCCGGCGCGGCCGCACCAGCCCGGTGTCGTTCTACAGCGTTGCGTTGGCGAACGATCGACCGATGAAGAACGCCATCAGGGCCGACACATACCCAACGGTGACGAGACCAAAGAGAATGCGGCTGCTGCGTCCGCTGTCTCCCCGGGCCACCCAGCCACCAACCAGGAACGCACCCATCGGAATCAGCCCACCCACGTAGTGGATGTAGAGCTGGACGATCCCCTGGCCCTGATCGAGCAGCTTGATGCCGAGCAGAATCTGCGCGACGAGAGCCACCTGGGCCACAACTAAGACAACCATGGACGAGCGGGTCACGGGCTCGTTGCGTAGGGCGTGCCGGCCCAGCAGCAGCATTGCAGCGGTCATGGTGACGAGGACGATGATTCCGGTTGCCAAGTGGGCGGACGAGTCGATGATGAAGTTGTCGATTCGCCCGTCGCCGAGGTGATTGTCTGCGGGAGCAATGATCACCAGACCAGTGTGCCGGGAGAACGGTCTCATCCCGAAGACCAGTGCGACCCCAACAACATGCCGGTCCGATAGACAAGAGACATGTCAATCGTGAAGATCAATGCGCTCGAGATTCCACCCCAGGCTGGCGACGAGATCGTCAAGCGATTCACGGCGCGAATGAACAGCCTGTCCGATGTCGCTGGCTTCCAGGGCTTCGAACTGCTCCGGCCAACGGGCGACGCCGAGACTCGCTGGTTTGTGTACACCCGATGGGCTGATGAGGCGTCCTACGAAGCGTGGCGCGACGGCGATGGCGCCCAGGCGGCTCACGCATCACCCGAAGGTGAAGAGCAACCTCGTAAGCCGGTGAGCATGGGCGCCACACTCTTGGAGTTCGAGGTCGAAGTGCAGGTCGGCCCGTCGAACGCCTGAGTGCCACCAAGGTTGCACCAAGCGGTCAGCCGTCGTCAGAGGCAAGGTCGACGAGCGAGTTCATGACATCCTGATCGGCCATTGCCGCGAGGAAGTCGACGTCGTATGCCTTCTCGGGGCGGTCGCGCACGAGCATGTCGAGTGTCACAGCATCTTCGCCGACGAGGATGCGCCAGCGTCCGCCCTCCACTCCATTCAGAATCACCGTTGCGGCCTGGTCAGCCGTCATTGGCGCCTCGTTGCGGAACGAGTTGCCGCGCTCGATGATTTCGGGATCGGCGGCGGTGTCGACGCCGTGGACTGCCGCTGAGTTCAGGGCAATACCAGTCCCGATGTGTCCAGGCATCACAACATGAGCGCTCAGATTCGGGGCGTGCAGCGCGAGGTCTTGAATCAACGCCTCGGTGAATCCCTTTACGGCGAACTTCGCAGCCGAGTACGCCGTGTGCGGGTGGGTTGGACCCAACGAAGCCCAGAAACCGTTGACGCTGCTGGTGTTGACGATGTGCCCGGCATCTGACTTCATGAGCGCCGGAAGAAACGTTCGACAACCGAGGTACACCCCGCGCCAACAGATCTCAAAGGTCCGCTCCCACGAATCTCGTTCGTCGGCAACGAACGAACCGCCACCGCCTACTCCGGCGTTGTTGAACAACAGGTCGACTCGATCGGTGTCGTGATCGCCAAGCAAGGCGTCGCGAAACGACACCAGCGACGCTTCGTCTGCCACATCGCAGACATGTGAGGAGACCCGCACATCGGGGGAGGCTCCGCCCCGACACGCTTCGATGGTGCCGGCCATGCCCTCTTCGGAGATGTCGCAGATCGCGACGTGACAGCCCGCTGCTGCGAGCTGGACGGCCAGGCTCCGACCCATCCCGTCGCCACCGCCGGTGATCACTGCCAACTGATTCGCAAAGGTCATGTGCGGATTGCACCACAAGAAGGGGCCACGCGCACAGACGAACTACGGTGCCGCCATGTCGATTCTCGATGAGCTCGCGACCCGGCTTCCGGCTGACTGCATCCAAACCGACGAAGAGGTCGTTGCCTCCTACGGCCAGGATCGAGCCATCTTCGAGGGGGCCGGCACCGCCTCAGTACTCGTGATGCCGCGAACGACAGAAGAAGTCGTTGCCACCGTCGAAGCAGCCAACGCAGCCGATGTGCCCATCGTGCCCCGAGGGGCCGGAACCGGACTGACCGGTGCCGCAAATGCAAGCGACGGCTGCGTGATGTTGTCGCTCCATCGGATGAATCAGATCCTCGAGATCGACACCACGAACCGCACGGCCACGGTGCAGCCCGGCGTCATCAACATCGATCTGAAGAAGGCAGTGGCCGACGTCGGCCTCTTCTATCCGCCCGACCCAGCCTCGTTCGACATGTCGAGCATCGGCGGCAACGTGTCGACCAACGCCGGGGGTCTGTGCTGCGTCAAGTACGGGGTGACCCGCGACTACGTCATCGCTCTTGAAGTGGTGTTGGCAAGCGGTGAGGTCATGCGAACGGGTCGACAAACCATCAAGTCGACAACGGGGTTCGACCTCACCGGTCTCTTTGTCGGGTCAGAAGGCCTGCTGGGGATCATCACTGAGGTCACCGTCAAGCTCGTGCCTGCTCCCCCGCCGCCATCGACCGCCGTTGCCTACTTTGATGAGCTGCCCGATGCCGGTGAGGCCATCGTCGACATCTTCCAGCAGGGTCATGAGCCCTCACTCATGGAGATCATGGACCAGGCAAGCCTTCGCCAGGTCGAGGCCGTCTACAAGATGGACATCGATACGTCTGCCGCATGTCTGATCTTGATTCAGACGGCCGGTGATCGAGCGTCTGAACGCATCGCCGAGATCTCGCAGTTGTGCACCAAACACGGCGCATCGTTCGTCTATCACGTCGATGATCCACACGAAGGCGACATGTTGATCGAGGTGCGACGCAAGACCTGGCCTGCGTTCGAAACGCTCGGCAAGGCGCTGCTGCCCGAAGATGTCGCCGTGCCCCGCCAGCACCTGCCTGCGTTACTTGCTGGCATCGTCGACATCGGGGAGCGGCACAACGTCGCCCTACCGACAATCGGCCACGCTGGCGACGGCAACATGCATCCGTTGCTGGTCTTTGATGGCAACGACCCAGACGAAACCAGCCGAGTCAAAAAGGCATTTGCCGAGATCGTGCGGCTTGCCATCTCGCTCGGCGGGACCATCGCGGGTGAGCACGGAGTCGGCACGCTCAAGCGGGAGTTCGTGAACGAGGAACTCGACCCGATTCAGCTGTCGACAATGCTCGAGTTCAAGAAGTTGCTCGACCCCAAGGGCAGACTCAATCCCGGTAAGAAACTGACGTAGACGACTGCGTCACCCACCCATAACGGCCTGAGTACCGAACACGAGAAGCACAAGCAGGAACGGCGGGGTGAGAAAACCCCCGGCAGTGAGAAACGCCCGCGATGAGTTGCCTTTGGGGCTCCGATTCTCGTGCTCGGCAACCCATGCCAGAAGGATGGCAACGAGCCCACCGATGAACCAACCCATCGGGATGGTGAAAATGATGATGAGGCCGGAGAAGTCGTCCGTGCTGTCGGCGATGCTCAAGACACCGGCATAGCCGCCGGCTACCCCACCGAGGATCGAGCCGACGAAGCCCCAGAGCACCCACGCCAGCTTGGTGATGCCTCGTCGGGGCGGCTTCTCGGCCGCAACAGCGGCCTCAGGTGAAGCGAACGTTGCTGGCTGAGGGCGAGGGGTCGATGTCATACCTCAAGCATCGACGTCGGCCCGCAGTGTCAGCAGCCGGGAAACCCCCCAAAGCCCCGTGGGGCATGGGCCGAGAACTGCGTGCGCTACTTCTTTTTGCGCTTGGAGTATTCCTTCAGGCGACGCTTCTGGTCGCCGCTGAGACTCTCCATGCCGAAGGCGTTGACCTGGTCGAGGATCTCGTCGATCCCCATCTCGTCGAAGTCGTCGACACCCGTGTTGACCGGTGGCCCGGGAACAACGGTGAGATCGGGCCCACCCTTGCGGCCTCGCCTCGGCCGGCGAATTTTCTTGGCGCGGCCAGCAGCCGCTTGCGGTTGCTGTGCCCGGCCGCCCCGAAGATCGGGAATCCACGTGATCTCTTCAGCGAGACCAAAGGCTTTGGCCGTTAGCAGTGTGACGACCAACGCCAGCACGGTGAGGATGATCAGGGCGAGGTTGCGGCTCTGGATCACCTGGAGCAACCGGATCACGAAGAACACGGCGCCAATGACCCACCCCGGAATGCCGAAGAAGAACTGGGCGTTCGGGATGTGAGCGACATAGCTGTAGAAGAGTGCGCTCGAGACGAGGCTGGCTGGAATCGGGATCAGTGCGAGAAACGAGATCGGCGTGCCGCTGATGCCGCTCAGGTCAAGGATCAAGGCAAGGACAGACGGAATCAAGATCATGATCCCGAGATAGGTCGCCATTCGTTCCTTGCCTCCGAGAGAGGCCTCGAGCTGGGAACCGAACAGGTACACCATCGCAACAGTGACCACCGTCCACAACGACGGTTCGTTTGGCAGCCACCACGTGAACAAACGCCAGATCTCACCATCGAGAACCCGGCTCCCGACGTAGGGCGTCCACTCCCCTAACGGGCCTGATGATCCCTCCGCAGCACGAACAAACATGCTGACAGCCACGATGAGGCTGACGATGCCGGCTGACCCGATGTCGAAGGTCCCGATTCGGAACCACGGATCGCCACCACCTTCGGCGAATCTGCTGGGACGGAAGCTAAACACGAGCTTCTAGTATCGCAGGGCTTCGGCCCAATGTTGGACCTCCGCTCTCAAGAGATAGCAAGAACTCACGAGCGCAGCTGAGTCTCGGCCCCAAAACCTTCGAGAGGGCCGCGTTGCTCACGACGTCGAGCACGCTTTTCGGTGTACATCGCGGCATCGGCCAGCCGGATGACAAGCTCAAGATCTTCATCGGCCTCTCGCCGTTCCACACCAACAGACGCTCCGAGCACCAGTGAGAGGTCGCCGACAACAATCGGCACTTCGACCGCCTGGTGAATGCGTTCGACGATCGGCTGCTCCGCACCATCGCCGGGTCGAGAGCGTGCAATGACAACGAACTCGTCCCCGCCAACTCGAGCTGCAATGTCGCCGGAGCGGATGGTCGCACGAAGCCGTTCTCCGATTGTCGTCAAAACTGCGTCGCCAACTGCGTGACCGTGGTCGTCGTTGATGGTCTTGAAGTCATCGAGATCGATATAGATCACGTTGATCACATCGTCGCTCATCGCAACCGACGCGATGTAGCGGGTCAGCCCAGCTCGACTGCTGAGTCCCGTGAGCGAATCGGTGTGCACCCGATCGTTGAGACTTTCGTTGGCACGCTGCAGCTCGGCGACCAGAGTCCGATTCTCTTCTTCGAATCGTCGAGCCTCCCGAAACATCGCCCCTGCTTCTCGATTGTCGAGCACCAGAATTGCACCAAC
>CALJSB010000089.1 GCA_937976305.1 uncultured Acidimicrobiales bacterium
TCAGTCGGCCTCGAGCCAACACGTCACGACCGATCGCCGGCCGAAGGAAGTTCATTTTGAGTTCGTTCGTGACGGCGAGCGGAACGACACCGGCCCGGGTGAAGATCGCGGCGTAGACGGCGAGGTCGGCGAGCGCCATCAGAACCGGCCCACTCACGATCTTGCCGCCGGGCCGGATCCATGCCTCGTCGAACGTGAATCGGATGACGGCCAGATCACGTTCGAGATGCTCGGCCGCAATCCCCATCTGCTTCATCGATGGAAGCGCGTCGTCGATGAACGCATGAAACTCGGCGAGCGAAACCGCCGATTCGCCTGGAGTGCTCGCCGAGACATCAGCCACGGGGCGACGATAGGGCGCCTCACCTTGTGTTGCCGAACCGCCACGGTGTCCAGCGGCCGAGCCGCGCGGTGTCCCTCGGGCCGAACCGCCCGGTGTCAGAGCGGACGAGTAGGTTTGAGGCGTGGCGGAGCTCTCCTCCATCGACGATCTCGTCGACCAGCTCGATGCTGACGGGCGACTCGTCCATCTCGAGACCATCGCCGAACGGTTCGGCACCTACGGCGAGCTCGCACGCCCGCTGCCCGAGTCGATCGCCCATACGCTCCCCGAGTCCGGTTTGTTTCGCCATCAAGCCCAGGCGATCGATCTTCTGCGTGATCGACAGTCGGTGGTGATCGCCACCGGCACCGCGTCGGGCAAGTCGCTCTGCTATCAGGTGCCGATCGCCGAGTCGATCGTCAACGGAATCCGCCCCGGTAGCTCGCTGCTCATCTACCCCACCAAGGCGCTGGCGCAGGATCAGCTTCGAGCGTTCGGCGACATGGACGTTCCGGGAATGCAGGCCAGCACCTACGACGGAGACACACCTCGCGAGCAGCGCACGTGGGCCCGAACAAACGCCAACGTGCTCCTCACCAATCCCGAGATGCTGCACCACGGCATCCTTCCGCATCACGCCAAGTGGGCCACGTTCCTCAAACGTCTCGAATACGTCGTGATCGACGAACTCCACGTACTGCGCGGCATCTTCGGCACCCACGTCGCACACTTGCTCCGACGGCTCCAGCGAGCCTGCGCCCTCTATGGATCGACCCCGACGTTCGTCTTCACCTCGGCCACAATCGGAACGCCGTCGGTTTTGGCGTCCGAGCTGTGCGGTCACGAGGTTGTCCCGGTCGACCAAGACTTCTCACCCTGCGGCCCCCGCCAAGTAGCGCTGGTGCAACCGGCATTGATCGACGTCGATCGCGGGGTGCGCCAGTCTCCGGCGACCGAGACCATCCGGGTGGTCACCGAACTCGTGTTGTCTGGACGTCGCGTGATCGCCTTCTGTTCGAGCCGGGCACTCACCGAACGAGTTGCCGCCGGTGTGGCTCGGGCGCTGCCGCCCGAACTGTCTGACACGGTTCGCCCGTATCGATCGGGGTATCTCGCATCGGAGCGGCGCGAGATCGAAGCCGAGCTGGTGTCCGGCGCCGTTCGTGCGGTCGTCACCACGAGCGCCCTCGAACTCGGCATCGACATCGGCGGCCTCGACGCGACGGTGCTCTGCGGCTTCCCCGGCACCATCGCCTCCTTCTGGCAGCAGATCGGACGGGCTGGTCGGTCTGGTCAAGAGTCGCTCGCTGTGTTGGTTGCCGGCGACGACCAGCTCGATCAGTGGTTCGCCAACCACCCGAAAGACCTTTTCGAGCGCTCACCCGAGCCGGCCGTCGTCAACGTCGACAACCCCAACATTCTCGATCCCCACCTCGGATGCGCCGCCTACGAACAGCCGCTCATGCCAGCGGACGCTCAGTACTGGGGCGATCTCGACGACGGCGTCCGCCGACTCGTCGTCGGCGACGAGCTCCGGATACGGCCCGACCGACGCCGCATTCCACGGGCGGTGTGGGGTGGACGGGGCATGCCGTTCCACCGCATCGGGCTTCGCTCGGCATCGCCCGGTGAACTCAAGATCGTGGACGAGGCAGGAGACAAGATCGGCACGGTCGAGTTGGGCCGGGCCGCCAACCTCGTCCACACCGGCGCCATTTATCTTCATCGTGGTCAGCCATGGAAGATCCGCGAACTCGACCTCCACGCCCGCACCGCCTACGCCGAGCGCGACGACGGTTCGACCTGGACAACGGCCATGTCCGACATCGCCATCGAAGTCGTGTCGTCTGGACAATCGAAGCCGGTCGGGTCCTCCATGCTGCACCTCGGCATGGTCAAGGTGACCACCACCGTCACCGGATACCAGGTGCGTGAGTCGGGCAGCCGCGACCTCGTCGAATCGGTCGCGCTCGACCTCCCACCTCAGGAGCTCATCACCACGGCGATCTGGTACGAGTGGCAACCCGAGATGATGCAGTTGGCCGGCATCGCCGATTTCAAGATTCCCGGCGCGCTCCACGCCGCCGAACATGCCGCCATCGGCATTTTGCCGCTCTTCACCATCTGTGACCGTTGGGACGTTGGCGGCGTGTCCATCGCGGCCGCTCCCGAGACTGAGCTGCCAACGATCTTCATCTACGACGGGTATCCGGGCGGGGCCGGCATCGCCGACCTTGCCTACAACGCAGCCGATCGCCATCTGCATGCGACCGCCGAAGTGCTCGACAACTGCGGGTGTCAGACCGGCTGCCCATCGTGTGTGCAGTCACCCAAATGCGGCAACGGCAACGAGCCACTCGAGAAATACGCAGCGCATGCTCTGATCAGCACCACGCTCGGCTTGGATGATCCGTTCTGAGCAATCTGGTGATTTGACGTCGCTGCGTCCTCCGGGACCGTATGGCTGAAATGGTGGGATGTTTGTCATTGACGCCATAGCAGATTCACGCAACCCTGAGTGCGTGACGCCATCGCCGACTCATCACGATGTCTGGCTGCTCGCCTACGAGGGCATCCAGCCGCTCGACTTGGTCGGTCCGCACGAGGTGTTTGATGCCGCCAATCGGGTCGCCGACCACCGCAATCACGGAACGCTCAGGTATCGGCTTCATGTTGTTGCCTCGAGACCAGGCCCGGTCGTTGGTGAGTCTGGACTCGCCATTCACGCAAGCAGCCTGCCCAACCCCGATGCCGTCGACGGCACCCTATTGATACCGGGCGGCAACGGATCGGCAGCTGGCACTGCGATCGACGCCAACATGCTTCGGTGGGTCCGCGACGCTGGGCTGGCAGCCGGCCGTGTTGCTTCGGTCTGCACCGGCACCTTCATCGTGGCCGATGCGGGACTACTACAGGGCAAACGGGCAGCAACACATTGGGCCTACGCCGGCCAGCTTGCGGCCGCTCATCCCGAGATCGAGGTCGATCACGATGCAATCTGGGTTCGCGACGGAACGTTCTGGAGTTCGGCGGGCGTCACGGCCGGCATCGACCTCGCACTGGCACTTGTCGAAGACGACCTCGGTGCCGACATTGCCCAAGAGGTCTCGCGCTGGCTCGTCGTGTTTCTCCGACGCCCGGGCGGCCAGTCGCAGTTCGCTGCGACCGTCTGGAGTGAACGGGCCGAGGCCGCTCCGATCCGTCAGGCCCAGGACATCATCCACGCCGATCCGGCAGCCGAGCTCTCGATCGAGACGTTGGCGGAACGCGTGGGGTTGTCGTCGCGCCACCTGACCCGCCGGTTTCGCACCGAGGTCGGCGAGACACCAGCCCGCTACATCGAGAAGGTGCGACTCGAAGCCGCGCGTCAACAACTCCAATCGACCGGAGCCGGGATGCAGGCGATCGCCAAGCACTGCGGCTTCGGGACAGCCGAGACACTCCGACGCACGTTCCAGCGCCGGATGGGCGTTTCGCCGGACGACTACCGAAAGCGGTTCGCCCTCGACCGCTCACACCCGCCAACCGCAAGCCACGTACACCTCAACAGCTAGGACCTCACCATGCAGATCGCCATTCCCCTCTTTCACCAACTCACCGCTCTCGATTGCATCGGCCCCTACGAGGTGCTCCAACGGCTTCCCGGAGCGGAAGTCGTGTTCGTTGCCGAGGAGGTCGGCGAAGTCAGAACCGACAACGGCTTCCTCGGATTGATCGCAGACAAGACCTTCGACGAGGTTCCCAACCCCGATGTTGTGGTTGTCCCCGGTGGGGTCGGCACTCGCGCCCATGAAGAGGGAAGCCCGCTGGTCGACTGGGTGAAGGCGGCGCACAACACCACGAAGTTCACGACCTCGGTGTGCACCGGCTCACACGTGCTCGGAGCTGCCGGCTTACTCGAGGGGCTCACTGCGACCACTCACTGGGCCACGTACCCCACCCTCGAACGGATGGGAGCGTCACCGACGGGAACCCGAGTGGTCGAACACCTCGAAGACCGGATCATCACTGCAGCAGGCGTGTCTTCCGGCATCGACATGGCGCTGCGCCTCTCAGAGCTGCTCGTCGACGACGTCGCAGCCAAAGCGATGCAGCTGATGATCGAGTACGACCCGCAACCGCCGTTCGACGCGGGCAGCGTGGAGAAGGCCGACGAAGACGTGATGACTCGGCTGATCGAGTACTCCGCCACCAAGCAGTAGTCGCGGAGCACCCGCCGACGTCTGGCGTGAGTCACTCGACTCGCATCGTGACGTCGGCTGTAAGCGTGATGTCGCCGACGAAGGCTCCGACCAGCGGCACGTTGGTCGGCGATGCGTAGGTGACCCGCACGGTGGCAGCGTCACCTTCGCTGGTCCCTCCCGACAACGACACGCGGAGCCGCCCTCGATCGAGCCGTGCCCCACCAACTGCACCCGCCTGAGCGGCAGCCGGGGTCGGGTCGACCGCAGCCGCTCGTGCTCCCTCGCGAGCGGCATGGTGAACAAGAAGGAGATCTTTCCCAACGAGCGCGGCCTGAATCACGATGAGCGAGAACATCACGACCAAGGGAAGGGTCAGCGCCAGTTCAACCGTGGCTTGTCCGGCCTCGCGTCGCTGACGCCGACCACTCCCCCGCCGCATCAGCCGATCTTCCCGATGACGGCATCGAGTACGGCGTTGAGCAACTGGCTGATCTTGCCGGATCCGGCCGCCCAGGCAAGCAAGAGTCCGGCAACCGTGGCGGCGCCGACGATCACGATGGCGTACTCGGCGGTGGCCTGACCCAACTGAGCCTGCCTCCGGTCGAGTCGGCGATTGGCAATGGCGTGCAGCATCAGCATGATGACTGTCCTTTCAATGGATGAATTGGCTGACAGCCGAAGCTGCGATTCGACAGCAAGAGCTGCGAAGTCACCCCGTGAGCCGATCGATCGAGACGAACACCAGGGGGATGATCGTCCCGACCAGAACGGCCGGGAGAAAGCACGCGGCGAGCGGGCCGAGCAACAGCACCGGCAGACGTCGAGCTCGAGCCTCCATCTGCCGACGCCGAACCGATCGAGACTCGTCTGCCAGGCGCTCGAGCAGCGTGGCGACGGGCGCACCGTCGCGTTCGGTTGCAACCAAGACTCGAACCGCCGGGCGATAAGCCGGTCCGAGTTCATCGGCCAGAGAACTGAGGCAGTCGACCGTTGAGGTTCCGGCGGCCCGAAGTTGGTTGGCGGCGACGACGATGGGTCGGATGGCAACGGGGCCTCGGCGACACAACACGTCCAAACACTGACCGGTTGTGCCGCCAGCACCGAAGATCACTGCGAGCAGATCAATCGTTTCTGGCAGGGCATCGTTGATCTGCTCGGCCGTGCGAGCTCGCTTCACTCGAACCCGCCACCAGCGGCTGCCAAACACCACCGCACACGCAGCGAACCCAAGAACCCAACCGATCACCAGCGCGACGACGGCAAGACCAATCCCTACCAACACGATGCGTATTCGGGTGTTGGGGCGTATTCGGGTGTTGGGGCGTATTCGGCTGATGGGCCCCGCCGAGACAGATGAAGTAAGGGTCAGATGGCCAACCCGACTTGGCCACAACGCGAGAAGCACCGCAGCCATCCCACCAACCGTCAGAGCGAGCACCGCAATCATCGCTCAGCCCCAATCACTCGCTCAATCCAGAGCCAGCCCAGGGTTGTGAGTACTGCGCTGGTGAACACACACACCGTGCCAAGTGGGTGACGCAAATAGAACGCAGCCAAGGCTGGCTCGATCAGCGCGACGATGCCCCCAAACACGACGGGCAGGCTGGCCATCACAGCCGCTGATGCCATGGCTTGGGCCGACTGGGCTCGGCTTTCGAGCCGGGCCGAACGGCGGGCTCGAAGCGTGTCGTTGAGACGCTCAAGCGAACCAGCGGCGGGACCGCCGTTGACGGCAAGCGTCGACACCGTGGCAGCGAGGAGGCGCAGATCTCGATCGCTGGATGCCGTCGCAAGCTGGTCGAGCGCATGATCGAACCGAGCACCACCGCGGGCCAAATCGATGAACGGACTGGCGGCTTGCTTGACGAGTGAAGACGCCGGATCATCGAGCGACCGTCGAACAGCTACGTGCAACGGCTGCCCGGCCCGCAGCTGCAACACGGTGTCGTCAACGAGTCCGATCAGCTGCCCTCGAAACTGTTGGCGCTCGGCTCGTTTCGCTGACGATCGGCGCTGCCGCCACCCGAACCAGCCAAGCCACGGCCCGAGCAACGCAATGGTTGGGCTCCGCAACCACACGGCGCTCCCCAGCCAGAGTGACGCACACACGAGCCCAACCAGCGTTACCTGTGTGATGGTCGGGGTTGGAGTAGTCGGCACGCTGCGATTCACTCCGGTTGCCCTCCGTGGAGCGAATCCGAAGGCAACCACCGAAAAGGCCGCCACCGCCAGACCAACGGCCGTCATGACGCGGCCCATTCGGTCAGCAGACCATCGACTTCTGGCCGACCGATCGAGGTGACACAGCGACTGCCGTCTGACTGGCGGGCCACGTGCACAACCGCATCGAACGCCTCATACACCTGCTGGCGAATCGCAGCAATGGGCAGGTCGACCCCGCCCAAGAGCGACAGCACTTCGAGCCTGCGCAGCCCGGCGGCCGGGTCGTTGGCGTGACAGGTCGCCAACGACCCAGCTGTCAGATTTCAGCGAACATTAGAAACGCGTCGCTGTCCTTAGAAGCCCAGAGTTGCTGACACAACTCGCTTCAAGGGCGCTTGGGCAACATGACTAGTTGAGGCAATTCCCTGCGCTTCAGTGACAAGCCACGAGAGCGCCCTAGAGGACTTCCGGCGCACACGACCGCCGTCGGTCGGCCGAGTCCGGCGCTTTGCAGGCGGCCTACGAGACGCTCGCCCATCCCAAGAAGTCGATCACACGAGCTGGCTCACCAGACCAGACCAGAACAGACCACCGATGCTAATCAGCGAGGTGTCGGCTAGTTGTCAGCACAAGCAGGAAGGGAGGAACACTTCACGGGCGACATCAGCATCTTGTCTCACAAAACGGGGGAAACTCCAGTAACGCAGTTCAGTCGTTCACAGGACACAGCTGGAGTGCGGTGCCAGTCATCCCCTTGCTCCTACGTCGCAGCCAACTACGGTTCTTGAAGCCAATCTCCAGATCGAAGCTAAGTACACAAGCTCGCCGGGAAATCCGGCGCCCATTGGACAGGGGACGAGCAGAGAAACCTCTTAGCAACGTCGTAAGCCCAACTTCCACGTGAGAAAGAAGTGTTCTTCTCGACACCGATTGAGATGCTTCCTCCGACTTGCGGAGGTCCGATGCCAATCCCTACAGAGTGGTACCACGTTTCGTGGCTAGTGCCGTTTCGAGGCGTGCAACGCGCCGTACCCGCTGAAACATAGAAGGCTGAAGCATGACCAGAAACGCAGGTAAATGTCCCGCCGAGGTCTGCGACATTGCGGACCGTGGAGTGCGCCACGCTCAAGCTTCTACTGATACCTAATTGAAGTCCGACGCTGACGTCGCTGCTGCCTGTCGCTGCAATGTCGCCATCTTCGTCGATCCATAGACAAATGGCCGAAGATGAACCCACGATCGCAGCTACCTCGTCACTCTGGCAGACACCCCAACTACGATTGCGCTTTTCTACGGTAATGGTGGGTGCGACGTAGTCGTCGAGAAGTGATGACTCGATCCAACCGACGGCTGGGGTCCCCGTCGAAACGTGTGGCAAGCGAATGCGAGAGAACCTCCCCTGAAGCCGCGTGTCAAGCACAGTCACCGTCGTTCCCTCGAATGCGGTTCCCACTGTCTCACCACAGGTGTTGCTGCTGTTTGACAGCTCGCCGTACAACTCGACGGTTCTTGTCAAGACGGCTCTTCGGCTCAGCGGACTCTCCCCACGGAAGCAATACCCTTCCAAAGGGACCACTCCACAGGTGCCACCGTCATACGAGCAGGAGCCTTCAATAGGCTCCAGCTCGCTCACACCTTCACCGTCGCCACCGGATGATGCCGCTGGCTGGCCGGATGGCGCTGGTTTGCCGCTTACGTTGTCCCACAGCAACGTGCCGTTCGAGGCCGTAACCCGTAGAACGCAATCGTTACCCAGCCTGGCCGTTGCACCCGAACCCGACGTCTCGGTGTCCCACACATCGTCGACACCCCCGGCCTCGTACATGACGAGGTTGCCGTCACCCTGCATTTCCGCGAAAGCACCGTTCTTGCCCACGGTGTTCGCATCCCAAACGTACTGACTACCAGAACGGTAAATCACGAGCTGCCCATCAGGCTGAAACGCCAAACGACACTCACCATTCGCCGAATACAACTGCTGACCCAAATTCAACCGATCACCAGTACCAAGCGACGAACGCTCCGTTCCAGGACGGCCCATCTGGTCCCAACTCCAGCCCTTGCCTGGCTGTCGCTGAAGGCGCCAGACGTCTCGTTCACCTGAGTTGAAGAAGAAGATCACTCGATCTCCGTTGACGGCAGCTGCAGGTTTCGTTCCCGAGAACCCGTTGCCCTCTTTGCCATGGGTTTCCCAAGTCCACGTCCCGCCGAGCGGTCGGCTTACGCGCCAAATCGCTCCGCCGCCAGCTGAGACAAGAACCTGAATACGCCCGTCTTTTTGGGACACCGCGACGGGCCGCTGATTCTGAAAGCCGTTCCCGTTGGTTCCGAGGTCTGTCCACCGCCATTGGCGGGCCAGGTCGCGGGTCAACTTATGAAGTCGACCATTTGAAGCGACTGCAAATGTGTGTACCCGCCCCTCGGTGTCGATGAGGGACGAGAACTCGGCTCCCGCAAAGCCCGTGCCGGCCGTCCCGTGATTCTGGACTTTCCAGCCGTCAGCCGGCGCTCTGTGGTGGCGAAAGACGGTGCCACCTGGTTTGGCGACGAAAACGTGGATACGCCCGTCAGCGTCGATGCTTGCACTTGGCTTTCCGTCGAGATACCCGGTTCCAAGCTTCTGCCAGTTCTGCCAGACACCGTTGTTTCGGGACTTCTTCCAAAGATCGCCATTCGCTCCGACAACAAAGGCGTGGACGCTGCCGTTCTTCTCGGTTACCGCTGTGGCAACGGTTCCTGAGAAGTCTGCTGTTGCGCCTCTGTGAGATTCCCAAGACCAAGTGCCCGAGGCTGGTCGATGCGCCCTCCACAACGAACCATCAGCAGAACCGACGAAAACATGCAATCTGCCAGCGCTATCGACGACCGCCACCGGAGTG
>CALJSB010000090.1 GCA_937976305.1 uncultured Acidimicrobiales bacterium
ATGAGAGATCGTGCTTCTGCGGCTCTTGGGCCCCCCACTTCATGAACATGCGGATGGCGGTTGGTGCGGTGTCCAGCTGTGTGACGCCGTACCGCTCGACAATGTCCCAGAGACGATCCTTGCCCGGGGTATCGGGCGTGCCCTCGTACATCACGGAGGTGCACGCATTGGTGAGCGGCCCGTAGACGATGTAGCTGTGGCCGGTGACCCAACCAATGTCGGCCGCGCACCAATACACGTCAGTGTCCGGCTTCAAGTCGAACACGTACTTGTGGGTGAACGCGACCTGCGTGAGATAGCCACCGGTGGTGTGCATGATGCCCTTGGGCTTGGCCGTGGTGCCCGACGTGTAGAGCAGATACAGCAACTGCTCGGCGTCCATCGGTTCGGCCGGGCAGTCGTCGCTGGCCTCGGCCATGACGTCGTGCCACCAGTGATCTCGTCCTTCGACCATTGAGGGGTCGGTGTGGCACCGGTCGACGACCACCACGTTTTCGACAGACGGCGCTCCGATGTCGAGGGCCGAGTCGACCGTTGGCTTGAGCGGGGCGGCCGAGCCCCGGCGATAGCCAGCGTCGGCAGTGATGACCATGCGGGCTTCCGCGTCGACACACCGATCAACGATGGCGTCGGCGGAGAAACCTCCGAAGATCACCGAGTGGGCCACGCCGATGCGGGTACACGCGAGCATCGCGATCGGCAGCTCGAGGATCATGGGCATGTAGATCGCGACGCGATCGCCCTTTTCGAGGCCCATGCTCTTCATGACGTTGGCGAACTTCTTGACCTCGGTGAGCAGCTCGGCGTAGGTCATCGTGATCTTGTCGCCCGGCTCGCCCTCCCAGTGATAGGCCACCTTGTCCCCAAGCCCAGCCTCTACATGGCGGTCGAGACAGTTGGCGGAAACGTTCAACTGACCTTCCTCGAACCACTTTGCGAAGGGGAGTTGCCAGTCCAGGACGGTTTCGAAGTCGCGATCCCACGTGAGGAGTTCACGAGCCTGCCTGGCCCAGAAGGCTTCGAAGTCAGCGTTGGCCTCGTCGTACAGCGACGAGTCTGCAGTATTGGCGGAGGCGGCAAAATCAGCAGACGGCGGAAACGTACGGTCCTCGACTTCGTAGACCTCAATCGCTGGTTCAGACATCTGTTCCCCTTCAAGCCTCGAGGTCGCTGCGAGACCCCGGCGGTGTGTGTTCAGAGCAAACCGTAGCCACACCAGCCGATTCGTTCACCTTTGGCTGAGAAGCAGTCACAACGATGCTCTCGAGGCCTTCGCCCGGCACCGTTGTGCTCAACTCAACCCGATCGGCGCCGACCGCAAACGAGTGACCGCAACCATGTCGGGCCGATCGCTTCCAGGCGATTCTGTGGGGGAACAGCCAACTCGCGGCGTCCTTGGCACAAGCGACGCCGTGATCGGGCTCCTCGTCGTGGTGGCAACGGCAGTGCCGACTGCGGTAGCAGCTCTGCGCAGGCCAGAGTTGTTGCTCGACGACGTGGAGTTCGCAGCCCGTGCTCGTTTTGAAGGCTGGGGCGGCTTCGTCCCGGAAATGGGGTACCGCCCCGGGCAAGGCCTCATTCACGCCATGCAGTTCAATGTGATCGGCGAGCGACCAGCGATCCAACTACTGATGCTCGCCATCGGCAACGCAACAGCCGCCTGGTTGTTCTGGAAACTGCTGTCGCTCACCGTTCCGAGACCGATCGCTCTTGCCACGATCACGACCTTTGTCGTGCTGCCCAATCGCGGCTCACTCCGGTTCTGGACGTCGACATTGCCAAACCACGTGGCGATGTGCCTGCTGTTGTGTTCCGCCATTGTCGCCACCGGCGCAATCAAGCGAACACAGGCTGGGCGACGCCGTGGCCCGGATGCTCTCGACCACTCAACCACGGCCTGGGTGGCCGCGACCATTTTGTCGCTGCTGTCGATCGTCACCTACGAGGCCACGATCTCGCTTGCCCCGTTCATCACCCTCGCCCTTGCCATCACTTCGAGCAGCTGGCGGGCTCGGGTTGCATACCCGGCAGCTGTCCTTGTGCTCTACGGAACGGCCGCAGTCATCCTCAAGAATCGATCTCCACGAGTCGAAGGGACAACCTTCTTCGCCAACCCATTCGACGCCGTTCCGAAGCACCTCAACGGCATTGCCCCTCGACCATTCGTCGTGATCGGCAGTTTGATCGTGATCAGCTGTGCGCTGTGGGCGCTTGGGACCGTCGTGCGCGATCGTCAACGGGCGTCTGGCGAGGCGAAGCTGGCTGCCTGCGGGGTCGTGATTGCTCTTGCTGGGCTTGCACCCTTTGCCGCCGCTGGTTTCAACATTCAATCCCAGGGCGTGCTCGATCGAGCCCACTACTTCCCTACCCTCGGTACCGCGTTGTTGCTTGGCACAGCTGTGCACGTTTTCTACAACAGTGCTGTTTCCCGCGGGGGAAGACCTGGGGCGTTACGGCCCCTGCTCAGCTGCGCTGTCGCACTGTCGCTCGTGGGTGTGTTCAACGATCTCGGACCATACGTGCGGTCGGCTGACGACTTCCGAACGACCGAAGCTGCCATCGCTCAGCTCATGCCGCCGAGCGACTGGACCGGTCCAGCAACGTGGACAGAAGCCGACCAAGGTGTTCGGATCACGAATCCATCAGTGGCGGGTGGCGTCGGCTGGGCCTTCTACAACCCCCAGGCCCGTGACCTCTACCGACTCGTCCACGATGAGCCTGATGTGCCGCTTTGGTTTGCCTTCGGCAGCCCTCCTCCAGAACAGCCTCCGCCCAACCTCGCCTACTTCGATATCAAGAACGCTGAGCTGGTCAGGGTGACTCCGGCCGGCTGAGCAGTACAGGCCAGTTGAGCAGTACAGGCCGGTTGATGAGCTACGGCAGGTTGTAGACGGACCGGAGCCCGGCGATGACGCCGTTCAGACCGGCTTCGAAGACCTCGTCGCTGCTTCGCTCGCTCATGAGCCGGACCGATTCCGCACCTTGCTCGGGCGACATTGTCTCGGGATCAAGACCCTGCCCAGACCTGACGGCGGCCAGCACACCTTGCTCAGTCGACGTGAACCCCAACACAAATGAGATGGCGAGGTGCAGAGCTTCTGACGCTTGCGGCAGCTCGAGACCGCTGATGGCGAGGCGCTTCAAGGCCCAGGTGAGCACCTGATACGCCTCGACAGAGGGTGCCGGGCGACTCGACATCAGCTCGAGAGCTGCTGGATGAGAGATCAACACGTCGTGGAACGAGCGCAGACCAAGACGAAAAGCGGTCTCCCAATCGTTTTCCGGAACATCGAGCGGCAGCTCGATCTCAAGATAGAGCTGCTCGAGAACAGCATCGAGCAGATCGTCCTTGTTGGCGACGTAGTGGTAGAGCGACATCGCCTCGACCCCGAGCGAACTTCCGAGCTTGCGCATCGAAAGGCCGGCAAGCCCGACCTCGTCGGTCATGTCGAGAGCAGCCTTGGCAATGCCTGAACGGCTCAGGCTCTCTCGTGGTGTCGAAGTGTTCGACAAGGTCGCCCCCCTTTACAGACCGTTAACCCTACCGCGAAGCAGCTCCAGTGTAGAAAGCGGCTCAGCCCATGCGATGCGGTGTCTCCGGCCCCGATCAGCCGCCAGACCAGGTGAGGACGAGCCACGATCCGAGTCCCGACTCGTCGAGCAGAGCTTCTGACTCGCTGATGCGACTGCGCATGCGAAATGCCTCCATATCGGGGCGGGCCGCGTTCGCCTCCCACACAGCTCGACCAGTCGCAACGAGATCATCGATTCCGAGCTCGCCGAGAAACGCAGCTTGGGTCGTCGTTTGTGGGTGGCCGGGCAGCTGATCGACGGCAACGTCGGTGGTGATGTCCCACTGGCCCGGCTCGGCGAGCGGGTCATTGCCTCGTGCGTGGGACCGGTAGGTGCGTAACCAGCCACCGCGCTCGGCAAGCTCAGTGGTTGTCGTTGTTCCGTAGTCGAGCGCCAAGACACGGCACGGATTCTGGGCCAGCACGGCGGTGAGCCAACCGGCGGCCGCATCGAGGAGGGGCACCGGCCGCTGAACAGCACCGACAGCAAGACCGGGATCGTCGATCGGTTGATCAACAAAGGCGCCGTCGTCCACGAATCTCTCGGTCCAACCATCTGTATGCCGCTCAACGATTCGAAACGGCAGATTGTCCAGCAGTTCGTTGGCAATGATGACGGCACCAGCCAGATCCGCTGGAAGCTCAGGCTGAATGCGGATATCGCCTTCGACTCGAACATCGTCGACGGCGCGGTCGACGCCAATGAGTTGCCACGATGCCGCACATGCCGGGTTGGCCATGGCCAAAGCCCGCAGCAAGGTGCCAGGTCCGGTGCCAGCGTCTATCACCACGAATGGGTCAGGCCGGCCGCTCTCTTCCCACACCGCATCAAGCCAGCGGCCAATGAGAACGCCGAACAACGGCCCGACTTCCGGGCTCGTGATGAAGTCACCTCGGCGGCCCGCGACGCCCTGCCCAGTCGAATAGAAGCCGTCGGGGCCGTAGAGACAACGCTCCATGTAGTCGTCAAAACGCTCCATCAGATGCGAACCATCAACTGATTGTCGCCTCGAAAGCCCTGGCGTTCATACAACGGCACCGAGCGACCGGTTGGTTTCAGAACGATCCGTTCGAGACGGTTCGTTTCGGCGACCTCAATCAGAGCCTCGATCAGCTTCGCTCCAACCCCGGCGTTGCGGCGTTCAGGGACCACATACATGTTTGAGAGGTACCCCCAACCGCCACCGGGCCCGCCAATGCTCGGCATGCGCTCGAACAACACGAGATTGACCATGCCCACCGGCCGAGAATCGTCATAGGCCACAAAGAACTCTCTACGATCTCGCTCCTTCTCGAACCACGACACGAAACGCTCGGCAAACGAGTCATCGAGCTCGCGACCGTTTTCAACACCCCACGCCACCCGCAGCGTCACGAGATCGTCCACCGAAGATGCAGCGTTCAGCCGCTCGATCGCCACAACCATGGGCGCACGCTATCGGCGGACACCAATCGCTCGGGCTACTTGGCAAGCTCGATCAGATACGTGTTGGCTCGGTCACCGAGGTTCCAGTCGCTCGAGTAGGCGACCTGGGTGCCATCGGGGCTCACCGCGGCAAAGGGCCGCTGAAAGTATTCGTCTGCTGGCGTCACCCGATTGTGCGCCAACCGGATGACCTGGGCCTCGGCGCTGCTCATGTCGACAAGCAGAATCTCACCGTCGAGAACATCCCACGAGGATCGGTCGCTGATCTCGGGAGCGGAAACAACAACAAAGGGTGCAGCGGTCACGCCCAGACGGGTGCCACCCGGCGGGAATGGGTAACCCGACGCCAACCCGATCACCGTCTCGGCTTCGCCAGTCTCGAGATCGAAGGCGATGACGGAGCCTGTGGCAACACCCCCGAACCCGGTCGTGACGAGGACGTCTCGGCCATTGCGTCGTGACATTGCTGCGGAGCTACCGCTGTCTACCGTGATGCCTGTTGGAGTCAGGGTCGAGTCGTAGATCGTGACGAGACCCGAGTCGCCATCGACAAACGCAAACCGGTCGCCAGAGGGGGACACGAGGGCGTTGCCAGCATCACCGGCAACAACCGACACCACCGAGTTGTCGCTTTGGCGATAGGCGAGCAGGGTGAGCTTCTCGGCGTCGAGGGCTTCGTTCCAGCAGCGAAGGGCAAAACGATCACCGTCCCACGACGGTGGTGCCACCATGGCGAGCCCGGCGCAGTCAGCGAACTCGGCAACGACGTCTTCAACCCGAGAGTCGACGTCGAACTGGAACAGCTGTGTCCCGGTGGCGTAGAACAACACGTTGGGCTCGGTTGGGCTCCAAAACACATCTTCGATATCGCTGGGCTCGATAGGCACCGTGCCGACAAAGGTCTTCGATTCGACGTCGTACAGCTCGTGGCCTCCGCCAGTCCGGTACAGCAGTAAACGCGTGCCATCGGCGTTGAAGGCCGACCCAGCTGCCTGCACCGGCGTGACGAACTCACCGGACTCCGCGGTGGTCAGCCGGGTGCTGGTCGAGCCAAAGACAGGATCGATCGCAGTCTCGTCGACAGCAGGCGGCGGAACGTCGGCTGGTAGCCGCACATCGATGTCAGTGACGGGCTCAAATGCTGGTGCTGTTGCTTCAGAGTCTGCCGGGGCTGCAGAGGTCGTTGCCACCGCTGTTGTGGCGGTGGTACCGGCAGGCTCGGCCTCGACGAACTCCGACGCATCGCGGTTCGACAGCGCGAAGACGCCTCCGACCAACAAGATCAGCCCAAGCGCGGCACCCGCCACGGGGCCGGTGCGACGGTTTGGAACGAAGTCAGGGACCGAAACTCCTGCGAGCTCGCCCCGCACGTCGTCACGAGCAGCGAACAGAGCCGACTCGAGATCATCGGGTTTGTCATTCATCTGCGGCACCGCCCTTCTTCCACGCTGGGCCCAGGGTGTCAGCGAGGGCGGCCCGTCCTCGCTTCAAGTGGGTCTTCACCGTCTCTTCGCCGCAGTCGAGAATCTCAGCGATCTGGGCGATCGATCTGTCCTCCCAATAGAACAATGCAATCGCCTGCGACTGCCGCTTCGGAAGCTCCCGCACACGGTCCCACACCTCGACAGAGCGCTCGGTTGGCTCGATCGGTTCGAGCCGCCGAGATCCGAGTCGGGTCAGCGCCTTGGTCTCGGAGGTGAGCTTGCGGAATCGGGAGCGCGACTTGTTGACCATGACACGACGGACCCAGGCTCCCGGATCGTCGTACCTGCTGATTGTCTCCCACCGTCGATGGGCCTCGGTCAAGGCGTCTTGACACACATCTTCGGCCAACGATTGCGACCCAGTCAGCACAAAGGCCAAGCCGACGAGCCGGCGGTAGTCATCTCGGTAGTACGAGTTGAAGTCGAGCCCAGCAACATCGAGAGGGGCCGAGTCGGCATCTGACTCGGGCGTCACGATGCTCGAACCCGAGCTCGGCTGGGGGTCCAGCCGGGAAGTGATCGCGATCGCCATGATGGGAACACGCATGGAGTCGGCATCACGGGGGACACGATCGCAGAAAAATGGCCAAACTGCGTGTTCTCCCCACCGGTAAGGTCGGCGCATGGTCCGCATCGGCTTCCTTCATACCGCCGACGTGCATGTCGATACCTTCGCTGCCCTCGTCGATGAACACGCCGAGCGATCGAGTGCGGACCAAGCAACGTCGCATCATCTTGTCAGAACCGAGTTGCTGGACCACGCACGAGTACACGGCATCGACGATCGACTCCGCGCCGCGTTGGCGGCGGCTCTCGACGAACTGGGCCAAACAGCATCGAGCCAGACAGATTCAGGCGAGACAGGCCTCGACATCATCGTGTGCACATGCTCGACGATCTCGGGCGTGGCCGAACGCTCTGCGGAGGGCACAAACGTCGAAGTCGTGCGCATCGATCGGCCCATGGCATCGGCAGCCGTCGCCCGAGCAGCATCATCTGAGACCGGTGGTATTGCCGTCGTGACCGCGGTTGAGTCAGCAGCCGCTCCGGCTCTTGATCTGCTCACCGAAGAGGCGAGCAAGCTGGAGTTCGAGCCGATCATCGACAGCGTGTTTTGTGATGGCGCGTGGGCCCACTTCGAAGCCGGCGACAACGAACGCTTTCTCGACACCGTCGCAAGCGCAATCGATCAGATCGACTCGGCGACCGAGGTTGTGGTGATCGCCCAAGCGTCGATGGCCGGGGCCGCCCACCGCACGGCCAACCCAGACCGCGTGCTCAC
>CALJSB010000091.1 GCA_937976305.1 uncultured Acidimicrobiales bacterium
AATGATTCTCATTATGACTTTGAAGTCGCGCCACCTCGCCCTTGCCGTCGCCCTTGCTCTGGGTCTCGCCGCCTGCGGCACCGACGCCGATGCAGGCACTGAGGCAGCCAGTGCTGCCACGACGACTACAGCTGAGGCCGACCACGACGAGGACCACAGCGACGAGGACCACGCCGACGAAGATCACGACGACGAGGACCACAGCGACGAAGACCACGACGATCATGACGACGAAGACCACACCGACGAAGACGATCACGACCATGACGACGAGGCGTCCGGTGGGCTCGGTGCGCACGAGCACGGCACCGCTGAGTTGTCGGTTGTCTGGGTCGACTCCGAGGTTGTTGTCGACTTGATCAGCCCCAACTTCAACGTGTTTGGCTTCGAGTACGAGCCCGAGACGGACGAAGACATCGCCACCGAAGCCGACCGACTCGACGCCCTCGTCGCCCCCGGCGTGCTGACACTCAACGATGAGGCAGGCTGCACGCTCGCCGATACGGCGGACACAGAGATCGAACGCGACGGAAGCCACTCGGAGATTACGGTGTCGTGGGTGTTCAACTGCGAGAACGCAGATGAGATCAGCGAACTCGACGCCAGCCAACTCTTCGCGGAGTTCCCCGGTTTTGAAGACATCGATGCACAGTGGATTTCACCGACCGAACAATCAGCCGGCGAGCTGACACCCTCCTCAACCACGCTGTCGCTGCAAGGGTGACCGGTCCAGATCGCAGCGTCGTCAGTCTTGACCAGGTCCGGTTCCGCTGGCCTGGTCAAACGTCAGACACCGTTGCGATCGACGAACTTCACCTCGACGCCGGCGAGCACCTCTTCGTTCGGGGCGCCAGCGGCAGCGGCAAGACAACGCTGCTGAACCTGCTGGCCGGCATTCACACGCCTTCACAAGGACAGATCCGGCTCCTCGAGACAGATCTCTCCACCCTGTCGCCGAGTAAGCGCGACCAGTTTCGAGCCGACCACATCGGCGTCGTCTTCCAGCAGTTCAACCTTCTGCCCTACCTGACCACGCTCGAGAACGTCACCCTCTCGTGTGCGTTCTCGGATCGGAAGAAGCAACGAGTCACGGACTCGGCCGACGTCACCACCACGGCGCGACAGCTCCTCAGCGCACTCAGCCTCGCCGAAGAGTTCCACGGCGCACCCGTCCACAAGCTGAGTGTTGGGCAACAGCAGCGAGTTGCCGTCGCCCGAGCCCTCATCGGTGGTCCCGAAATTCTCATCGCCGACGAGCCGACGTCCGCGCTCGATGCCGACAACCGCGACCGTTTCATGGAGCTGTTGTTTCAGGAAGTCGAAGCCCAGGGCTGCACGCTCATCTTCGTGAGCCACGACCCACAGCTCGCCACCTCGTTCAGCCGCACGCTCGAACTGACCGTCGGTGAAGAAGCAAGGAGCGAGTGGTGAACCTCATCCGCATCGCTTGGAAGAGCGCTCGCTTTCGCCGCACCAGCCTGCTCCTCACCGTGTTCACGATCGCGATCAGCGTGACGCTCCTGCTCGGAGTCGACAAGATCCGCAAGGAGTCGAGGACCAGCCTGCTCAACACGGTGTCGCAGACCGACCTCATCGTCGGCGCACGCAGTTCGCCATCCAACTTGCTGCTCTACAGCGTGTTCCGCATCGGCAACGCAACGAACAACGTCAGCTGGGAGACCTACCAGGACATCGCAGCGATGGACGAGGTTGCGTGGACGGTGCCGATCTCGCTCGGCGATTCGCATCGAGGATTCCGGGTGATGGGCACATCAACGGACTATTTCGACTTCTACATGTATGGCAACAAGCAGTCGCTCGAGCTCGAATCGGGCGATCGATTCGACGGCGCCTTCGAGACGGTTCTGGGTGCAGACGTTGCCGACGACCTCGGCTACGAGGTGGGCGACGAGATCATCATCTCGCACGGCCTTGTCGAGGTGGACTTCGCCGCCCACGACGACAAACCGTTCACCGTTGTGGGGATTCTGGAGAGAACCGGAACACCCGTCGACCGAACCGTGCACACCAGCTTGGAGGGGATCGAGGCGGTGCACGTCGACTGGCAGAACGGCAGCCGATCGGCACTCACCCTCACGGCGGAACAAGCTTTGCAGTTCGATCTCACCCCGACGTCGATCACTGCATTCATGGTCGGACTCGAAAATAGAGCGCAGACCTTTCAGGTGCAGCGCGAGATCAACGACATCCAGCGCGAGCCGATGTCGGCCATTCTTCCCAGCGCCACGCTTTCTGAATTCTGGCGAACGATCTCGACCGTCGAGCAAGTCATGTTTGTCATTTCCGGCTTTGTGTTGGTTGCCGGCCTGCTCGGCATGCTGACCACGATCTTGTCGACGCTGAACGAGCGCAGACGAGAGATTGCCGTGCTCAGAGCGGTTGGCGCTCGTGCGTCCCACGTGGTGCTGCTGATTCTCATCGAAACACTTCTGGTTGTGACTGCTGGCTGCGTGCTCGGCGTCGCCAAGCTCTACGGCCTACTAGCGGCGGCTCGGGGAACGATCGCGAGTCGATTTGGGGTGAATGTGGCCGCCACAGGGCTCGACGCGACCCAATTGGGCATCATGGCCTGTGTTATTCTTGGAGCCGTCCTCGTAGCGTTAATTCCCGGATTTATTGCGTATCGCCGGTCGATTCAAGATGGCCTGGCGCTGAAGGTGTAACCAGATCGTGCCGACAAAACCTTTTGTGAAACGTCAGCGGTCCTTTTCGCTCATTTCGGTGTTGATTGCGGTCGCCGTGGCGGCCTCGGCCTGCGGAACGATCCAGATTCGACAGAACGGCGAGACGGCCCAAGCAACGGGCACGAATTCGCCGGGAACGATCCCAAGCGGCACGATCCCGCTTCAGCCTGGTGTTGGCGACGACGTGCCCGCCGAGGTCGGTGGCCACAACTACGGGGCGACGCTCGACCAGTTCTCCGCCGATGCGGCTTCTGACGGCACAGCGGGAACCCCGCCGCCAGATGGTTTCCGAGAGATCCAGTGGGAAGAGCTCATTCCTGTCGGCTTCTCGGCTGACGAAGTCTTCGCCCAATACGAAGATGAGTTGCTTGAGGTACAGCCCGGCTCGCCGGATGCTGAAGCCATCTACGCCGAGATGCAAGCGCTGTACGACTCTGCCGGTGTCGATGAGTCGCTGAACGGCGAACCCATCCAGATGGCCGGCTTTGTTGCCCCGATCACCTACGACGGTGATCTCGTGACCGAGTTCCTGTTAGTCCCTACCTTCGGCGCCTGCATCCATGTGCCGGCACCGCCGCCGAATCAGACGATCCTCATCACCCTCGAAGAGGGTCAGGGCATGACCCTCGATGAGTCGTGGGGTGCTGTGTGGGTCGCAGGCACGATGATCGCCACGGGCGAAGAGACCGACGCCGGCATTGGTGTCGCCGCCTACTCGATCACCGACGCTCAGTTCGGCGTCTACACCCAGCAGTAAGCGACCTCGCCCCGGTAGCGAGCTAGTCGTCGTCGACTGCGACGGGAGGCTCGGAGTTTTTCGTTGGGGCTTCGATGACTTCGTCCGGCACGCTCAGGACCATGTCGTAGCGTTCGGCATCCATTCCGCGCGGGTACGGAAGATCAGGATTGCGCTCAGGCTGAGGCAGGGGAGACGCCGGGCGCTCGAATGCTGCTGGTTTGCGGTAGCGCTCCAGCTCCTCAGGTGTGATGCCAGCGAGCTCGACAACTTCGGGGTCGATCCATGCGCGGCCATCGATCGCCGACTCTGACGTCGACACCTCGAGTGACAAGTCTTCGTAGCCAGCGAAATAGATCGAGTAGCACATGCCGTGATCGATCGGCCCGTAGACGTTGTGGCCCCGATCTCGAATCCGATCCCGGATGGCCAGCAGGTCGTCTCGCGTGTCGACGTTGAACGACACGTGCTGCATCGTGCCACCAGAGCTGGCGCCACCGGGCCAGCCGGCGTGGGTCTTGCCGATCTCGCGTTCGATCGGTTTGTTGTCGTCCATCTCGACGAAGGCGATGTAGGAGTGATCGTGCAGGCGGAGGAAGCCGTGCCACGCTCCTTCGACGCCGTGC
>CALJSB010000092.1 GCA_937976305.1 uncultured Acidimicrobiales bacterium
CCGCTCAATCGGTTGGCTCGCGAGCGTTGGTTGCGCTCCACCGTGCTCGCCGACCCGAGCCTCCTCGATTTGTCGTCGTTCGACACGCTGCCGCCGTTGCGGCCCCGCTCGACGGTGCTCGGCACTGTTCCGATAGCGGGCATCGGTGAACGAGCCGATGGTCAGTCAGTCATTGCCGTGTGCTTCGTCGGGATCGACACCGATGTTGTCGTCGAGGCTGTCGACTACCGCACTCGGCATCTCGATGCCGGAGGCCCACCCGCCGGTCTCGTCGTCGTTGTGCCCGAGCGCGATCACCACTCACTTCTTGACCGCCAAGCCGCTTCCGTCGACAACATCACCATCACAAGCCTGCCCACTCCCTGGGCCCAAGTGGTCTGACTCCGGCTCGTCCCAGCGCGGCCTCCTGAAGTTGCGTGCATGGCACCGGCCCCAAGCGCAGGCGTGCACGCAAGTTCGAGGGAGGGTTGAGGTTGCGGGTGTTGAGCCGTGCTGGGGAGGTGGTGTGCACGCAGGTTCGTGGCGGGTGACGTTGCGTGCGTCGGGCCCTGCACGGGCGGCCGTGTGCACGCAAGTTCGAGGGAGGGTTGAAGTTACGGGTGTCGAGCCGTGCGGGGGAGGTGGTGTGCACGCAGGTTCGAGAGAGGAGTGGTCTGGGTGGCCAGGCCCGTCAAGTACCCTCGGCCTCCATGTTGGAACGGCTGAGCTCGCTCGAAAGTGAGCACGCAGATCTTGAATCTCGGCTCGCCGATCCCGAGCTGGTCGCCGACAACGCTCGGTACGTCAAGGCCATGCGCCGCTACAGCGAACTGAGCGACGTGGTTGCGGTCGGCCGCAAGCTCCGTACCCGCCAAGACGATCTCGAAGCGGCCCGCATGCTGGTGACCGAGGCCGATCCCGCCGATCGCGACGAGTGGCGAGCCGAAGCCGCTGAAGCCGAGGCCGATGTGGCCGAGCTCGAAGCAGAGTTCCGTGTGCTCTTACTGCCGAAGGATCCCAACGAAGGCCGCAATGTGATCGTCGAGATCCGCGGTGCTGAGGGCGGCGAGGAAGCCAACCTGTTCGCTCGGGATCTCTATGAGATGTACCAGGGCTACGCATCTCGCCACAGCTGGACCACCGAGATGCTCGGCTCCCACACTTCCGATCTCGGAGGCTTTAGCGACGTCACCTTCACCATGAAGGGCGATGGCGTGTGGACCCGCATGAAGTTCGAGGCGGGGCCCCACCGGGTGCAGCGAGTGCCGGTCACCGAGTCGCAGGGCCGCGTGCACACGTCGTCGGCCACGGTGTCGGTCTTGCCAGAAGCCGACGAAGTCGATCTCGAGATCGACCACAACGATCTGCAGATCGACACGTTCCGATCCTCCGGTGCTGGCCGCCAGCACGTCAACACCACCGACTCGGCCGTGCGGATCACCCACATCCCAACCGGCGTCATGGTGTCGATGCAGGACGAGAAGAGCCAGCTCCAAAACCGCAACCGAGCCATGGTTGTCTTGCGTTCGCGGTTGCTCAAGGCCGAGCAAGACCGAGCCGCCGCTGAAGCTTCGGCTACTCGCCGAGATCAGATCGGTGGTGGTGGCCGATCAGAGAAGATTCGCACCTACAACTTCAAAGAGAACCGAGTGACCGACCATCGCATTGGCCTCACCATCTACAAGCTCGAACGGGTTCTGGCCGGTGAGCTCGACGAAGTGAGTGACGCACTTGTTGGTGACGAGCGCACCCGGCAGCTCCAGGGCGATACCGAAGCGGACGACGCGAGTCAGTGAGCTGAATCCTTGAACAAGGACGACTCGGCCGAAGTTCCCTGCATCGCCGGGGACCCAGACCCAGACCGCGACGGCCCAGATCTCGATGGGACCGTTTCGTGGCAAGAGCTGCTCAATGAAGCCGTGACTCGGCTCAGCAACGGTGACATCGTCGACGCAGAGATCAGCGCTCGCCGCATCGTTGAGGAAGCCTCAGGGTTCGAGGGAGCCGAGCTGCATCTCGGGCTGAGCGAGCGAGCAACCGCTCGTGGTGTTGCCCGGTTCGACGCGATGATTGGCCGCCGACTCACGGGCGAGCCGCTGCAATACGTGCTCGGCCGCTGGTCGTTTCGTGAGCTCGACCTGATGGTCGACAAGCGGGTGCTGATCCCTCGCCCAGAGACCGAGGAAGTCGCCGGGTGGGCACTCGACGAACTCAACGAGGTTCGCGATGGTCCGGCTGTGGTTGTTGATCTCGGCACGGGCAGCGGCGCCATTGGTTTGTCGGTGTTGGTCGAGGCGGTGGATGTTGACTGTTGGCTCACCGATGTATCTGCCGATGCCTTGGCGGTTGCTCGAGCGAATCTCGTTGGGCTTGGTGTTGCCGCTGCTCGAGGCCGTGTCGCGGAAGGAAGCTGGTTCGAAGCAATCCCCGATGAGCTCGAGGGGACGATCGATCTCATCGTTTCGAACCCGCCGTACGTTCCGGATGCTGTCGAGCTCGAAGCGGTCGTCGCTGATTGGGAACCGTCAGGCGCCCTCTTTGCCGGGCCCACGGGCCTCGAAGATCTCTCCGCGCTCGCCAGCGAGGCCGGGCGCTGGCTCAAGCCCGGGGGAGCGTTCGTTGTTGAGCTCTCACCCGAACAAGCGGAGGGCTTCGCTGATCAGCTGCGGCCCAGCTTCGTTGATGTGCGCATCCGCCATGATCTATCCGGTCGGGCTCGCGCCGTGCTGGCTCGCACCCCGAGCTAGCAACCACATGGGACAGACCTCGTCTGTCCGTCACATGGGACAGACCTCGTCTGTCCGTTAGTGTCGTGACATCGCACAGGTGAGAGGGAATCGGGCCCACGGCTCGAACGGCCCTCCGAAGGGAACCAGCAAGATGTTCGGACGTAACAACAAGCTCGACACCGAGTGGCTCAAAGGGGTCACCTTCTTCGGTGGATTCTCCGATTCTGAACTGGCTGAGGTCGCCGAGCTCGGTCAGCGAGTCGAGGCCGAGGCAGGCGCCGAGCTCACCGACCAGGGGCGTTATGGAGATGTCTGTTACGTGATCGTCGAGGGCCGCGTGCTCATCTCGATGAATGGTGAGTACGTCACCTCGGTTGGCGCGGGAACCATGGTCGGCGAGATGGCCATTCTTGAGCATCGTCCGAGAAACGCCACCGTGATCGCGGAATCAGACATGGTGCTCGTGTCGTTCGGTACCGAGGAGTTCCGCCAGTTGCTCGAACGCAATCCCATGGCGAAGGAACGCGTGCTTGGTCTGCTCAACGCACGAATCGCGGCCAACAACCAGCGAAATCCCGGCACCTGAACGTAGCCTCGCACCCATGCGCATCGCTGTTGGATCCGATCACGCTGGCTTCAACCTGAAGACAGAGATCGCCGCTCATCTCAAGGCCGCTGGCCACGACATCGTCGATCTCGGCACAGACGACACGACCAGGGTCGACTACCCCGACTACGGCGAGGCCATCGGCCGTGCCGTGGCGTCGGGCGACGTCGAACGTGGCGTCGCTGTGTGCGGCAGTGGCATCGGCATCTGCATGGCAGCCAACAAGGTCGCCGGCGTCCGGGCTGCAACCGTCCACGACACCACGTCAGCCCGTTTGTCTCGTCAGCACAACGACGCCAACGTCATGTGTGTCGGCGAGCGTTTCGTCGGGGTGCAGGTTGCCCTTGATGCCGTAGACGCATTCGTGGAAGCTGGTTTCGACGGCGGTCGGCACACCGACCGTGTGGCGAAAATCGCCGCAATCGATCACACCTGACCGCTTCTGCAGCTGTACATTTCGCCGTCCCCCTTGAACCTTGGAGCAGACGCATGCCTTGGCCAACACTGAATGACGATCCCGTTTGGGCGCTCACCAAGGCGGAGATCGAACGCCAAAACACGGCGCTTCAGCTCATCGCATCCGAGAACTTCGCGTCGCCAGCAGTGATGGAGGCCACGGGTTCGGTCTTCACTAACAAGTACTCAGAGGGATACCCCGGCAAGCGTTACTACGGCGGCAACCAGGTGGTCGACGAAGTCGAAGCCCTCGCCATCTCTCGGGTCTGCGAACTGTTCGGCGCTGAAGCGGCGAACGTCCAACCTCATTCGGGTGCCAACGCAAACATGGCCGTCTACCAGGCGCTGCTCGAGCCGGGCGACACGGTCCTCGGGCTCAGCCTCGACCACGGTGGTCACCTCACCCACGGCTCGCCCGTGAATGCTTCGGGGCTCACCTACAACTTCGTCGGTTACCGGGTCACGAGTGGCGACGAGCGAATCGATCTCGACGAAGTTCGCGACTTGGCCCAGAAGCACAACCCGAAGCTCATCGTCACGGGTGCAACGGCGTATCCCCGCATGATCGATCCGGCACCGTTCCGCCAGATCGCTGATGAGGTCGGCGCCCTGCTCATGTTCGACGCGGCCCACATTGCCGGCCTGATCGCCGGTGGCGCTCACCCCAACCCAGTCGGCGTGGCCGACATCGTCACCTTCACCACCCACAAGACCCTCCGTGGGCCGCGTGGCGGTTGCATCTTGATGAGCGAAGAGCTGGCTCCCGCCATCAACAAAGCCGTCTTCCCTGGTCAGCAGGGCGGTCCGCAGGAGCACGCCATCGCCGCAAAGGCCGTGGCGTTCGCCGAGGCCGCTACGCCCGAGTTCAAGGACTACGCCGCGCAGATCGTCACCAACGCGAGCGCCCTGGCCCAGAAAATGACAGACGAAGGCTTCCGGCTGGTGTCGGGCGGGACCGACAATCACCTACTGCTCGCAGATCTGCGAACCTTCGACGAAGAGCTCACGGGCAAAGAGGCACAGATCGTGCTCGACGAGGCTGGCATCACGCTCAACCGAAACACGATTCCTGACGACCCTCGCTCGCCGTTTGTCACCTCCGGCATCCGTATCGGTACACCGGCGGTCACCACCCAGGGCATGAAGGAGCCCGAGATGGCACGCATTGGTGAGCTCATGGCCCGAGCTCTGCGGGGCCGAGCCGATGCCAGCGAAGTCGCAGCCGTGCGTGCCGACGTGCGCGACCTCTGCACCCCGTTCGCACCCTACCCGCAGTAGGGCTGGGCCGTCCCCGAATGAGTCTGTAGTAAAACGACGCTGTGTCGACCGTCGTTTCCAACTACATCGTGATTGCGGCGGTCGCCGCTTGCGTGACAGTTCTCACGGTGCCGATCTTCAAGGTCATTGCGTCGACCCGTGGCTACATGACGCCACCGAACGAACGCACGGCCCACAGTTCGCCAACGCCGTCAATCGGCGGTGGCGCAATGTTCCTCGGCTTTCTCGTTGGCTTTTTTGCGGCGTGGACAACCGGTTGGTTCGAGCCGTCATTCAGCGGAACCAGTGAGCCGATCGCCGTTCTTGCGTGCGCATCGATGGCCTACTTCGTTGGGGTCGTCGACGACGTTCGCGACATCTCGGCTCCTGCCAAGACAGCGGGCCTGGTGCTCGCGGCAAGCCTCCTCGCCTTCGGCGGCATCTCGCTTCTTGTCTTTCGGGTGCCGTTTGCGGGGGTCACGATTCTCACGCCCGATCTCGGCTTTCTGTTGAGCGTGTTGTGGCTCCTGGGGATGGCCAACGCACTCAACTTCATCGACGGCCTCGACGGTCTTGCTGCCGGCATCGTCGGCATCGGTGCCATCGCGTTTTTCCTGTACTCGACGCGCCTTCTCGAAGAGGGCTTGCTGCTCGACTCCAACATCGGGCCCCTCATCACCGCGCTGGTGATCGGTTGCTGCGTCGGATTTCTGCCGTGGAACGTTCACCCGGCCAAGATCTTCATGGGTGATGGTGGGGCGTTGCTGCTCGGTTCGCTCATGGCAGCAAGCACGATGGCCGTGGGCGGTCGAGCCGACAATCCGTTCTCGGGCCAGACGTTTTTCTTCTACGCCCCGTTGGTTATCCCGCTGCTGATCCTCGGCGTGCCGATCGTCGACACCATCTTTGCCATTCTGCGACGATTGGTGACCCGCCAAGGCATCGCAACCGCCGACATGGGCCACCTGCATCACCGCCTGATTCGGCTCGGACACGGCCATCGACGCAGCGTGAACATCCTCTGGGCCTGGACTGCCTTGCTGTCCGGCATCGTGCTCTGGCCGGTCTACAACGAGGGTGCCGGCGACGCGATCGTGCCAACCGTCGTCGTTGCGTTGTCGATCTTGTTGGTTGTTTCCTTCCGTCCCGGACTCGGCCGCGGACGGCTTGCCAACGACGCTCGGGCCGTCGATCGATCCAACGTGCTCGACCTCTCCGATCCGAAGTTCAGACGTGATGCCGACGACGATCGAGCGTCCAGCAGAAGGTGAAACGAAAACCGGGTTCCGCCTTCACGTGCGTGACTTCTGTCTGAGGGTTGCGAAGGAGCCCCTCGGCTTAATAACGTGCCAGCGTCGTGGGTGGTGTTTCTTGGTTGCCCGCGAGAAGATGTCAGTAGTCGCCAAGCGCTCAGTCGAGCAAGGTCCCGTGCAAGCCGACCGTTCCCCCTCAGCAACGTCATCGAACGACGAAGGTTCGGCCGACGCATACACGGGTAGTGACGCCAACTCTTCTGGCGACGATCGTGCGATGGGACTGTCGGATCAGATGCATCGCAGTAGCGGCTCTTACGAGCTCGTGCTGTCCGCCGTCGTCCTCGGTCTCATCGGTCTCTGGATCGACCGTCGCCTCGGCGTCACGCCGGCGTTCACCATCGGTCTCACCATTGCCGGCTTCATCGGCGCAGGTGCATCGCTGTACTACCGGTACAAGTACGAGATCAGCCGCCTGCAAGCTGAGACCACAGCCCTTCGCTCGTCGGCTGCCCAGCGCTCAACAACCCAGAAAGCCGCTCGATCATGACGGCGCTCCACGAACCCCTCGAGGGCCCGTCACCCGCAGCACAGGTTGCGCTCGACATGGCCATGCGAGGCGCCTGGATGCTGCCGATCGGCATCGGCATCGGTGCCCTGTTCGCCGGCTTCAACGGTGGCGCCAGTGTCGGCTACGCCATGGCCCTCGTGCTCATCAATCTGGTGCTCAGCGCTGGTCTCCTCGGATGGGCATCAAAGATCTCGATCGCCGCGATCGCCGCAGCTTCTCTGGGCGGCTACGTGATGCGCCTCGGTCTCATCTTCGCCGCCGTGTGGGTCGTCAAGGACATGTCATGGGTGGCCATGGTGCCGCTCGGCATCACCCTGATCGTCACGCACCTCGGCCTGCTCGTGTGGGAACTCCGACACGTCTCTGCCTCGATGGCCCACCCGGGCCTGAAACCCCGTACCCGACGTACGAGCCCGCAGCCCGTTGCTGCTGGCCGTCGCTAACACCGAAGTCAAGGAGCCAGTGTGAACGCACTGCTGTTGTTTGCTGCTGAAGAAGAAGGCGGCGGTGGGCTTGAATTCCCACCGATCGAGAACTTGGTCGAGTGGCCCGCCTACTTCGGCGAAGGAACGATCTTCGAGTTCAACAAGATCGGTCTCATCTCGCTGCTGGCGCTGATCATTCCCACGATCATGTTCCTGGCTTCGAAGAAGGAGCTCGTTCCCAGCGGGCTGCAGAACATCGTCGAAAGCATCGTCGACTTCGTCGACAAGCAGGTCATCCTCTCGGCCATCGGCCCCGAGGGCCGCAAGTACATGCCGCTGCTGCTGTCGATCTTCCTGTTTGTGTTCTTCGGCAACATCTTTGAGGTCATCCCGACCTTCCAGATGCCGGCGAACGCCCGCATGGCCAACCCACTCATCCTCGCCCTCGTTGCGTGGGTCACCTTCATCGCCGTCGGCATCAAGGCGCAGGGCTTCGGTGGCTTCATGAAGTCATCGCTCTTCCCGCCCGGCGTCCCGAAGGCCCTCATGCCGCTCGTGAGCCTCATCGAGTTCATCTCGACGTTCTTGCTTCGCCCCTTCGGCCTCGCCGTTCGTCTCTTCGCCAACATGCTCGCTGGCCACATCCTCCTCGTGACCTTCGGCGTGCTCTGCATCGCCGTGTGGAAGGCCTCACCGCTCGTCATTCTCGAGCCCCTCACGTTCGCCACGCTGGTCGGACTGACCGGCTTTGAGGTCATGGTCTCGTTGATCCAGGCCTTCGTCTTCAGCCTTCTCACCGCTGTGTACATCTCACTGTCACGCAGTGCCCACCACTAAGCAGCCCACCACTACCTAGCAAGTCAGTTCTCTCAGCTTCACCGCTGAGCGCAAACCAACAGTCAAGATCTCGCCTTCGGGCAGAACACCAACCGCTCCACACGGAGCAATGATTCAGGAGAGCACCATCCAATGAGCGTTCTTGCCAACACAGCAGCTCAGGCCATCGAACTCGCCGCTGAGGCGGGCGATGCCGACGCAGCCAAGGCAACAGCAGGCGCATCCAGCGCCGGTTTCGCCTACGGCCTCGCCGCCATCGGCCCAGGCATCGGCATCGGTTACTTGGTCGGCCAGGCCGTCCAGGCCATGGCCCGCCAGCCCGAGGCTGCAGGCCAGGTCCAAACCACCATGTTCCTCGGCATTGCCTTTACTGAGGCGCTCGCCCTCATCGGCTTCGTTGTCTTCATCCTCCTGAAGTTCGCCTGATCCGGATGTCGTTCATCCTGTTCGCCGCTGAATCGACTGAGGAAGCAGCCAACCCGATCCTTCCGGTCGCCAATGAGATCTTCTGGGGCGCTGTCGCCTTCTTCTCATTGTGGGCGCTGGTGAAGTTCGTGTTGCTCCCGCCGGTCTTGAAGGTCATGAACGAGCGCGACGCTCGTATCCAGGCCGACCTCGACGCCGCTGAGGTAGCCCGTAGCCGGGCTGGCTCCGCTGCTTCTGAGGTGAGCGATCAGCTGGTTGACGTTCGAGCCGAGGCGGCCCAAGTGGTCGACGCCGCTCGAGCTGAAGCCGAGGCCGAACGAGCCACGCTGATCAGCGCCGCAGAGTCCGACGTGGCGGCCTTGAAGGCCGACGCCGAAGCCGAAATTGCCGAGGCTCGCGCCGCAGCAATGTCGGGCCTTGGCCCCCAGGTCGCAGAACTCGCTGCCGGTGCCGCTTCCAAGGTCATGGATCGACAGGTTCCGCTGAGCTCAGCGCAGCCGGTCGTCGACCGCTACCTCAACAACCCGAACTGAGGCACGCCATGCTGAACTTTTTTGCTGCTGAGGGGCCCAACGGTGTCCAGCTCGCAAGCGACATCCGAGAGGTCGTCTGGGGATCACTTGCGTTCTTCGTTCTCCTCGCCCTCGTCGTCTGGAAGGCCGGACCGGCCATCAAGGCGGCGATGACGGGGCGTACCGAGCGCATCCGCAACGAACTCGATGCCGCACGTGCGGAGCGCGACGCTGCTGAAGCTGCGCTCACCGAATCGACCGCCGATCTTCCTGACGTCGGCGCCGAAGAGGACCGCATTCGCGCAGAGGCCCAAGAGACCGCAGCTCGTCTGAAGGTCGATCTCAAGGCCAAGGCCGAGGCTGACGCCGAGGCGATCCGCACCCGCGGTGCTGTCGATGTCGAGACGATGAAGCGCCAGGCGCTCGGCGACCTCCAAGAAGAGGTTGCTCGAGTCACTCGCTCCGCCACGGAGACCGTGGTCACCGAATCGCTCGACGATGCTGCACACAGCGACCTCATCGAGACCTACATCAACCAGGTCGGCCGCCTCAGCTGAGGTCGTCCTCACGCTGACCACCGTCCACCCTTCACTACCGAGCCAGCCAGTACCGGAGAACACCAGATGTCCGATCAGATCACGGGATACGCCGACGCTCTGCTCGCCGTTGCTCGAGCCGACGGCAACGTCGCAAGCGTCAAGACCGAGCTTGTCGCCGTTTCCAACGCCATCGAGAGCAATGACGAACTGCGTCAGTCGGTCAGCAACAACCTGTTGCCCGCATCGACCCGCAACCAGATCCTCGACGACATCCTCCAGAACAAGGTCACCGATACCACTCGGGCCCTCGCCGGGATGATCATCGCTGCTGGCAAGGGCAGCGCATTTGGCGAGATCGTGAACGCCTTTGTGTCGTCGTCGGCCGGCGCTGACGGTGCCCAGGTGGCAACGGTTCGCTCAGCGGTTGCTCTCACTGAAGATCAGAAGACTCGCCTGGCTCAGGCACTCAAGACCTCAACGGGCAACGACATCGAGCTCCAGGTTGTCATTGACCCATCCGTCGTCGGAGGCGCCGTCACCACGATCGGCGACACCGTTATCGATGGCTCACTCCGTACTCGCCTCAACAAGATGCGCGACGCCATCTAGGCCCGGCAGAAAGCACCGAATCACATGGCACTCACATTCGATCCAGCAGACATCACCGGAGCCCTCAAGAAGAACCTCGATGCCTACGACTCCGACGTTTCGTCGAAGACCGTTGGCACCGTGGTCGAGGTCGGCGACGGCATCGCTCGAGTCAGCGGCCTGCCAGACGCAGCCGTCAACGAGATGCTCCGGTTCGAGGACGGCACCATCGGTCTCGCCCTCAACCTCGACGAACACACCATCGGCGCCGTGATCCTCGGTGATGCCGATGCCGCCCAAGAGGGCCAGACCGTCGAAGCCACCGGCGAAATTCTTTCCGTCCCGGTCGGCGACGGCGTCCTCGGCCGAGTCGTCAACATGCTCGGTGAGCCAATCGATGGCAAGGGCCCCTTGTCCAATGTGCAAGACCGCCGCATGGAGATCCAGGCTCCTGGCATCACCGGCCGCAAGCCGGTGCACGAGCCGATGCAAACAGGCATCAAGGCTGTCGACTCGCTCATCCCGATTGGCCGAGGCCAGCGTGAGCTGATCATCGGCGACCGCAAGACCGGCAAGACCACCGTCGCCATCGACGCCATCCTGGCCCAGAAGGGCCTCGGCGTGAACTGCATCTACGTGGCGATTGGTCAGAAGGCGTCGACTGTCGCTCAGACCGTGGCACTCCTCGAAGAGGCCGGCGCCATGGAATACACCGTGGTTGTCGTGGCTGCCGCTTCCGATCCGGCGCCGTTCAAGTTCTTGGCTCCTTACTCCGGCTGCGCCATGGGCCAGCACTGGATGGAAAACGGCGGTCACGCCCTCGCCATCTACGACGACCTCTCCAAGCAGGCCGAGGCCTACCGCCAGGTGTCGCTGCTTCTCCGTCGCCCGCCAGGCCGTGAGGCCTACCCCGGCGACGTCTTTTACCTCCACAGCCGTTTGCTCGAGCGGGCCGCGAAGCTGTCCGACGACAACGGCGCTGGCTCGCTGACGGCCCTGCCGATCATCGAGACCAAGGCTGGCGACGTCTCGGCGTACATCCCCACCAATGTCATCTCGATCACCGACGGGCAGGTGTACCTCCAGGACGACCTGTTCAAGTCCGGTATCCGCCCCGCTGTCGACGTTGGTATCTCCGTGAGCCGAGTCGGTTCAGCTGCCCAGATCAAGGCCATGAAGAACGCGGTCGGCACGCTCAAGTCCGACCTGCAGCAGTTCCGTGAGCTCGCCGCCTTCGCCGCCTTTGGTTCTGACCTCGACGCCGTGTCGCAGGCCCAGCTCGACCGTGGCTACCGCCTGACCGAGCTTCTCAAGCAGGGCATCAACGCACCGGTCCCCGTCGAAGAGCAGGTTGTCGTTCTCTACGCCGGAACTCGTGGCTACCTCGACAACGTCGATGTTGCCGATGTGACTCGCTACGAGAGCGAGCTGCTGGAGTGGTTCAACTCACGTCACTCCGATGTGCTCCGCTCCATCGCTTCTGACGGCAGTGTGCCGGACGAAGAGGCGCTGCTTGCTGGTATTGCTGCCTTCACCGATCAGTTCTCCGGATCTGACGGATCAGCTTCAGCCCCCGACGCAGAGGCACAGGGCGACGCAACGACCAACATGGTCGACGCCACCAACACGCTTCCCGAAGAAGACGTCAGCCGGGCCGAAAGCTGATTTCGTTGTCCGTTTCGCCGTCGACCCGATCTCGAGGAGCCTGACATGCCGGGTGGTACAGAGCGCATCCTTCGCCGCCGCATCGGCAGCGTCAAGAACACCAAGAAGATCACGCGAGCCATGGAGCTGATCGCGGCCACCCGCGTGGCCCGGGCCCAACAACGTGCACGCGCTGCCCGGCCCTACGCCGAGCAGCTCACCGGTGTCATCGAGGACCTCGCAGCTGGCGGCGCTGACGTGAGCCACCCGCTGTTGCGTGAAGCCGAGAATGTCTCGCGCGTGGCCTTTGTTGTCTGCGCAGGCGATCGCGGCCTCGCCGGCGCCTACAACTCGGCGGTCATTCGTTCCGCCGAGCGTGAGATTCAGGCTCTGCGAGCCGACGGTGGCGACTATCGCATTGTCTCCGTTGGCAAGAAGGTGGCCGACTACTTCAACTTCCGTGGCTTCGACATCGACACCCGCTACGACGGCTTCACGGACAATCCGACGTATGAGAATGCTCGTGAGATTGCTCGCCGGGTTCGTGAGTTGTTCGATGCCGGCGAAGTCGACCAGGTCGAACTGATCTACACCGAGTTCGTCAGCCTCGGCACGCAGCGCCCCGTTGTGCGCCGTTTCCTGCCGCTCACCTCAGCCAAGACCATCGCTGACGAAGGTGGCGGCGACGCCGAAGCACTGGCCGGATTCAGCTTCGAGCCCTCGCCAGAGGGTGTGCTCGAAGACCTGCTGCCTCGCTACGTCGAAGCCCGCCTGTTTGCTGCTCTGCTCGATGCCGCTGCATCTGAGCACGCCAACCGCCAGCGGGCCATGAAAGCGGCAACCGAAAACGCTGAAGAGCTCATCATCAAGCTCAGCCGAGAAATGAACCGGGCTCGCCAGGAGTCCATCACCACCGAGATCATGGAGATCGTCAGTGGTGCAGAGTCCCTCAACGATGAAGCCTCAGCCGAGGTCATCAATTCGTTCGCCGAAGCCCTCGACGCATAACCACACCGATCTTTCTCACCGCGACTGTCTCAGGAGCACACAACACAATGACCGTCACTGAACCCCAACTCAAAGAAGGCCGCATCGTCGGCATTGCCGGCCCCGTGGTCGACATTGAGTTCCCACCGAACTCGCTTCCCGAGATCAATCAAGCCGTCGAGTTCGACGTCGAGGTCGGCGGCGAAACAATTGAAGTCATGGCCGAAATCGCCCAGCACCTCGGCAGCGGTCGAGTGCGAGCAGTTGCCCTGAAGCCCACCGACGGTCTGCGTCGGGGCCAGGTTGTCCGCAACCTCGGTCACGGCATTCAGGTGCCCGTCGGTGACGCAACGCTCGGCCACATCTGGAACGTGATCGGCCAGCCGCTCGATGTCGGTATGGACGAGGTCACCGTCGATCAGCGCTGGGACATCCACCGAGCTGCACCGTCGTTCGACTCGCTCGCTCCGACCAAAGAGGTGCTCGAGACCGGCATCAAGGTCATCGACCTGCTGACGCCCTACCTCCAGGGTGGAAAGATCGGCCTCTTCGGTGGTGCCGGCGTGGGCAAGACCGTGCTCATCACCGAGATGATCACCCGTGTGGCATCCAACCACGGTGGTGTGTCCGTGTTCGCCGGTGTGGGCGAGCGCACCCGTGAGGGAACCGACCTCTTCATTGAGATGGGCGAGACCATGATGGGCGACGGCAAGACGTCGGTGCTCTCAAAGGCTGCCCTGTGCTTCGGCCAGATGGACGAGCCGCCCGGTGTGCGCCTCCGTGTTGCACTTTCGGCCCTCACCATGGCGGAGTACTTCCGTGACGAGCAGGGCCAGGACGTGCTGCTGTTCGTCGACAACATCTTCCGCTTCGTGCAGGCCGGTTCCGAGGTGTCAACCCTCCTCGGTCGTATGCCTTCCGCCGTGGGTTACCAGCCCACCCTCGCCGACGAGATGGGTGTGCTGCAGGAGCGCATCACCTCGACCGGTGGTCACTCAATTACCTCGCTCCAGGCTGTGTACGTCCCTGCTGACGACTACACCGACCCGGCGCCGTTCACCACCTTTACCCACCTCGACGCCACCACCGAGCTGAGCCGTGACATCGCAGCTCTCGGTATCTACCCGGCCGTGGATCCGCTCTCGTCGACCTCGACAATTCTGGCTCCTGAGGTTGTTGGTAGCCGTCACTACAACGTGGCTCGCCAGGTGCAGGAGATCCTCCAGCGCTACAAGGAGCTGCAGGACATCATCGCCATTCTCGGTCTCGACGAGCTGTCTGAAGAAGACCGCATCACCGTCGACCGAGCCCGCAAGGTCCAGCGCTTCCTGTCGCAGCCCATGTTCGTGGCGAAGGTCTTCACCGGCCTCGACGGAAACTTCACCCCTGTCGAAGAGACCATCGACTCGTTCGAAGCGCTCGTCAACGGTGATCTCGATGACCTGCCCGAGCAGGCCTTCCTCAACGTCGGTGGTGCTGACTCCGCCCGTGAGAAGGCCGAGCAGCTTCAAGCCGACGCAGGCGTCTGATCCATGGCCTTCTCCATCGAGTTCGTCTCTCCGGAGGATGTGCTGTATTCCGGCGAGGGCACCCAAGTCATCGCCCGTACCCGGGGTGGCGGCGAGATCGCATTTCTGGCTGGACACGAGCCCTTCATCGGTTCGCTCGAGCCATCTGAGGTGCGCGTCACCGAAGAGTCAGGCGACGTGATGTCGTTTGCGGTGCGCAGCGGATTTGTGTCCGTGACGGGCCAATCAGTCACCGTGTTGTCTGACCAGGCAATGCCATCTTCAGAGATCGATGGCGAGGCGGCTCGAGCCGATCTTGCTGCGGCCCAAGAAGCCCTTCGGGCCAACGAGCACGATGCGTTTGCGCTCGAAGATCAGCGTTGGGCTCAGCTCCTCGTTGATCTGTCGAGTGGTCAGTCTGCCTGACACCAGCTGCCCGGCTCAAGCCGGACGACCAACGCCCGTGTTGGCCTCCAGCGAGTCTGCTTTGTCGCGCCCGAGGGTGTCGTTAACGGTCGGTCGCTGGCTGCCGATGAGGACTACAAGCGTATGTTCGTACGCGTGCCCGATCAGTCAGTAGGTTGATACTCCATGAGCGACGTTCCTGTCCGACCCGAACGCAACCTGGCTCTTGAGCTGGTTCGCACAACTGAGGCTGCTGCCATCGCCGGCGCCCGCTTTCTCGGAAGGGGCGACAAGATCGCCGCCGACCAAGCCGCGGTCGACGCAATGCGAGCGGTGCTCGATGGTGTCGAGATGGACGGCATCGTCGTCATCGGCGAGGGCGAGAAAGACGAAGCGCCGATGTTGTACAACGGCGAACAGATTGGCAACGGGCAGCCGCCAATGACCGATATCGCTGTTGACCCGATCGACGGCACGACCCTCACCGCCAAGGGACAGGCTGGAGCCATCGCCGTGATCGCCGTGGCCGAGCGGGGGACGATGTTCAACCCCGGTCCGTGTGTCTACATGGAGAAGTTGGCGGTCGGTCCCGAAGGGGCGGGCATCGTCGATATCCGTCTGCCGGTGGAACGCAATCTCACGGCGCTGGCCAAGGCCAAGCGAGTCGATGTTGAAGATCTGACGGCGATCGTGCTCGATCGCCCTCGCCATGAGGGCCTGATCAAAGAGATTCGCGATGCGGGCGCTCGTATTCGTCTGATCTCCGACGGTGACGTCGCTGGTGCGATCGCAACGGCGATGCCGGGCGCTGGCGTCGACATTCTGTTCGGAACCGGCGGTACGCCTGAGGGTGTGATCACGGCGGCTGCGCTGAAGTCGATGGGCGGAGACTTTCAAGGTCGGCTCTGGGCCCGCAACGATGAGGAGCGCGATGCCGCTCTCGACGAGGGATACGACCTCGAGGCGATTCTCGGCCTCGACGACATGATCAGTACCGACAACTGCTTCTTCGCCGCCACCGGCATCACCACGGGTGATCTCCTCGAAGGAGTGAAGTACACCGCTGCCGGCATCACGACGCAATCACTCGTGATGCGAGGACGGTCCGGAACCGTGCGGCTCATCGAGGCCCACCACAAGCCCGAGAAGCTCCGCAACATGGACGCCGTCGAATACGACGGTTAGGGATCAGGTACATAACGTCACGCGGGCTCCCCGCGTCCGGGCCTGCGGTCGATGCACACCTCTGCTGCGGCGTCGCTTCGCTCCGAGTCCTCGCTTGAGGTGTACCTCGACCTTCGGCCCTCGTGCCCGTCGAGTGGTGTGCGGCAGCGTCAGCAAGCTGACAGACAACATTGGTGGGCCGTCGTAGTCTCGTGGAAGTCGAAACAAGCCCTCAGGAGGGAACGCATGGTCGTTCACAGCAATCTCAACCAGTACAACGAGCTCGGCGAGGCCCAAGCCCAGTTCGAGCTTCAGAACAAGAAGATGCTCCGAGTCACGCTGGCTCACGGGCCGGTGCAGGCCCAAGCGGGCTCGATGGTGGCGTACCAAGGCGACGCCAACTTCACCAACAAGGGCTCAGGCGGCGTCGGCAAGATGCTCAAGAAGGCCGTGTCCGGTGAGACAGCGAGTTTCATGGAAGTGGCCGGTACAGGTGAGGTCTTTTTGGCGAATGAAGCCATGGACGTTCAGGTCATGTACCTCGAGAACGACTCTGTCAGCGTCAACGGCAACAACATCTTGGCCTTCAGCTCGAGTATCTCGTGGGACATCAAGCGCGTGGGTTCAGGTATGGCCGGCGCAGTAGCCGGCGGTCTCACCAACGTCTTTCTCCAGGGGACCGGCTTTGTCGCTGTCACGACCGATGGGCAGCCCGTCATGCTCGACGTCGCCTCAGCTCCCACCTTCGCCGACCCGAATGCTGCAGTGATGTGGGGCGCCGGTGTGTCGATGAACATCAAGACCGACAGCGGTGGCATGAAGTCGATGGTGCGAGGTGGCACCGGTGAGACCTTCCAGCTTGCATTCAGCGGTCAGGGATTCGTGCTCATCCAGCCGTCTGAGGGTCGAGCGTTCGGTGGCCAGACCGGAAGCTCGGGCGGCGCCGGAGGCATTCTCGGCGCCCTCAACGGCTAACCGCCGTTCGCTCCGCTCTCTCACCGAGTGGTTCGCTGACGCTCACAACTCACCTTGTTAACGTTCGAGACCTGACCCCGTCGTTCTCGAACTGGAGTGCCTAGCCGGCTGAAACGCCGGTGGGGGACTCCAGAATGGGTTGCGCTCGCTGAACTGGAGTGCCAAGCCGGCTGAAACGCCGGTGGGGGACTCCAGAACGGGGTGGGTGCGTAAAGGGGGACGGGGTCAGCCGGGGGTGCTCAGTCGGGGATGACGATTTTGTCGAGGCCCTCTTCGGGAGGGGGGAACGACATGTCGAGGCGTTCGAGTGTCTGAATCACGATCTCTGACACGGCGATGTTGCGGTACCACTTGCGGTCGGCCGGCACGATGTACCAGGGCGCGTCGTCGGTCGACGTTCGTTCGAGTACGTCCTCGAATGCCTTCTGATACTCATCCCATTGAGCGCGAGGTCCGAGGTCGCCCTCTTCGAACTTCCAGTTCTTCTCCGGTCGATCAAGCCGCTCTTGGAGGCGTTCCTTCTGCTCGTCTTTGGAGATGTGCAAGAAGATTTTAATGATCGTGGTGCCCTCGTCGACGAGCATCTCCTCGAAGTTGACGATGTGATCGAACCGGCGCTCCCAGCGATCCTCGGGGACGAGTTCGGCGACTCGCACGACGAGAACGTCCTCGTAGTGGCTTCGGTTGAAGATGGTGATCTCTCCGTCACCGGGTACCTGCGAGTGGACCCGCCACAGATAGTCATGAGCAAGCTCTGCTTCGGTCGGGCGCTTGAACGAAGCGACCCTCACTCCGGTGGGGTTCACGCCTTCAAAGACGTGACGGACCGTGCCGTCTTTGCCGCCGGCATCCATTGCCTGAATCACCACGAGTAAGCGCTCGGTGCCTTGCGCATACAGCAGTTCCTGGAGCGTCTCGAGCCGTTCGTTGAGAGCTGGCAAGGCGGCCTTTCCCTCGTCCTTGTCGTCGCCATCCCACTCGGGGGTACCTCTGGTGTCGACTGACGACAGGTCGACGTTGTCACCCTTCTTCACCCGCAGAACATCTATGTCAAAGGCCATGGCAGAGATCCTGCCATGGATGCGCGCAGGTCTGGGCAAGGTTCGCCGTCAAAGGGCGCCGAACGGTACCGTTGTGCACGTGATCGTTGCCGAGCTGGAGATCTACCACTCCCGCCCCATCGCCCCGACCAGGCGCATCGCGCTCGGGAACTGCGTGCTTCCGGTTGATTCGGTGCCGGGTGCCGGCGGCATGCTGCTCGCAGGCGTGGTGGCCCATGTTGCCTCTGACGTCGAGGCCGATCTTCGTGAAGGCCTGGTTCGCTTGATCGACGATCTCGACGCTGGCCGCCGCTGCCCGCAGCCGCGGGTGAAGCACCGCTTCCAAACCGATCAGGTTGGTCTGATCCGCAGCACCCACAGGCTCGTGTCCAACGACGACGATCTCTCGTTCGAGTTCGACGACGAGCTCGGCCGGCCCGTGCAGCAGGCACTCGGGGCCATCTACGCAGCCGGTGCGCTGCCGAATGAGGCACAACCCGAGATCTTTGATGCGATCCGGAACGCGTTGCTCTGGGTCGGCGATGTCGATGCCCGTTTCATCACCGAGGTCATGGGCGGTCGGAAGGCCTCGATGGCCGATCTCATGTCGTGGAACGATCCGGTGGTGTGGGCCTTGGAAGTGCTCGGGATCGACGCCGGTGCCTCCGATGGGGCGTCCAAGCGGGTCGTGCAGCGACGGTTCCGAACTCTGCTTCGTGATGCTCACCCCGATCACGGTGGGATCACAGACGAAGCGGCGCAGCGCATCGCGGATCTCACTGAGGCTCGGCGCATCTTGCTCGCCTCGTGACCCCCGGCGGACTCGTCCTGTTCCACGGAGCAGGCGGTGATCGAGATCACCGCCTCTTCCTCAAGCTCGAAGCCGAGCTCGATCTTCCGGTCGGTCGTTGCAACTTTCCGTATCGAGACAAGGGGCCGGGCCGCCGGCCGCCCGACCGAATGCCCAAGCTGATCGACTCGATCCACGCCCACGTTGCCACGCTGGCAGAACAGTGGGAGGTCGACCCCGCCTCACTGGTTCTTGGCGGACGCTCAATGGGCGGCAGGGCAGCGTCGATGGCCGCCGCTGAGGGATTGCCGGTAGCCGGTCTGGTCCTCCTGAGCTACCCACTGCACCCGCCGGGCAAACCCGACAAGCTGCGCACCGACCACTTCGGCGATCTCGATGTGCCGATCATCTTGGTCCAGGGACACAGCGACCCGTTCGGGAAAGAGCCCGAGTTTGCCGAGCACCTGGGCGCCATTCCCGGGCCTGTCGAACAAGTGTGGCTTGACCGGACCGGGCACGATCCAGTCGAGAAGCACGACCCCGTTGTGATCGACGCAGTGGCGAACTGGCTTGCTGCGCTCTAGCTGCTCGGCGCTTTGACCTCGGGGTCTGTCGGGTTGAAGGTTTCGAGCTCTTCCGAGGCGGTCTCGGGGTAGGCAAACAACACGAGGCCCGCGGTGAGCAGTGGCCCCCAGATCATCACGCTCAGTGCGGGCCCAAGTGAGCCGTACACCTCTGCGAGATAGCCAACGACGATGAGGCCGACGAAGCTTCCGCTCACTGAGATCAGGTCGAGCCAGCCGCCAACCCGGGCTCGGGCTCGAGTCGGGAACAGCTCGGTCGAATAGCTACGCAACACCGTGAACGCCGCCGCCAACAGCCAGACGCTGATGGCCGATGAGATCCACAACTGGATGCCGCCAGAGAAGTACGCCACGAGCGATGCGATGGCGCCGATCGCTACACCGAGACCGCCAACCGGCTTCCGACCCCGTCGGTCGGCCAGATAGCCGGCCGCCAGGATCGGGATACCTACTGGCGTACCGATCAAGATGCGGAAAATGCTGATCTGACCTCCGGTGAAGCCTTGCTCATCACGGAGGTACTCGTTCTGCAGTTGCGACGCCGGCGACAAAAACAGCGTCGATGCAAACGCGCCAACTGCCAGCATGGCAAAGCGCTTGCGGTTGACCTTGCCGGGGGCTTGGGTTTGGTCCGCCTTCTCGAACCGACGGGTCTCGGGCATGATCCGCCAGCACCACAGCACCACCGGTAGGAACACCAGCGGTACGAGGTAAATGATGCGCCAGGCCCGCACGTCAAGATCAGCGAGCGGGAGGAACCACACGACCATGCCGGCACCCAGGCCCGTACACATCGTCATGATGCCGAGCACGGTGGCCCGAATCCGCGCCGGCACTTCTTCGGTGACCGAAAGGGTCAGCAACGTGAGGAGGCCGGTATCGAAGCCGCGGGCGATGGCTTGGGCCACTCCGAGGGTGATCATGCCGGTCGAGAACGCGCCAAGCGCGGTGAACACGATCGAGACGGTGGCGAAGCCGATCAGCATCGGCTTTCGACCGATTCGATCGGCTCGTCCGATGAGGATGAGCGATGCGAAGACACCAAACCGCAGTCCCGCAAGCGTCCATGCTTGCGTCCGGTCAGATGCCGCAAACTCCTCAGAGGCAAACGTGATCGTCTGGCTGATCACCACACCGAGGTAGCCGGCGAAGACACTCAGCAGCGCGATCACTGACACAAGCGTCGCGCTGCGTTGAGTCACGATCTCCTGTGGCCACCATCGATGTGATCGAGGCTGGCGTTTGGGGCTCTTGAGGCCCCGTCGCATCAACGGCGTGACCAGAGGGCGCCACAGCGGGATGTTCAGCCGGAAGTCGTAGGTCTCTGCGAGATTGACGGTGCCGTTGTCGTAGGTGCGGACCTCGGCAACTTCTCGGTGATAGCGCTCGAAGGGGCCCTCCTGCTGCACGAAGTGGCCGTTGCCATCAACCGACTCGATCAGGAAGTCAGTACGAGGCGCAAGAATGGCGTCGGCCACGTCGCGCTCGACCACGTGTTGCACGTGCAGCTTGGTCATGAGCGGTCGGCTTGACCGGATTCGTCGGCTGTCGCCTCTTCGAGTTTGGCGGACACCCGTTTGTTCGCGATCCAGAGCAGAACACCAATGACGCCGAGCGGTGCTGCAACGAGCAGAAACTCGTCCCAGCCGCCCTGGTGGGCGAAAAAGAGTGTCGGCGCTGTCGACAGCGGTTGGGCCTGACTCACGGCTCCTCAGGCTAGGCCGATAGGCTTCAAGGACGGATAAGCAACGCAGGTGAGTGCACTCGTGGCTACTGAGCTCTACGAAAAAGTCGAAAAAGTCATCCAGATCATGCGCCCGGCCATTCAGGCTGACGAGGGCGACATCTTTCTGCGTGGCGTCGACGACGACGGTCTTGTGTCCGTCGAACTGACCGGCGCATGTGTCACCTGCCCCGTTTCCACCGCAACGCTCAAGGATGGCGTCGAGCGCATCTTGAAGAAGCGGGTCGAGGGTGTCACCGGTGTGCAGCACGTTGGTGCTGAGCTTGCCGGCGAAGAAGAGGGCACGATCGTGTCGCTCCCCGGCGGCAAGAGCTCGAAGATCTCACCCTTCAGCTAGCGCCCGGTTCCAGCCATCTGGCGCAACGTTCATCTGGCGCAACGTCCATCCGGCACGAACTGTTGTCCAAAAACGCCAAAGGCGCCCCCGCTCTGAAGAGCAAGGGCGCCTGAGGCTGACGTGTTGATGTATCGATGCGTCGAGGTTTATCGGGACTTGAGAAGGTCGCGGATCTCGCCGAGCAGCACCTGATCGGGGGTTTCGTTGAGCGTCGTCTGGGCGCCAGCCTTGGCCAGGCCCTTGGCGATCATGAACACAACCCATGCGATCATCAAGAAGGTGACGATGGCAGTGATGAGGGCACCGTAGGGAATCGGTGTTCCGTTGAGCATGAACGTGAGGCTGTCGAAGCTGAGTTCCGCGCCGAAGATGGCGCCAACCAGAGACAGGATCACAGCCACGAGTGCGTCGACCATGGGTGCAAAGGCAAGTGCGAGCACGAGGCCGATGGCAATCGGGATCACGTTGAACTTTTCTACAAATTCCTTGAATTCTTTAAGCACGACAGATTTCTCCTGAAGGTACGGCTCCACCCGAGCGGGTAGTTTCGCCCATCTCGGACCCGAAGGCGCGGATCTATCGGTGTTTCGCCCACAACAATGGCGAAGGGGCAAGCTGTAAGAAACGTGTGAGAACAGTCGGCGTGGCTTAGATCGGCTTTCGTCAATGACGGCTACCTTGGTGCCATGGAGTCTCCCCACGCTCCCGAAGCCAGCGAAATCACGTGCTATCGGCACCCCGATCGTGAGTTCGCCGTGGGCTGTCAGCGGTGCGATCGCCCGATCTGCCCCGATTGCATGCGTTCCGCGTCGGTTGGTCATCATTGCCCGGAGTGCTCGAAGCAGGGGGCACAAAAGGTCATCAGCGGCCGAGCCCTGCAATTCCGTCCCGTTCTCACCCAGTCCATCATGGCGATCATCGTCGTGGCCTTCATTGCCCAGGGGGCGACATCAGGCGGGGGGTTCCTGAGCGGCCCCGTCGTCAACCAGGGCATCTTGTGGGGGCCGGGCGTCGCCGACGGTGAGCTGTGGCGAATCGTTACTGGCGGTTTCCTACACAGCGGCCTCATGCACATCGGTTTCAACGGCTACGCCCTTTGGTTGTTCGGCCGCGAAGTCGAACGTGGCGTCGGGGCGCTCAAAATGGCGCTCATCTACGCCGGCGGTCTCTTTGGCGGCGCCGCCGCGGTTCTCGCTTTCAATTTCAATCAGCCGACGCTCGGTGCCTCGGGTGCCGTCCTCGGCTTGGCTGGCGGCATGGCCGGTGTGTTGATGGCCCGTGGCGCCAACATCTTCAAGACAAGCCTCGGCGGCATCTTCTTGTTGAACCTGGCCCTTCCGATCTTGATCCCTCGCATCTCGTTCTGGGGTCACGCCGGCGGCATCATCGGCGGATTCATCGTCGGCTATGTGATTGCCGTGCTCGGCGATCGGGCCGCACCGAGACCAACATCGCCCTACGGCACCTCGCCGGTCGCCACCCAGAGCAGCGATTTGTCCGTGCCTGCAGGCGCCGCAGTCGTGGTTGCGCTCGGCGTCGCCGCCGTGGTCTTCGGAGCTGTGCTTCAGGGCGTCTAGGTCGACGCGTACTTCAACGCGTCGAGCGGCTACGAGGCCGTCGGCCGATACACCGACACGTGACGATCGCTCTCGTCGGTGAACTCGTTACCGCTCCAATCGGCGACCCGATGCGCCAGCTGGAGCCCGCCACGCTGCGCAAGTTCATCGAGCTGGGTCGGCGTCGTCCACCGAAGCTGCCACGGCCGCAGCCTGATGCCACCCTCGGTGATGTCCACGTGTTGGCCGACGATTGTCTGCGCTTCAGCATCAACCCGGGTGGCGGCGAGCACGAGCTGGTCGCCGTCGATCCGAGAGATGCCGACTGAGTCGGCCGGGCCTTCGCCAAGACCTGCACCGGTGATGGCTTCGATGATGAGGGCTGCGTCAGGCTTGAGGGCACTACCCATCGTTGCGAACAATTGACCCTGCGCCGTGGCCGACAGGTTGAACAGCGTGTTGAAGGCGCAGATGGCCCCGCCGAGCGAGCGGTGGTGAGCGAAGGGCAACGCGGCCATGTCGGCTCGAATATTTGAAAGGCCAGGGCGAGGTTGACACCGACTGAGCATCGCCGACGATGCGTCGAGCCCGATCACGCGTAGGTCGCGAGCGATAAGCGCGTCGACCAGGCGGCCGGTGCCAACTCCCAGCTCTACGATCGGGCCGTCGACGCAGTGTCCGGCTACAAACGTTGCCGTTGCTTTTGCATCGGTGATGTCGTGATACCAGTCGTCGTAGACATCGGCGAACGAATCGCCATAGGTCGAGTGGGAGAACTCGTGGTCGCTCGACGGTGGGCCGAAGGGGATCTCGGGATTTGGCCCTGTGGAGTTCAACGGCACGCTTCTCGGTGTAGCAGCCAGAACCCCGAAACGCTGTCGCCGAGCTTCTGGGTGGCCCGTTGGCCCCGTAGCCTGAAGGGAATGGCTCACTACCTGGATCACGCGGCGACCACGCCCATGCGCTCGGCTGCGGTCGATGCCATGGTGCCGTTGTTGCGCGACGGGTTCGGCAACCCTTCCGGGGCTCACCGGATGGCCCGTGAAGCCAACCGAGTCGTTGATGAGGCTCGCGAAGTGCTGGCTGATGCAGTTGGGGCCGAGCCGGGCGACATCGTGTTCACGGCTGGTGGCACCGAGGCCGACAACCTCGCGATTTTCGGCGTTGCTGAATCCGGCGATGGGACCGTGCTGTGTTCGGCCACCGAACACCATGCCGTGCTCGACCCAATCGAGCACTTGGACGGCATCGTCGCCCCTGTTGGGCTCGACGGTGTTGTCGACCTCGTTGAGCTTGCTCGCTTGCTCGACCATCACGACGTCGGGCTGGTTTCGATCATGACGGTCAACAACGAGACCGGCATCCTCCAGCCGATCGAGGCCATCGCCGACGTCATTGCCGAGACCTCTCACTCGACGCTTCTCCACACCGACGCCGTGCAGTCGCTCAGCTGGGTTGATGTCGCCGAGGTGTGCGCCCGAGCAGATCTCGTTTCGTTGAGCGCCCACAAGTTTGGTGGACCAAAGGGTGTGGGCTTGCTGGTCGCACGAGACCGTGCCGATCTCGTGCCCCGTTTCCACGGTGGCGGCCAAGAACGCGGCAGACGAGGCGGCACACAAAACGTTGCTGGCATTGCTGCGATGGCCGCCGCGGCCAGCGAGGCCGTGGCTCAACGAGATGCCGAGGTCGAGCGGGTGTCGGCGCTTCGTGACGACCTGGTTCGCCGCATCGTCGATGGCTGCGACACACCCGTGCACGTCACCGCTGCGAACTCGGCCGCGTCGGCCAACATTGCCCACCTCTGCTTTGAGAAGCTCGAGAGCGAAGCACTGCTGTTCTTGCTTGAGAAGCACGATGTGATGGCGTCGGCTGCCTCATCGTGTTCAAGCGGAGCACTCGAACCGAGCCACGTGCTTGCGGCCATGGGCATTGATCGAGACGTCGCCCTCGGTTCACTTCGTTTGTCGCTCGGTCACACGAGCACCGCAGCCGATGTCGAGGCTGGCGCCCAAGCCGTTGTTGACGCCGTCGGCCGGCTTACCGAGATGGGAAGCTGACATGGCCCAGATCCTCGTCGCACTGTCAGGAGGCGTCGATTCGTCGGTGGCCGCTGCGTTGCTCAAACGAGACGGCCACGACGTCACGGCCGTGACGCTCAAGCTCTGGGGCGGCGAGACCGACTCCGGCTGTTGCTCTGTCTCCGATGTCGAAGACGCACGCCGGGTCGCCCAGCAGCTCGACATCGACCACCACGTTTTCAACTTCGGAGACGACTTCGATCGTCATGTGGTTGAGCCATACGTCGAGGCCTATGCCGCTGGCAAGGTGCCGAACCCCTGTGTTGAATGCAATCGACACATCAAGTTCGACAAATTGTTCCGGCGAGCCGATGCCCTTGGTTTCGAACTGGTGGCAACCGGCCATCACGCATGCGTTATCGACCACGATGACGGCACCCGCACGATCGGGCGCGGTGCCGACGCCAGCAAGGATCAGAGCTACGTGCTGCACATGCTTGGGCAAGAGCAGCTCAGTCGATTGATGCTGCCCGTCGGGCAGTACACCAAAGACGAGGTTCGCGATCTCGCCAACGAGTTCGGGCTTCGCACCGCCAACAAGCCAGACAGCCAAGACGTCTGCTTCATCGAACGAAGCCCTGGTCGTGGCGATGCCGGTCGTCGAGCATTTTTGGGCGATCGGATTCCTCTGCGGCCGGCGACGATCGTTGATCAATCGGGAGACGAAGTTGGATCGGCACCTGCGATCGAGCTCATCACCGTTGGCCAGCGAAAGGGCCTCGATCTCGGTGGTGCAAACGAGCGGCGCTATGTCGTCGACATCGACCACGAAACCGCCACGGTCACCGTGGGCCCGTTTGCCGACACCTTGGCCCCGAGCATCGAGGTGCCGGACCTCACCTGGACCAACGAACCCGTCGACGACGAACTCACCGTGCAGTGTTCCGCCCACGGGGCTCGCCGCTTGGCCCGGGTCGACGGCACCACCGTGCACTGGGCCGAACCCCAGCCTCGGGTAGCCGCTGGTCAGTCGGTCGTTTTGTACCGCGGCGACGACGTCGTCGGCGGCGGCATCGCCGGCTGAGCCTCGGCGCTCGAGACCGTGCAGACGCAGCTCCTCAAGGCATCAGATCTCGATGTAGCGGTGTCGATCCTGCGTGATGGTGGTCTGGTCGCTTTCCCGACCGAGACCGTCTACGGCCTCGGTGGGAACGCCGAAAACGGCGAGGCCGTCGCGAGCATCTATGCCGCAAAGGGCCGGCCGGTTGGCCATCCGCTCATCGTGCATGTTGCGTCGGCCGACGCTGCGTGGACCTGGGCCGTACATGTGCCAGCAGCAGCCCGAGCGTTGGCCGAGAGGTTCTGGCCAGGCCCCCTCACCCTGATCTTGCCTCGTTCGCCGCGAGCCCACCCAGAGACGGTCGGCGGCCGAGACTCTGTCGGGTTGCGGGTGCCGAACCATCCGCTGACTCTCCGACTGCTGAGCCAGTTTGGTGGAGGAGTGGCCGGTCCGTCTGCCAACCGGTTTGGGCATGTGAGCCCAACCACGGCTGCGCATGTGATGTCTGATCTCGACGGTCGGATCGACGCCGTCTTGGATGGTGGGCCGAGCCGCGTCGGTGTCGAATCGACGATCGTCGAGATCGTCGGCGAGCAGGCACTGTTGCTGCGCCCCGGAGGTGTGACGCTCGCAGAACTGAACGATGCACTCGCTGAGGCGGGGCTGGACGACCGCGTCGTCGACGGGCGCGGTGGCGAGTCTCGAGCTGCCGGCATGCTGGCCTCGCACTACGCCCCGCACGCACCGATGCGGATCGTCGACGAAGTCGACAGCGTTGCCCTCGAGCCCGGCGACGTGCTGATCAGACCTCGGCCAGCCGAGGCCCCTGCGTCCGCGGCATCGGGTCGCAACGTGATCTGGCTTCCTGCTGATCCCGAAGGCTTTGCCGAGGGGCTGTACGCCGCTCTGCGTGACGCCGATCGAGCGTGTGAAGGCGAGATCGTGGTGGTCAGACCGGCGGAGGGCCGGTTGTCGGCCGCGATCAACGATCGTCTCGAGAAGGCTTCGACTCGATAGAGGTCGGCACGTAGGCTTGTCGATATGGCTGACGAGTATCCCAACTTCACCAACGATGTGTACGGGGCGACGAGGTCCACCGAAGACGAGCGAGCCCACCGCAAGCGGATGGCAGCCATTGGCTACCGCATTTTCGGATCCATGCGATGGGGCCAACTCGGTGACGGCCACATCAGCGCCCGCGACCCCGAACTCACCGATCACTTCTGGCTGCTCGACTACGGCGTGCCCTTCAGCCAAGCGACAGTCGACAAGCTCGTACTCGTAGGTCCAGACGGCAACTTGGTCGAGTTCGATGGCAGCAACGGCGTGGGTGCCAACACCGCTGGCTACAACATCCACTATCCGATCATGCAAGCCCGACCCGATGTGGTGTCGATTGCCCACACCCACACCCAGTTCGGCACGCCGTGGGCTGCCAACGTCAAGCCGTTCGAGCCAATCAGCCAAGAGTCGACCGCTTTCGTCTTCGATCAGTCATTGTTCAACGACGAAGAGGTGGAGGTGCTCTCGGTCGATGGTGGCCATCGCATTGCGGCGGCTGCTGGGTCATCGAGGCTCTGCATCCTCCGCAATCACGGACTGGTCACGCTTGGCGCCACCGTCGAAGAGACGGTCGGGTTCTTTGTCATGGCCGAACGAGTGGCCGAGGTGCATGTGAAGGCGCCGGACGCCATTCCGATCTCAGAAGAAGCAGCCAAGCTTGCGGCATCGACGATGGCCCAACCGGAAACCGGTTGGCGCGTCTTTCACTGGCTCATGCGCGACATCGTCCCTGACCCATCGATTGTCGACTGACGTGGGCTGTATCACGAGCTGATTTTGATGCCCCGAATGCGGGCTTCTTTGACCAGCGCCCCCGGCAGCGACGGCGTGAAAACGATGCGTTGTGCCGGCATCGTCTGGACGTTGCCTCGGCCCGCCCGGATCGCGAGAGGCGTCGGCTGCTTGAGCTCGGCCAGCAGGGCAACTCCCGGTGAACCAGCGGTGAGATCGAGCAACTCGCCTTTGTCGAGCGGCAGCGGCCCGAGCGTGGCCAGCGCCTTGCGGGTCATCAGAAGCGATTCGGCCAGCACGAAATAGTCGTGCAGTACGAAGCCAGCGGGCACGAACACGATCCAACGGCGCGAGAGCTGATGGAGCGACTTGGCGCCGAGGTAGGCAACCAGCAGGCCAACGACCGTGACGGGGATGCCAACAGCCAGCTGATCGGCAGCGATGAGTAGCGGTCCGACCATCAGCCCAGCCGCCACCAACAGCCACACGAGTTGTAGCGGCCCGAGCAGCAGCGCCGCCGGTGGCCGTAGCGCCATTCGCCGCTCCGGCCCGTAGGCCGAGCCGTTCACCATCTGATCACCTGTCCACGCAGATCCGATGACGGCAGTGACCACGATGGCAGCACCGAACGCACCAACAACGGCGGGCGAGAGATCGAAGCCGTCTGCCACCACACCGACCCCGAGGGCGAGAACGACGCCGGGAGCGAGGATGCGGATCACCGTGAGGCTCACCGTCGAAGGAGCCAGCAAGGCAACGAGCCCAACGAACCAGCCAAGCCAGAGCCCAGCTTCGGCCGTCGTGGCGACGGCATCGCTGCGCTCACTCAAGACTTGGCTGATCCCGAACCCGCACAGCACTGGGAGAAGGAACCACCCGACGCGTGCCGGCCACAGCCCGAGTTGTGTTGGCGACATCTTCTCCAGTGTGCCGTCGAGGGCCGGCTATAGCCTCGGAGATCGTGGCGAAGAATTCAGGTGCTGCCGAATCGGAAATCGTCGAGCGACTCGCCGAGCTGCGAGACCTCGTTCGCTACCACCGAGATCGGTACTACAACGACGAACCAGAACTGCCAGATGCCGACTTCGACGCGCTGTTCAACGAACTGCTCGCGCTCGAAGCCGAACACCCCGACCTCGCCGATCCTGATTCACCGACGAAAGAGGTCGGTGCTCCCGTCTCCGCCACGTTCGCCCCCGTCGAGCACACCGTGCCGATGATGAGCTTGGACAACGCCTTCGACGAGAACGAACTCGAAGGGTGGGCTGAGCGAATCGCCAAAGGCCTCGAACTCGGCGACGAGATCGACATCGCCACGGCAAAGATTGGTTACGTGTGCGAGCTGAAGATCGACGGCATCGCCCTCTCGCTCCGCTACGAGAACGGTTCGCTCGTGCAAGGTGCGACTCGGGGCAACGGGCGGGTTGGTGATGACATCACGGCCAACATTCGCACCATCGACGAGATCCCACACGAGATCGACGGCCCAGCCGTACTCGAAGTGCGAGGCGAGGTGTATTTGCCAGTCGCGACCTTCGACAAGCTGAACGAATCGCAGGAGGCGGCAGGCCTCGCCCGCTACGCGAATCCTCGCAACACGGCTGCCGGCAGCCTCCGCCAGAAAGACCCGTCTATCACCGCAAGCCGAGGGTTGGCCTTCTGGGCCTACCAGCTCGGCCAAGTTGAGGGCGGTCCAGAGCTCACTGGCCACGGAGCTGCTCTCGACTGGATCGGCGAACTCGGGTTTCCCGTGAACCCCGAGCGGCGAGTCGTCGAAACCTTCACCGAAGTGCTCGAGTTCACCCGTCACTGGCAGGAGCACCGCCACGATCTTCCCTACGAGATCGACGGCGCCGTGATCAAGGTCGACTCGTTGGCAACCCAACGATCGCTGGGCTCAACGGCACGCGCCCCGCGCTGGGCCATGGCCTACAAGCTTCCGCCCGAGGAGAAAACAACAACCCTCATCGACATCCACGTATCGATCGGTCGCACCGGCAAAGCCACGCCGTTTGCCGTGCTCGAACCGGTAGTCGTGGCTGGCTCGACGGTGCGCATGGCCACGCTGCACAATGCCGATCAGGTCGCACTCAAAGGTGTACGACCCGGAGACACGGTCAATGTCAGAAAGGCCGGCGATGTCATCCCAGAAGTGCTCGGCCCGGTACTGAGCGAGCGCCCCGCTGGCTTGCCCGAGTGGGTGTTCCCGACCAACTGCCCCTCGTGCCACGAACTGCTGGTGCGACCCGAAGACGAAGCCCACACCTTCTGCGTGAATCCAACCTGTCCGGCCCGCCAACAAACCCAGATCGAGTACTTCGCCTCTCGGGGCGCCATGGACATCGACGGCATGGGCGAGAGTCGCGTGGCCCTGTTTATCGAGCAGGGGCTGATTGCCGACGTCGGGGACCTCTTCTCGATTGATTGGGAACGGGTCGGGGAGCTCGAAGGATTCGGTCAGACGTCGATCGACAACTTGCAGGCGGCCATTGCTGCTGCGACGCAACGGCCACTCGCCAGCTTGCTCGTTGGGCTCGGCATCAGACATCTCGGCCCATCCGGCGCCGAGAGTCTGGCCTCGGCCTTTGGCCACCTCGACGCGATCATGGAGGCGCCGGCCGAAGAGATGGCGGCCATCGACGGCGTGGGGCCCGTGATCGCCGCGAGTGTTGCGTCGTACTTCGCATCACCGAAGGCACACGAACTGGTTGAGAAGTTTCGTGCTGGCGGCGTCAACCTCGAGGGGCCCGAGCGGTCCGAGCTGCCGCAAGTGCTCGAAGGTCTGTCGATCGTCGTCACCGGTTCGCTCGAGGGCTACAGCCGTGACGGCGCAGCCGAGGCGATCAAGAGCCGCGGCGGCAAGAACCCCGGATCAGTCTCCAAGAAGACGAGCGCCGTTGTTGTCGGGTCTGACCCGGGCGCGTCAAAGCTCACGAAGGCGGAAGACCTGGGCATCCCGGTGCTCGACGAAGCTGGCTTTGTTGAGTTGCTCGAGACCGGAACGGTGCCAGGAATCGCCGACGAGAAGACCGGTTGACGAGCTGGCCGGTTCTGGAGGCTGGAGGGCACGTTTTGGTGCTCTACGGCCTCCAGTTCGGGGGAAGAGGGGGCCTTCGTTTGGTTACAGGGCGTCGAACGTGAACGAGGGGCCCACTCGGCAACTCGCTGGTCCCTCGTCGATTCGATAGATGCAGGCCTCGACCGTGTTGCCCTGTGGTCGCAGAATCAGCCCGTTGGGGCAATCCTCTTCCGGCCCCCACGTGACCTGGCCCTGGGAGCCGCCGGCGCTGAGTTCGCGAGTTTCGAAGTTGCGATAGACGTTGGTGTCTTCTTCGGGGATCTGCACGCCGTTGATGGTCAGGATGGCAGAGAAGCCTGGGATGAGATCGACACCGACTGGCTCGGTGCAGGTGCTGCCAATACCCGATTGAGGCAGCCAGGCTTCGATGGGGTTGATGTCGAGCGGTGTGCCGATGTCGTCGCTGCCACGCTCGCCGCCGCCGTCAGCAGCAGACCCGCTGAGCACCGGCGCGCTGGGGGTTCGTTCACCGGAAAACACCGCAGCGGTAACGAGTGCCGCGAATGCAACAATCAAGGCTGCACCAATGACCAGGCGTGATCGAAGCGACGAAGCGGCCTTCGGAACAGGTTGGGGGGTACCCACCTCGTCATTGTGCCCGGTGTATTCGTGTCTCTGCGTCGTTTTCTGATCAAATGTGCGCGCTGTGTAGGTACATCGCCTCCGATTCTGATTCACTCCCAGCAGTGGCCACCGGTAATTTGCCGCCGCCCTTACCGGTGGCCACACTTCTCAGCGCCGCCCCCGAGCCAGCCACACGGCCAATTCTGGGGGTTGTCGCCCTGCCACAGCGAGTGGTCACTAGCATTTCATCGTGAGCGCTGTGCCATCTGGGCCCCCTGTCGAGGCCGTTCGATCTATTGGACGCGTTCTCGACGGCCGGTATCGGTTGATTGCGCCGATCGGGCAGGGTGCCTCCGCTGCCGTTTTTTTGGCCGACGACACCCGGCTTGGGCGCAGGGTCGCGGTCAAGCTCGCCCACCCCGCATTTGCTGACGATGATCGCTTCCAGCGACGGTTCCACGCCGAAGCGCGAGCTGCGGCACAACTGAGCCACCCGCACCTGCTTGCTGTTTTCGATTGGGGCAACGACCCGGAGCCTTACCTCGTCACCGAGTTGCTGGCCGGCGGCAGCTTGCGCTCGGTGTTGGAACAGGGCGAGCCCCTGTCGCAATCTCAGGCGCTCGTGGTCGGGCTACATGCAGCTCGAGGACTCGACCACGCCCACCGCCGTGGTGTTGTGCATCGCGATATCAAGCCGGCCAACCTGCTCTTTGGATCAGATGGCCGCCTCAGAATCGCCGACTTCGGCATCGCCCGGGCCGTCGCCGAGGCAGCATGGACCGAACCAGAGGGCGCGTTGATCGGCACGGCCCGTTACGCCGCCCCCGAACAAGCAACCGGCATGACCGTCGACGGTAGGGCCGACGTCTACGCATTGGCCCTCACGCTCATCGAGGCCGTGACGGGAACGGTGCCGCTCGTCGAGAACTCCCCGCTCGCCACGATGTTGGGCCGACAGGAGACCGATCTTCCCGTTGACGGCGCGATGGGTCGTCTGGCGCCTCTACTTGCCGACGCCGGACGAGCCAATCGTGAGGAGCGACCTGATGCCGGCGACTTTGCCCGCGAGCTTCTGGCCGTGGCGCATGAGTTGCCCGCCCCTCGTCGTATCGCACTTGTCGAACTCGATACCGAGGGGCTTGCTGCCTCGTTCGAGCACGCAGCTCTCGACACCGCCCGCCGGAAAGGCGCCCCTTCTGAGGCCGTGCTCGACGTCGCCGATGAGCCTCTGATTGATCTGACCGGTGATGCCTCGTTCAGCCAGTTCGACTTCGGCGACGAAAACGAAACGGAGTCACCGGTTCCAGTCGCCGACGACACCACCTACGACGATGACTACGGCTACGAGCCGGTCGAGAGCCGAGGTCGGATCTTCGCTGTCCTCTTGCTGCTTGTGCTGGCCGCCGGGCTGATTGGTGCCATTGCGTTGCGCCCCGGTGTTGTCGAAGAACCCGAACCAGAGATCGTGCTTCCGGTGGTCGACAACTATGTCGGGGCGTCGGTTGAAGATGTGCGCGTCGACGCCAGAGTCAATAACTGGGTGCTTGACGTGGTCGAGCGGCGCGTTGATGACACCGAAGCAGGCAGTGTCATTCAGCAACAGCCAGCTGCCGGCACCGATCTCGCTGAAGGTGAAACCCTGCAGATCGTTGTGTCGTCTGGTGCCGTCCTGCGAACCGTGCCCGATGTTGTCGGACTCACGCGTCTCGAGGCGGTCGAGCGACTCACCAACGCGGGTCTCGCCCTCGGCACCGTCGATAGCACCGTCTTTGACGAAGAAGCCCCAGTGGGGGCCGTGCTCGAATCGACACCGGTTGCCCGTGAAGAAGCTGAGACCGGCACACTTGTCGATCTCGTCGTGAGCGCTGGCCCCGAACCCAGAATCGTGCCAGACGTCACCCGCTTGTCGGTTCCGGACGCCGAGGCTGCCCTGCTCGAGCTCGGCCTCACGATGTCGATCGCCGAAGAGCACTCTCAGACCGTCGCCGAGGGCGAAATCATTGCGATGGCCACCGTGCCAGGCACCTCGGTTGAACGGGGAGCCAACGTCGAAGTGATCGTCTCGCTCGGCCTGCCTTTCATTGTTGTGCCTGACACCGATGGCATGCGAGGGGCCGAAGCTGACCAGGTGCTGACCGACGCTGGGTTCGTGGTTGTTGACACGGTCGGCCCGCCAAACGGCTTTGTGTTGGCCACCGATCCGCCTGCTGGTGAATCACATCGTCAGGGCACCGAAGTGCGCATCATTACCCGCCGCCAAGACAACTGAGTTCGGCCCTCGGGCGATCTAACGCCCGTGGCATGCGGACCCGTAGGGTTGCGTGGTGACCCGCCCAGGCGACTCGTTCGAGCATGACGAACCGGCGCGCCTGACACCGCTCACCGAGGCTAGCTCAGGGTCGTTCCCGGTCTTCAACGTCCCGTGGACCTTGCTGCTTGCACGGCGCCGAGTTGCCACACGAGCCCAGCGCCACAGCCGCTTTCAGGTCATTGCGATGTTGTTCGTGCTGGGGGCGATGTTCGCGGTGAACCTCACCGTCACGCTCGTCGCCGTTGTGGTGCCGGCGATTGCCACCGATCTTGGTGCTGCGGACTCCACGGTGGTGTGGGCGGTGACCGGCCCCATCCTGGCAGCCGCTGTTCTTGGTCCGACGTTCGGCAAACTCGGCGACCAACGGGGCCACCGATTGGTCTTTCTCGGTGGATTGTTCGTGAACGCGATCTTCACGCTTCTCGTTGCGTTGTCGTGGAACGGCATCTCGTTCGTCGTTTTTCGGCTCTTGGCCGCCGTGGGCGCTGCCGCGATCGGACCCGCAGCCCTGGCCTTCATCAATCGACTGTTCGCCCCGGACGATCGAGCGACGGCGCTGGGATTCTGGTCGTTCGTTGGCGCTGGTTCGCCCGTCCTCGGTGTTGTCGTGGGTGGGCCGATCGTTGAGCGGTTCGGTTGGCAGGTGGTGTTCTGGGTGCAAGGTCCGGTTGTGCTCATCGCCCTCATTGCGGCCGCGCTCGTGCTTCCTGAAACCGCGAAGCGGGGTCGCGAGCGGTTTGACGTTGCCGGTGCAGTGACGCTCGCTGGGGCGGTTGCCGCCGGTCTCATCGCAGTGACATTGGCCGGCAGCAGAGGTTGGTCGTTGACGGTTGCGGCGTTGGCCGTCGTTGCCCTGGCTGGCCTCGCAGCGTTCACGAGAATCGAACAACGCAGCGAGCAACCGCTCATCCCGCCCCACTACTGGCGCATGCGAGGGTTTGCTGTTCCGACCGGTGTGCTGACCCTGCTCTTTGCTGCCTACATGGGGAGCTTTGTGCTGACACCCCTGATGCTGCAGTCGACTGCGTATGGCATCACCGCTGCGCAAACCGGGTTGGTGATCGTGTGCCGCCCGTTGCTCTTCGCGTTTACCGGACCCGTCGCCGGTTACCTCGCACCGCGACTGGGGGATCGGGTGCTGGCTGGCTTCGGCACGTTCTGCGTCGCATCCTCGATGCTGATCCTCAGCACCTTCCGGCCCGGTCAGTCACTCATCATCGTTGCCGTTGCCCTCGGCATCGCTGGTATCGGCGCTGGCGCCTCTGCTCCGGTGCTCAGCGCTCGAGTCGCCAACACCGTGGCCGCGGAAGATCTCGGTGTCGCTGGGGCCGCGCAACAGATGGTGCAGCAGTTTGGACTCGTGGTTGGCATCCAAGCGCTGCTTGCTCTGCAGGCATCGCAGGTGTCCGGAGGTGATGCGACATCAGCTGATGCACTCGTGCAGAGCTACAGCGTCACCTTCCAGGTCGCCATGGTGATTGCGCTCTGCGGGTTTGCCCTCACCTTGGCCCTTCGGCGGCTGCCCAAGGGACGCGACCGAACAACCCCGATCGCCGTTTGAGGGGCTAGTCGATGGGGTCGGGCTCGATGTCGGCTGTCATGGCTGCCAAGCGCTGATACATCTCGACTGCATCGCCGGTGGGTTCGGAAGCCTGCAGCATCAAGAGCTGGGAGGCGTCTCCTTCAACGAGGATCTTGCCGCCGAGAAAGGCCTGCATCACCGCTTGCTGATCTCGGGTGACGAATGCGGAGATAGCAGTGTTGTAGTCGACGGTGATCGTGAGCTCTGGCTCGTCGATGTGGCCACGCTCGATGATCAACTCGCCGCCACTCGAATCGATGTGGCCTTCGAGATCTTCGTCTCGATGGGGTATCTCGGTGATGATCACGTTGAGCTTTACCGCGACCGGCGGGTCCGGGATGCGGTCGGCAAACTCGTTGCGAAGCTCTCGGGCGGCATCAATCCAGTCATCAGACAGAAACAGGTGGGTGGACTCAGGCACAGTGAAACTCCGCAATCGCAAGGGTCGGATCGACAACCTCAACTTCGAGCCAACGCTACCGGCGGACTACCCTCGGCGCATGACCGATGTCGCTGAGGAGAAGCCGAAGAAGGGGCGAGACCTCCGCATCGAGACGCGCCAACGAAACCCGGTGTGGAAGAACGCGCCGATGAAGATCGACATGAGCACCTGCATCAACTGCGATGCGTGCCTCAGGGCGTGTCCCAAGCCGCTCGGTGCCATCTTCAACCACGGCATCGATGTCGTGATCATCCCCGAGCTGTGCTCGGGCTGCGACAAGTGTCTGCCGCCCTGCCCGGTCGATTGCATTCACCCCGACCCTGATTGGACACCGGCGCCAGATGCATGGTGGGAAGAGCAAGAGTTCGACGATCCCTACAGCTAGGCAGGGTCGTCAGACAGGGCCTCGGTCTGCATTTTGGGGCGACGCAACGGAGCGACGTCGATAGGTTGGCGCAGTGGTTGATGAACCGGTGGCCGACGAACCCCGAGCCGGCAGCGCTGTTGCCAATGAAACGACGTCCGGCGGGCTGACTCGCGACGACGTCGCCGAGGTCGCATCGCTTGCGTTGCTCGAGCTGACCGATGCTGAACTCGACGAGTTCACTGGCCAGCTCGGCGCCGTCTTGGCCCACGCCAAAGACATCGAAGCGCTCGACGTATCTGAGGTGGCTCCCACGCACCATCCATTCCCGTTGGCCAACGTCTTTCGTGATGATGTTGTCGAGACCACCGACGTCCACGACGCAGCGCTCGGGATGGCTCCCGAGGCCGAAGACGGTCAATTTCGAGTTCCGCCTGCACTTGGAGAAGAGCCATGAGCAGCACAACGACCGCCGTCGAGATCGCCGACGCGGTACAAGCAGGCACGACAAGCGCCTCGGATGTGCTCGAGACCCACTTGGCTCGCATTGCCGAGCGAGAGGGCGACATTCACGCCTTCAACACCGTCACGGCAGATCAGGCCCGTAAGCAGGCGGCCTCGATCGATGAGCGAGTTGCGGCTGGTGAAGACGTCGGACCACTCGCTGGCGTACCCATCGCCCTCAAGGACAACATGTGCACCAGCGGCATCGCCACGACGTGCTCATCGAAGATGCTCGAAGGGTGGGAACCGCCCTACGACGCAACGGTCGTCGAGCGGCTCGCGGCTGCCGGCGCGATCTCGGTTGGCAAGACCAACCTCGACGAGTTCGCCATGGGTTCGTCCACCGAGAACTCAGCGTTCGGCGTCACCCACAACCCGCTCGATCTCGAGCGGGTTCCCGGAGGTTCGTCAGGCGGCTCAGCCGCTGCGGTCGCGGCCGGGTTCGCTCCGCTCGCCATCGGATCTGACACGGGCGGATCGATCCGCCAGCCCGCAGCCCTTTGCGGTGTGGTCGGGGTGAAGCCGAGCTACGGCACGGTCAGCCGCTACGGCCTCATTGCCTTTGCCAGTTCGCTGGATCAGATCGGCCCCTTCTCGACAACGGTGACCGACTCGGCGCTGCTGTTCCAGACCATGGCCGGGCACGACCCCCGAGATTCCACATCGATTCCGCAACCGGCCCCTGATGTGATGTCGGGCCTCGACAACGGCGTTGCGGGTATGCGAGTCGGCGTGATCACCGAGCTCATGGGTGAGGGAGAGCTCACTGGCTTTGAGCCAGAGGTGATCGCTCAGACCCGTGCCGCCGCCGATGCGCTTGCTGCCGCCGGCGCCACGGTCGACGAGGTCTCCGTGCCGTCGACCATTTTCGGATTGTCGGCCTACTACCAGATCGCTCCCGCCGAGGCGTCGTCGAATCTCGCCCGGTACGACGGGGTGCGGTACGGCCATCGTGAAGACGGCGGCGCGAATACCGCAGCCATGATGCGGGCCTCCCGCACCGCTGGCTTTGGCCCCGAGGTGAAGCGCCGGATCATGCTCGGCACCTACGCATTGTCGGCTGGGTACTTCGATGCCTTCTACGGCAAAGCTCAGCGAGTCCGCACTCTGATCATCAACGATTTCGCGGCTGCGTATGAGAACTTTGACGTGCTGCTGTCGCCCACATCGCCGTGTGTCGCCTTCCCGATCGGGGCGAAGAGCGATCCGCTCACCATGTATCTCAACGACACCTGCACCATCCCGTCGAACCTGTCCGGCCAGCCAGCGATCTCGGTGCCCTTTGGTACCGGGGCAGACGACTTGCCCGTTGGTGTGCAGGTGCTGGCCCCGATGCTCGGCGAGGCGGCGATGTTCACCGTGGCCCGAGCCCTCGAAGTGGCCGCCAGCCAGAACACTGGAGAGACCTCGTGACTGATGTCGACCAACCCGTTTCGTCCACGATGCTCTCGTCGTGGGACGTAGCCTCTGATGTAGCGCGCGAAGACAGCCATCTTCCCGACGGCTGGGAGATGGTGATCGGGCTCGAGGTGCACGCTGAGCTGGCGACCGAAACCAAGATGTTCTCGCCGGCGAAGAATCACTTCGGCGCCGAGCCCAACACCAACGTGCACCCCGTGTGCCTTGGTCTGCCCGGCACGCTCCCGGTGGTCAACGGCAAGGCTGTCGAGCTGTCGATTCGTCTTGGCCTTGCGCTGAACTGCCACGTGCAGCGCTGTGTGTTCGCGAGGAAGAACTACTTCTACCCAGACATGCCAAAGGACTATCAGATCAGTCAGTACGACCGGCCGCTCAACATCAACGGCTGGCTCGAATTGGCTTCGGGCCACCGCATCGGCATCGAGCGGGCACACATGGAAGAAGACACCGGCAAGTCGACCCACGTCGGCGAGTCGGGCCGGATCCACGACGCCGGCTACTCACTGGTCGACTACAACCGAGCCGGCGTTCCGCTGCTCGAAATCGTCTCGCACCCAGATATTCGAGGGCCTGAAGAGGCGAAGGAGTACGTCGCTGAGCTGCAGCGCATCATGATTGCGGTCGGCGCCAGCGACGGAAAGTTCGAAGAGGGTTCGTTGCGGGTCGACGCCAACGTGTCGGTGCGGCCATCAGGTTCAGACGAGCTTCGGACACGTTGTGAGATCAAGAACGTGAACTCGTTGCGATCGCTCGGGCGAGCGATTCAGTACGAAGCTCAGCGCCATGTCGATCTCTATCTCGCTGGCGACAAGCCAGTACAGGAAACCCGTCACTGGGACGAAGAAGGTGGGCGAACTCGTGCTGGCCGTTCGAAGGAACAGGCCGAGGACTACCGCTACTTCCCGGATCCCGACTTGGTGCCAGTCGATCCTTCACAAGAGTGGATCGATGAGATTCGGGCATCGTTGCCCGTTCTGCCCCGGGAACGACGGCAGGCGTTGGTCGACGCTGGTGGCTCGGCGGAGAACGCAGCACTTGCCGTCGAGCGTGACCTTGACGGGCTGGCGCTCGCCGCAATCGAAGCGGGAGCCGAACCGGAGCGAACCCTCACCCACGTTGCCAACAATCTCGCCGTCGACGGTGCCGACGAGCTCAACGCCGGCAACTTCGCCGAGCTGGTGAAGCTCGAGACTGGGGGAGGCCTTACCGCCACCCAGGCAAAGACCGTTCTGGCCGACATGGTTGAGACCGGTCGAGCGCCAGCCGATATCGCCGCCGAGCTCGGCTTCGAGGCGATGGACACCTCCGAGCTCGAGGGCATGCTCGATCAGATCATCGCCGACAATCCCGATGAGTGGGGTCGGTTCTGTGAAGGTGAAGCAAAGCTCCAGGGTTTCTTCACCGGCCAGATCATGAAGGCGACAAAGGGACAAGCCGACGGCAAGGTCATCGCCCAGCTCCTGGCCCAAAAGTCCTCCGCCTAGTCCCCTCATCAGACGTCCCTTCCCGTTCTGGAGGCTCCTACCGGCGGAAACGCCGGCAGGGCACTCCAGAACCGGATGGTTCCGCTCATCCCGCTTCGTTCTGGAGGCTGACACCGGCGGAAACGCCGGTGGGGCACTCCAGAACCGGTTGGTTGGTGGGGTCAGCGGGTGCCCTCGACCAGCCATGCATCTTGACGCCACCGCAGCACGAGCGGGACGGCCCGAGAAGCCATGAACACGGCGATGGCTCCCCATAGCCAGCCGATACCCGCTCCGGTGGCCACGATCACCCCTGCCATCACAGCAAACAGCACGCCGGCGCCCACCATACTGACGGCCAGGTAGTTCAGATCGCTGGCCCCGATCAGGATGCCATCAAGGGCGAAGACCACGCCGTTGAGCGGTTGTTGAAGGGCGAGGTGTACGAGCAAGAACGCCGTGATCGACACGACAGCTGGGTCGTTGCTGAACAGCTCGCTCAGGGGCTGCCGAGCAAGCAAGATGCCGGCGCCAACGACCACACCGACGAACACATCAACCTCGATCATTCGCTTCGTGGCTGCTCGAGCTTTGACCTTGTCGCCCACTCCGAGCCACTTGCCGGTCAGGGCCTGGCCAGCGATGGCAACCGCATCGAGCGCCAAGGCAAGGGTCGACCAGATACCGAGCGCAATCTGATGAGCGGCAACATCGGCAACACCGAGCCGAGCCGCAATCGCAGTCGAAAGCGTGAACGACCCGCGCAGGCTCATCGTGCGGACGAACAGGGCCTTGCTCGTTGCCAGGATCGACAGCATGCCCCGCCGATCGGGAGCGGTCGACGAGCCAATGGCGCGAGCCCAGCGAACGACCAGCACGATCGAGATCACGCCAACGACGGTCTGTGCGATCACCGTCGAGAGGGCCGAGGCCCCAATGCCGTAGCCGAGTCCGTTGATCAAGATCAGTTCGATGACGAGGTTGCCGAGGGCTCCGATCACGGCGAGGACCAGGGGCGTCTTGGCATCTTGGCGGCCATGGAACGAGCCATTGGCCGCGAGCGCGATCAGCAGGAAGGGCAACCCCGGAAGGCTCACCAACAGGTAGGTGCGGGCAGCGGCCAACACCTCGCCTTCGCCGCCGATGAACTCCAAGATGGGTGAACCGGTGACGGCCAGCAAAGCGGCTCCGGCGAGGCCAACGGCAAGCCCGAGCCACAGGCCTTGGATCGATCGATTACCCGCTTCGACTTCCTGGCCACCTGCAATCAGGCGGGCAACGGGGCCGGTGGTGCCGTAGGCGAGGAAGATGGCGGCGGCGTGCAGGGTCAGCAACACCGTCGACGCAAGGGCGAGGCCGGCGAGTTCGTTTGTGCCGATGTTGCCAACGATGGCCGTGTCAATCAGAACGTAGAGCGGTTCCGCGATCAGGCTGCCGAGCGCCGGAATGGCGAGGCGGGCGATTTCACGGTCGTACGGGCTTCGGACCTTGGCCCGAAGGTTGATGGGCACTTGAGGAGTGTGCCGCCGCAATCCGGCTAGGCCACGTCCATTCGATTGAGCCGACGTGAGGTGGCAACCAAGGCCAGGATCGACAGCACGATGGGCACGATCAGGCCGACGGCGATCGATCGATCGGCCAAGAACAACTCGACGTCCGTGATCTGCGCCAAGACAGACGAGGGGTAGGTGTTGATCGAAAGCGTGGCGGCACCGCCACCGGCGCGGGCCATGAACTGCTCCCAGATGAACAGGTACATCAGGCCGATGATCAGCGCTCGCCGAAACAGCAACCCGAGAAGCGTGAACGCAGCCGAATACACGATGGCGGCAACAACAACGGCGAGCAGCGTTCCGAAGAACACCTTGGCGCTAAACCCGGTGATGAGGAGCGCACAAATGACGAGGCCGAGTGCGGTTGCCGGTACGGCAATCGTCGCCGGGGCCAACCAGGCTGCGGCCGCGAGTTGCCAGCGCGGAGTCTTGCGGTGCCAGAGATAGACCAGGGTTTCATCTGCCTGCAGGTCGCCAAACGCCGACGACGACAGCACCAGGCTGATGATCGGCACCATGAGGCCGATGCCGAAGAACCAGACGACACCGGTGGCCGTTTCGACTGGATCGAATGGGTCGCTGGCGCCGGTGGCGAAGCCGAGAATAATGGCGATCGCCGAAAGCGCCCCGATGAGGACCAATCGGCCGGTCGTGAGCTGGTTGCGTAGGAACAATCGGTAGAGGGTGAAGAACGGGGTCATCCGCCAGCCCCGACCAGATAACGGAAGACGCTCTCGAGATCTTCGTCAAGCGGCGCAACCTCTTCGAGCCGTGCGCCGACATTGCGACACACCGCGGCAATGGCTCGTCGGAACACCTTGGCATCGTCGGTCGTGATCTCGATCTCGGTGTCCGACGCCACGGAGCAGCCAATCACCGCGCTGCGCTCGACGAGCGAAGCGGCCACCCGACGAGCGTTGGTGCACACGACCCGAAAGCGAAGCGGCTGATTGTCCATCAAGCTGCGGATGGCTCGGAAGTCGCCCTGCGCCGCGAGGCGGCCCTTGGCGATGACGATCACGTGCGAACCGAGGCGCTCGACTTCTTCGAGCACGTGGCTCGAGACGAGGACGGACTTCCCGCGATTGCCGAGCTCGTGAAAGAGCGAGATCATTTGTTTGCGTTGTCGCGGATCGAGGCCGTTCAACGGCTCGTCCATCATCAGTACAACGGGGTCGTGCACAAGGGCTTGCGCGATCTTGACCCGCTGGCGCATGCCCTTTGAGAATGCGCCGACTGGTCGGTCGAGATCGGGGTCGAGTTCGACCAAGCCGAGGGCCCAGCGGGCCCGCTCTTCGACGTTGTCGAGTTGGCTCAGAATGGCGGCGAGCCGCACGACATCGAGTGCTTTCTCTCGCTCGAAGACGCCGTCTTGCTGCGGTACAAGGCCGATCCGATCCCGTGCTTCAGCGTCGGTTCGGGGATCGCCTCCGGCAACCCAGACGCTTCCGCTGCTCGGTTTGATCTGCCCGGACAGCATCCGCAGCAGAGTCGACTTGCCGGCACCGTTCGGGCCCAGCAACGCACTCACGCCCGGTTGGACGGCGACCGAGACGCTGCTCACGGCAACAAGGCTCCCAAACGAGCGAGAGACGTCGTAGGCAACGATGGTCGCGTCGGGTGGTGGCCACGCTGCTGGTGCTGGTGGGGGAGGCAGACTCATCGACGCACCAACAATCGGCGGTACTTGAGCCAGACAAACGCCAGCGATCCGCCGACCCAAAGAAGCCAGGCTGCCCACAGGGTCCAGCTTGGATTGTCGAACGGTGGCCAAAGACCGCGTTCGTCGTGAATTCTGAACACGAGATCGCGAGGCATGTTCGGAATGTTGAGCAGCCGCAGGTGCGGGGTTTGATCCGCCTCGTTGACAAGGATGTCGGTGACGATGGCCGAAGCCGGGAACATGGCGAGAATGGTGGCCGTGGCGATCATCGAACGATCGGTGGAGGCCGACACGGCGAGCGCCACCGCGGCATAGAGAAGGCCGAGCACGACGCCGGACAAGATGATCTGGCCGAACGTCGACAGCCAGTCGATGAAGCCGTCTGGCCCGACATCTTCGAGGCTGTAGGCAATGAGCAAGAGGAGGGTTGGCCCCAGCGTGACGATGAGGATGATGGCAACCACGGCGATCGCCTTGCCGATGAGGTACCACGCACGATTGAGAGGTGACGCCAGGTAGACGCCGAGGAGCCCCGTGCGCCGGTCGGGTGAGAGCAGTTCGGGGGCGACAAACCCGGCAAACAGGTAGATGGCGGCGACGATAAAGCCGTAGTACTCGGGATAGGTCGGCAGGAAATCCTCACCGATGTCGCCAAGGAGCGCAGCAATGCCGACAAAGACGATCGCCGGTACGAACGCAGCCACGATCATGAGAACGGGCACGATCTTGTAACGGGCTGAGCGTCCCATGCCGAGCGCCGTTTTGATGCTGAACCACACCAAGGTCTTCATGGCGCCAGCAAGCCCGGTGCGGGGCCCGTCGTAACTTCGGTATCCCTGGTCGTAGATCTGCGCTGCGCCCTCATTGCCCGGGGAAGGGGCCGGTGGCTCAGCAGCGACGGCTGCAGCAGGACCGGTCGGTGGTGATGTGGTGGGCTGCGGGGCAGCGGGCCGAGGCACAGTCGGTTGCGGTGCCGCAGGTTGGGGCGTGGTTGGCTGCGGGGCGGCGGGCCTTGTTGGGGGGCCAGGTGGCGTCGGCTGCTCGGTCATCCGAGACGATCCAAGAAGACATCCTCGAGGCTGAGGCGGCGACGATGGAGCCGAACGATGCCGATGTTGAGGGCAACGCATGCGTCACGGGCAACGTCGAACACTCGATCGTCGACCCCTTCGACATTGAGGCGACGGCCGACGTGTTGTGTGGTGAAACCCTGCTGATGCAAGTGCTGCGCCAGCTGCGCAGCTTCGGCGTCGGTGCCGTCGATCTCGATGGTGACACCGATCGAGTCGGTACTCACCAAATCGTCGAGTCGCCCAGACGCCAGGGTCTGACCCTCACCGATGATCACGACGCTTTCACAGATCTGTTCGACCTCTTCGAGCAGGTGCGACGACAGGATCACGCTGATGCCAAAGGAGTCCGAGACGGTACGGATCAAGTCGAGCATGGCGTCGCGCTGCACCGGGTCGAGGCCGTCGGTCGGCTCATCGAGAATGATGAGCTTTGGATCATGGGCGATCGCCTGGGCCAGCTTCACCCGCTGACGTTGTCCGGTACTCATCGTGCCCATGGGCCGAAATCGCTCTTCGCCAAGCCCCACCAGCCACAACGCGTCACTGGCCCGAGTCGTCGCTTCGACCGATGGCAATCCGTGCAGTTCGGCGATGTGTTCGACAAAGTCAAAAGCCCTGACATCAGCGGGAAGCGTGTGATGCTCGGGTGCGTAGCCCAAGCGGGTCCGTACCTCGGGGCCGGCAGTCCACGGGTCGTGATCGAACACTTGGAGCACGCCGTCGTTGCGGTGATGGAGGCCGATGATCATGCCGAGCATGGTGGTTTTCCCAGCTCCGTTGGCCCCGAGAAGGCCGGTGATTCCTGGCTCGACGTCGAACGTCGCGTCGGTCAGCACCTCGACGCCGCCATAGCGTTTCGTGACCCCTCGGGCGTGAACCAGATTCACCTCGGGGAGTTTGGCAGGTGTTGGTCGGTTGAGGGCGGCAGTGCCGGAATCGTTGGGCACAATGTCTGCCCCCCATGTCCGGCAATTCCGCTCAAAACGGCAAAACGCTTCGCCTGCGGCCTTGGCAGCGGCGTGCGCTTGATGCCTACGAAGAGTCGAAGTCATCCGACTTCTTGGCTGTCGCGACCCCCGGTGCAGGTAAGACCACCT
>CALJSB010000093.1 GCA_937976305.1 uncultured Acidimicrobiales bacterium
TGGCTGGATCTGCTGCAGGTTGACCATGAGCTGGCCGTCGCCTTGGTCGCTGGCGGCAACGGTGCCTCTCCAGTTGGCAGATGTGATCTCGGTGACCTTGCTTTCGATGCCGCCAACGGTCTGCGTCGTCTCGCTTCCGACGGTGAAGCCCGCACCGGTCAACTGAGCGAGATAGGCATCGTGGACGGCGACGGCGTTGGGCGCCTGCATGACCAGAGAGATGTTCGAGAGCCCGTTTTCGCTCCACACCGTTGAACCAACGACCGTGCCTGAGGGAGCAGGAATGCTCGATGGCCACTCGTCGGGGAAGTTGTTGCCGGCGGAAAGCGCGAACTCGTCACCGTCTGCATCAGTTCCCGAGAGGAAGGCTCCGTCTTCGTCGCCGCTGAGGTCGAGTGTGAACTCTTCCTCGTCGTCGGAGAACGTGAACCCGTCGCTGCTGAGGTCGATCTCGACTTCCTCACCAGAGTCTCGTTCGATGGCTTCCTCTAAGCCTTCTTCAAACGCAACTTCTGCGAGCTTGCCGCAGCTCGACAACCCGAGTGCGAGCAGTGTTCCGAGAGCAAGGGTGCCGAATCGGCGGGTGGTGAGAGAGCGGGTGGTGACAGACATGTGAGAACCTCCAAGGGGCGATACGTGGTGTGGTTCTCATTGTCCGGGTAGGTCAGCCAACGCTCCGTCAGCGGGCCGACACTACGTATGTGTCAACTGGCACTCGCTCGGTTCTGACTAGCCCAGTGCTTCTTTAGCCGAGTGCTTCGATCACGTCGGCCGGTGCCTGTACGAGTTCGATGAGCACGCCCTCACCGGAGAGCGGGAACTCGTCGTTGCCCTTGGGGTGAACAAAGACAATGTCGTGGCCAGCTGCGCCGGGACGAATGCCACCAGGCGTGAACCGCATGCCTTGTTCGTCGAGCCAGGCGACGGCGGTTGGCAAGTCGTCGACCCACAGTCCGATGTGGTTGAGCTTGGGGTCGTGCACCTTGGGCCTGGCGTCGGGGTCGAGCGGTTGCATCAGGTCGATCTCGACGGCATGAGGCCCTTCGCCGAGCCGGAGGATGTCTTCGGAGACGTTCTCTGACTCGCTGGTGAAGTCGCCGACCTTCTCGACGCCGAGGGTGTCAACCCACAGGGTGCGAAGCGCCCCCAGGTCGAGGCCGCCGATGGCGATCTGCTGCAGTCCGAGAATCTTGAACGGTCGTGAGGTCACGGTGTCTCCATGTGCTGGGGTCTCCATGTGCTGGGGACTCAGTGTGCTGGGGACTCAGTGTGGTCGACTCAGTGTGGTCGGAGGCCCTCAGGGGCATGGTGCCACTGTCGGTTGTCGATCGCTATTCGGCGTCTGTGCCATTCAGGGCGATGAAGTTGCCAGCTGCCGTTGCGACTGCTGCCGAGGTGGCGAAGGTGAGAATCGTCGGGATGATCCAGGTCATGTTGTATTGATAACCCCGGCGAGGTTCGGGGTTGGCCGGAGGCTTGTGCGGGTTTTGTGCAGAGATTTCCACGCACGGCGACGCAGCGTCTCGAAGCGTGTTCGAAGGTGGTTGTCAGACCTCGGTCAAAGCGTCTTTACTCGGCCGGGCACCTCTCCCAGCGTGTCGTCGATGTCACGCTCTGCAAAGGCTTCCTTGGTCAGACTCGCTCGCTCGATTCGATCAAGTCGAAACAAGCGTCCACCCTGCCTGAGCCGACACCAGCCGATGAGATACCAGCCCTGCTCGCCTCGGAAGAAGCCAACGGCCTCAACGGCTCGTTGTGTCTGCTCGCCCTGACCATCGACGTAGGTGAGGTTCACGACTCGCTGCTGTCGCACTGCTTCTTCGATGGTTCGCTTGGTTCGCTGAGCGGCCGTTGGCCGGTCGCCGTCGTTCGTGCGAACCCGTCCAATCAGCCATTCGGCGGAGACTCGAGTGGGATCGGGCAGGGCGTTGAGCAGGCGCCGGGTCGCTGCTTCGGCGGCATCTGAGTATGGCGACTGATGTGCCGTCGAGGCTGCGATGAGTAGCGCCGTGACCTCTTTGACCGACAGGTTGAGGATGGCCCGCCCCGGCTGATCGAGCACGCTGTAGCCGCCGCCTCGCCCTTCGGACGCATAGAGGGGGAGACCAGCGTCGCGCAGCGCAGCAAGGTCGCGCTCCATCGTGCGGCGGGTCACACCAAACCGCTCCGCCAACTCGGCCGCGCTGACCATCGTCGGTGCTCGACGGCGCAACTCCTCGCTCACTGCGTACAGACGCTCGAGTCGGTTCATTGGTGCCTCTTCTGTCGGGCGAACGAGAATGCTCAGAAACTCCGACACTCCGGTGTCGTAGCCTCACCGTAGGCTCCCACACCGCTGTGGCTGCGTTGCGTCAGCCGTGCTTGCGCAACGCTTCCACAATGCGCCTGACGAAGGCTGCAATATCGATCGTGGCGTGCGGTCCTTCGCCATCGACGAAGTCTGCGTAGGGAAGCGGTCCCGGTGGGTTGTCGGGGTAGGGCCACCCGTTTTCGACGCACCCTTGCAGCGACTTGGTTTGCTGCTGCATCACCGGTGCCCGTTGGCCGACACCGGTGCAGTTGACGTGGCCATACCCGAGGTAGTGGCCGACCTCATGGTTGATGAGATAGGCGCGATACACCTCAAGCCCAGCGGTCCAGAACTCGGTGGCCCCGTTCCAGCGATCGGCGTTGATGTTGAGGCTGCGGCCGTTGCGGCACGACAGTCGGCCAACGGTTCGCAGCGGCAAGCAGCGCTGGTCGACAGTGGAAGGCGAAGCAATGCGAACTCGAATGTCGGCGTCGGTCGAGTCGATGATCTGGAAACGGACGTCGCCCGCGCCGATCCAGCTTCGTCGGTCGCTCAAAATGTCAAAGACAACGGCTGCTGCGGGATCCCCGACCAGTGAGAGTCCGGGCTCGATCTCGACCGAGACGGTGAGTAGTCGTCCATCGGTGCCAGCAATCTGACCGTCGCGGGGGTCGGCTGGCTCCTGCCCGGTCGACGGAATGGCAGTTGCCGGAAGGGCCCAAGCCGACATCAGCAGGGTCAGCGCAATGATGAGAGCGTTTCGCACCAGACGTTGATGTTGTGCTCGGCGTTGAGTGGCACTGCGTTGATTGGCGCTGCGTTGATTGGCGCTGCGTTGAGTGGCACTGCGTTGTTTGGCTCTGCGGGCCATGACGAACTCCAAGACGTGCCCCGCGGAACTCCGACCCGCACCGTCATGTTCGACCATATGGCCGGCCCGCTGGGGGACCCTGACATCACCGTCATGTTGGGGATCCAACCCCAACGATCAGGACGTCATGCGCAGGCGTGGGCGGCGGGTTTCAGAAGACCGGCCATGACGGCGTCGACTTGATTGACCATGGCGGCGAGGTCTGATGCCGAGGCGGTCGACGGCAAGGTCCGAATCTCCACGGTGTCGATCGGCGGTTCGCTCCGAATGAGGTTGATGATGTTGACGTCGAGGTACTTCGCCAGACCCTCGACCGGTGCGATCCTGTCCGCTATCTCTGACCACGGCATCTCATCGAAGTCCGTCGCGTTGACGATCTGGTCGATCGCTTCGGGAAGTCGGCCGATACGGACGCAGTTCGGATTGGTCCCGAAGAGCTCCCGCATGCCAGCTGCGTGTTCGCCGAAGGTTGTCACGAGGCGTCGAAACGGCTGGGCGGACCGAAACGGTGCAGCGTCGTAGTGAAGGTGTGTGGCGCCCTCATGCGGAACGACAAACCCGAGCTCGGCGACAGCCCCCATCACCAGATCGATCCAGGGTTGACGATCACCGGTGATCACCGGCGAAATGAGTTCGGTCACTCGCTGGCGTTCACCAGGCATGTGGGCCAGGAGCGCCACGCTGGCTCCCGAATCGTCGACCAAACGGATCGCCGACTCCTTGTGCTCGGCGACCAGGCCGAGGCCAGCAACGATGTCGTCGACGGCGGCGAGGTCTGGGCCGCACGGAGCGAGGAACCCACTGAGCATTCGCAGAAACCGCGGATCGTCAGACACGACACGAGACCAGCCGGGGTGCGGCGCAGCATCAAAGTCGAGGTCGCGGCGAATCGTGATGTCGTCGACCAGTCGAGCGACGGGCCGACCAGCACCATCGACAACATCGAACGCTGGCGTCATGTGATGGAACACGCCAACGCTCTTGTTGGCTGATGGCTCGGAATCGAGGTGCCAGTTCTGCGTCACGGTTCCCCCACACGCGGCCGCAAGATGGTCTGCGAGATTGCGCCGGCTCCCACCGACAGGCGCAATCAGCTCGACCTCGATACCGATGCGATCGATGCCCGCCATCAGGCGTCGACAACCGAGGGAAGCTCGACCCCGGCCTTGAGTAGACGACCAGCCTTGATCTTGGCATCGTTCTCGTCTTCGAGCCCCCAGTAGTTGGCCAGCGTCATCGAGTCGGCCCAGGTGTAACCCTCGTCGACGAACCGCTGCCACGACGCGGCCTGCGGCGGATTCGGAAGCACAGTGCCAGCCTTCAGCAAGCGACCGGCCTTGAACATGGCATCGTTGGGGTGATCGAGACCCCAATACTCCGACAGCTCAACGGCGTCGCCCCATCCGTATCCGTAGTGTTCCCAATTGACCAGGGCAACCTGGCGCGAGAAGAGCGGAAGTTGGTGGCCCTGTTCGAGGAGTGCTGCGGCCTTGTACTTCGCGTCGTTGGTCGACTCGATGCCCCAGTAGGCGGCAAGATCCTCAGCGTCACCCCACGTGTACCCGATCTCGTTGTAGAAGGTGAACGGGCCCACCATTTCGCCGGGCTCGATGGGGAGTTCATAGCCAGCCTTCAAGAGAGTGCCCATCTTGATCTTTGCGTCATACGGATTCTCCAGGCCCCAGTACTCCGCTAGTTCGAGGGCGTCCTGGTAGGCGTAGTCGCTGGCCCAGAACGCATCGAGGGCAAGAGCGGTCGCATCGACGGGCTGCGGCACGGGCTGGGTGCTTCCCGGTTCGATCGGGATGTCGGCTCCCGCTTGGAGCAATGTGCCGAGCTTGATCTTGGCGTCGTAGACCTCGTCGAGTCCCCAGATTTCAGCCAGCGCTTCGGCGTCGTAGTAGGTGTAGTCACTCTCGAGGTACGTGTTGAACTCTGCGGGCAGTTCGAGAGTGTCATTCGAGGTTGTCGGCGCCAACGACAGTGCCCCGGCGGGAACGGCATCGAGCGTTGTCACACCGAGTGTGGCCAAGAATGCGGCGGCGCTTGCCGCTTTCTTCGAGAGCGATGCGGGGCGGGGGTGCGGGCGATTGATCGTCATGTGTAGTGAGACGCGCACATGCACGCTCCGGTTCCCAATTCCTCAAACATCTTCCTGTGTGCCCGAACTGGAGGCCCCTACCGGCTGTTTCGCCGGTGGGGCACTCCAGAACGGGGCAGGGGGAGGGGAGGTCGAAGGGGTTCGGCTCGGTGTGGCGATCTACGATGCGGGCGGAGGCTCAGCATGACCTACGCACCAGACACCCGGCCCTACTACGACGCAGACAGCCACATCATGGAGCTGCCCGACTTCCTCACGTCGTACGCCGACCCGAAGTTGCGCGATCAGATTCCGCTTGTGAGCTACAGCGCGTCGCTCGTCACCGACGAGGAAGTCGCAACGATCATGGACCAGGGCGGACGTCATTCTGACCAGCACGTCCAGACCCAAATCGACCTCGGCGATCGACTGATCGAGAAGTCAAAAGAGATCCAGGCGCTCGGTGCGTTCAACTCGGCCGACCGTTCCGTGGCGATGGACATGCTCGGGTTCAAGAAGCAGTTGGTGTTCGCGACCCACAGCGTCGTGCTGCCCTTTCACCCCAGCTCGAAGACCGACCCCGAGCTTCGTTACGGGGCCGCCCGGGCCCACAACCGGCACATGGCCGAGTTCTGTTCTGACGACGATCGCCTCATGGGCGTGGCCGTTGTCCCGCTCGACGACCCGGCTCGAGCGTTGGCCGAGCTCGAGTTCGCTCTCGACAACGGACTCGAGGCGGCGTGGGTTCCTCACCGGGCGCCGATCGACATTTCGCCCGGTCACGTCGATCTCGAGCCGTTCTGGGCGCTGCTCGCCAGCTCGGGAACACCATTCTTGTTGCACGTCGGCGGTTCACCACTCCAAGCCCTGAAGGCTTGGTCGAACAACGGCCGAGCCGCGGTGAAGGACTGGATGGGCGGGGGCGAGAACGTGCGCACCAAGGACGCCATGGTCATGCACCAGGCTCCCGAGACGTTCGTGACCATGCTGTTGCTCGACGGTGTGTTCGAGCGCAATCCGGGCTTGCGTGGCGCGTCGGTCGAGCTCGGTGCCGGCTGGGTGCCCGAAATGCTCCATCGTCTCGACGAACTCACGAAGATCTATGGGCGTGCTGATGAGTCAGTGCGGTTTGAACGGCCGCCGAGCCAGCAGCTCACCGAGCAGATGGCGTTCACGCCATTCCCACACGAAGACGTCGGACGCTTCATCGACCAATCGAACGATGAGCTCTACTTGTTCTCGAGCGATTACCCGCACGTTGAAGGCGGCCGAGATCCAATTGGCAAGTTCGACCGGGCTCTCGCCGGCCGGTCCGAAGAAACCATCACCCGCTTCTGCAGCGAAAACTTCCTCCGCCTCTTCCCCAACGCCCGAGTCTGAGTCTCCGGGGTCAGGCACCAAGACGTCACGCAACTACGTCACGCAGGAACATCACGCCGTGGTCGCACCACTCTCGGCCAGCGAGCGACGCGCCTACCTGGCCTTCTCTGTTTTCATTCCTCTGCTCGGCTCGGCCCTCGGGGTCAACGGCGCGGCGGTCTTTCAGATCATCGCCCATGAGAACCTTGGGCTGAGTTCTGAGCAGATCGGTCTCGCCGTGGGGCTCGGAGCGATCTCGATCCCGTTCCAGGTCTTGGCTGCCCGCATTCCCCTCGGAGCGGCCCATCGCAACCTGCGGACCTTCTCGGTGTCGATGGCCGTCATGTGCTTGGCGATGGCGCTGCTGATGATCGGCTCGAACCTCAGCCTCACGGCTGTCGTGGTAGCGGTCATCGTCATTGCGGTGTTGGCCGAACTCGCAGTGTCAGTCCTCTACGCAACGTCGCTGCAGCCCCTGCTTTCCACAACAGTCGATGCCACGTCGCGCCAGTGGCTCAATGGTCAGGGTCGAGCAGCCGCCGGCGTTGTCGGGATCGGCCTTGTTGCGCTGGTCGGCTCAGTCGGAAGAGACGGACGGATCGCGATCTTGATCGGGCTCGCCGTGCTCGGCATCGTGTTGTTGCCGCTCATCTCACAGCTCCGCAAGCCCGATCCGCCGACTGAGACAACCGAGAATCTCGAAACGCTGACTGCCGATCAACCGGCGGTGTGGAACGCCGACCTCGTCTGGGTCTTGGTCGCCATCGGTGCGAGCGTGGTTGCGGCGTGGCCGTTCTTCGTGACCTACGCCGCTGATGTGTACTGGCCATCGGCCAATCTCGGACTCGTCGGTGCCGCGTTGGTGGCGGGCGCGCTTGGCGCCTCAGCGGCATGGCGGCCAACCGAGGGGCGCCTGCTCATGCGGGCGAAGGTTGCTGCGGTTGCGATGCTGGCGAGTGCGGTGGCTCTCGTGTTTCTCGGCTCTGACTCTGACGGGTGGGGTCGAGGTGTCGCCATCCTCGGACTCCTGGTCGTCGCTTCCGGTGCTGGCTCGGTGGTGCGCATGTCGCTACTCGAGATGGCACACGCTCACGCCACCGAGTCGTCTTCGGTGTCGATCCTCACGATGCTCGACGTCGTCGCATCAACGGCGCTCCAGGGAGGGTTTCTTGTCGCCGGCTATCTCATTCAGGCCAGCGCAGGAGGTGGATCGGCATCGGAGTGGGCAGTCGACCCGTTTCAGTTGTCGCTCATCGTGGGCGCGGTGTTGTTGCTCGCGGCACTCAGCCAGGTGAAGCCAACAGCGACTCGTTGAGTTCGACCCGTCGAGCCGCAGCCCCAACGACAAGACCGGCAATCGGTACCAAGAGGGAGATCCAGAGGGCGGGCCGGTAGCTGCCGGTGATGCTCTGTGTGAGCGCAAACAACGCCGGGCCCACCGCGCTGCCGATGACCATGGCGCTCATCTGTAGCCCCGCGATCGCACCGAGATGACGTCGCCCGAAGAACCGTGGCATGGCCGCTGAGGTAAGTGGAGTGAAGCAGCCGGCGGCCGCGCCCCAACTGATGATGGCCACAACCGCCAACGTCGGGTTGTCGAGCATGGCCACCGTCAAGAACATCACGATCTGGGCCGCAGACATGAAGAGCGCAATGAACAGGGGAGAGGTGCGGTCGACAAACCAGCCCCCGAGGAGGGTGACCGGCACCGACACGAAAGCGATAGGGACGAAGATGCGGACCATTCGGTCCTCGTCGATCCCGAGCTCTTTGCCGTAGTCGATGATGTGAAACGTCAGCGCGGTCGAGGTCGACGACATCGCGACCACCGGGATGGTGGCGGCCCAGAAGCGCAAGTCCCGAATGGCTTGCCCTCGGGTCTTGTCGTTGTGGGTGCCGATGATGGCCGGTGTGCCCGGCGAGTCAGTGACGGGTGTGACGCCCCCATCGATGACCAACCCAGACGTCTCCGGGCTATTTCGGAAGAAGACCGCAATGACCCCGCCCATGACGACAACGATGACGACGGCCAAGATGCGCCAAGCGGAGCGGAACCCGTCGATCTCGATCAGGGCGAACAGCAGCGCCGGCGTGAGCGAGAACGCGAAGCTCATGATCGAGTTGGAAATCGACGACACCATGCCTCGGCGCCGTTCGAACCACTGCGAGATCATCGTGCGCGACGTCAGCGTGAGCAGTCCCTGACCGGTGAACCGGATGCAGCCAAAGCCGATGCTCATCACGGCCATGCCGACAATCGTGCCCATCGGGCCGACGAAGCTCAGTCCGACCAGGGTGAGCCCAAGGCCGACCACTGCCGCGCCGGCCACCTCGCGTGAACCGAACCGGTCGATAGCCCGGCCGGCCTTGGGCAGCAGAAAACCGCTGCTTCCCGTCCCGATCAAATACGCAATCGAGAGTTGCAGCCGTGACAAGCCCGTGGCTTCGGTCAGGTGATCGGTGAAGACGCTGACGCCAGCGGTCTGGCCAGGGATCGACGCAAGCACGCCGAGGCTGCCAACGGCGACGACGACCCAGCCGTAGTAGAAGGGCACCTTCGCAGGCTCGAACGGCCACCGATCGCGAGATCCCGCTCTCTCTGCTGCGGACGGTGGTTGGGGTACAACGGTCCGCGTCACCGGGGCGACGCTATCGGTTGCAACCCCTCAGTCGGTTGCAGCGCTCACGTCTCGCGCCAGTCAAGGCGCTTACGTTTCGCGCCAGTAATTAGGTTTCGCGCCAGTAATAGAGCGCGCGTTCGCCGGTGTCTGGCTCTGCCGCTGAGTATCCGTGCCGTTCATAGAATCGGCGAGCGTCAACGTCGCCTTCGTCGACATTGATCTCGATCAGTTCGACGCCTCGTTCGGTTGCCATCTCAGCGAGCCGAGCGATCAGCGCAGCGCCGATGCCCTGGCTTCTCAGCTCGGGAACGACGTACAACTCGTCGAGCAAAGCGACAAGGCCGGAATACCAGACGTTCGTACGCAACGTCACCAGCGCGATGCCGGCGAGGGGCTGAGTGTCGTGGTCGGCAAGAATGACGACGGTGTGGTCGGTGGCGAGCAGCGTGGCAAGCCGGGCAGCCAAGAACTCGACGCCGGGTGAATCGACATCGAATTCAGTGTTGAAGTCGTGAAGGAGCCGGGCCACGTCGGCAGCATCATCCGGGCCTGCGATTCTCGTGGTCGTGTCACGCTGCATGCCGGGCTCCTGTGCTGCTGCTCTGCTGAAGATCAGACAAGTTTTGCGGGACGGATGCCAAAACGGGACGATAGCGGTGCTGTCGAGCACCAGCCGGCGTCGACCAACCCTCAGGAGTCACTGTGAACACCTTCAACGCCCTCGTGGTCCGTGAAGCAGAAGAAGGCAATCCAAAGACAGCCGCCGCCTCGATCGAGCAGCTGACCGACGCTGACCTGCCCGTCTATGAAGGCGACGAGTCGGTTGTCGTCGACATCGACTATTCGTCGCTCAATTACAAGGACGGCATGGCGTTGACCGGCAAGGGGCGGATCATTCGCTCGTTCCCGATGGTGCCCGGTATCGACTTCGCCGGCACGGTCGTGTCGAGCGAGTCGGATCGTTTCGCGACCGGCGACGGTGTGATTCTCACTGGCTGGGCAGTCGGGGAACGGTACTGGGGTGGCTACAGCGAGCGGCAACGGGTCAAGGCCGATTGGCTGGTGAAGCGGCCAGACACCATGACGAGCGAGCAGGCCATGGGGATCGGTACCGCCGGGCTCACCTCGATGCTGTGCGTGCTTGGACTCGAAGCGGGTGGCGTGCAGCCCGACGATGGCCCGGTAGTTGTCACGGGTGCAGCCGGAGGAGTCGGCAGCGTGGCGATCGCCCTGCTGGCGAAGCTGGGTTACGACGTGACTGCGGTGACCGGTCGGCCTGAGGAGCATGACTATCTCCAGTCGCTCGGTGCGACGGCGTTTCTGTCGCGAGAAGAGATGTCGGAAGACCCGAAGCCCCTCGAAGGCGAGACCTGGGCCGGCGCGGTCGACGCCGTCGGCTCGACCATGCTCGCCAAGATTTTGGCCCAGACCAAGCACAGCGGCGTCGTGACCGCCTGCGGTTTGGCCGGCGGTGTTGACCTTCCGAGCACGGTGATGCCGTTCATCCTGCGAGGGGTCAGGCTGCAGGGCATCGATTCGGTGATGGCGCCGACTGCTGACCGCGACGCCGCCTGGGCTCGCTTGGCCACCGATCTGCCGAGTGATCTGTTGGCGACAATGTCGGAGATCGTGCCGATGTCGTCACTGCCGGAACAGGGTGAGGCGATCATGGCCGGCAAGACTCGCGGTCGAGTCGTCGTCGACCCCAGCGCCTAGCTCGATCGCTCTGAGTTTCGGCCCCTGCTGGGTGGGGCCTAATGTCGGCCCATGAATGCACCTGCGATCGGTTTGTTCGGCATCAACATGGGCGCGGCTGGCGAACCAGCCAACATGGCCCGCATTGCTCGAGAAGCTGAAGCAGCGGGGTACGAATCGGTATGGACGGGCGAACACATCGTGCTGCCCGATCCGCAAGCCCCGCCGTCGCCAGCAGCCCCCGAAACCACGTTCGTCGACACAGCTGTGGCGTTGAGCTATCTGGCCGGTGTCACCGACACGATCAAGCTCGGCACCGGCATCATCATCCTGCCGCAGCGTCAGCCGGCCGTGTTGGCGAAGAGCCTCGCCTCACTCGACGTTGTGTCCGGCGGGCGCCTGATCTTTGGCCTCGGTGTTGGCTACCTCGAGCCTGAGATGACGGCGTGCTCGACCCCGATGGATCGTCGAGGCGAACGATCAGATGAATACCTTGCAGCGATGCGAAAGCTGTGGACCGAAGACGCCACGAGCTTCGATGGTGATTTCGTCACGTTCGACAAGGTGACCGCCAACCCCAAGCCGGCGCAGGCCGACATTCACACAGTTGTTGGCGGCCACAGCAAGCGAGCGGCGAGGCGGGCCGTGAGCCTGGCGCACGGTTGGTATGGCTTCATGCGCGATCCCGAAACGACGGCAGCCGATCTGGCGCAGTTGGCCGAGGCCGCCGATCAGGTCGACCGTCCCGCTGCGCTCGGCAAGCTCGAGATCAGCATCACGCCACGCAAACGGCTCGCTCCGGGCGATCTCGAGGCGTATGCCGAGCTGGGAGTGGACCGGCTCATCATTCAGCCCGGCCACCACCGGCACATCGACGACATCCTGGCCTACGTCGAAGAGTTCGCCCCCAACGCATGACGTGTTGCAGGCCGGTAGTAGGGGTCAGGAACGGCTTGGACTGAGCGCGTGACGGCTCCGTTCCTGACCTCTACGTGCTTCGCGGAGCTAAGGGGAGAGGTGGTAGGTGCGGGTGGCGGTATTGACGAAGAGGTCGTCTTGTTCGGCGTCGGTGTAGCGGGCGCCCATCTTCTGCAGCGCGTTCCACAGCGTTGGATACGTCATGGTTTGGCGATCGACGGGAAAGTTCGACTCGAACATGCAGCGGTCGGGCCCGAAGGTCTCGATGCAAAAGTGCACGCGATCTTCCCAGTAGCTCACGATCTCGTCTGAGGACGGGGGAGCGGGCAGCGAGCCAAAGCCGGTGTTGTAGTAGTTGTCCATCCCGATGCCGCCAACCTTCAGCGTCACGTTCGGACAGGTCGCAACCTCGACCATGTTTGCCCGCCACTGAGCCATCGCACCCTCACGATCGTCGGCATACGGACCGTGACCGAGCGGTCCGCCCATGTGGTCGAGGATGATTGATGTTTGCGGTGCCGCCCGAGCCAGTTCGACCAGCTGGGGCAGCTGTGGGTGGTACATCCATGAGTCGAAGCTGAACCCCATGTCGCCGAGCTTGGCCACACCGGCATGGAACGACGGCGACTGCATGATGTCGTCGGTGGCTCGCACGTGGTTGCCGGGCACATCGGGGTGCGGATCGTTCGCGACGGCATGGCGAATCCCCCGGAACTTGCCACCGCCGGCTTCTTCGTGCGCATTGAGCACCTCTTCGACGGCGTCGCCAAGCGCCATGTCGGCAAACGACACGATGGCCCCGATCTTCGGCCCGCCGTCTCCGGCAATGGCATCCAACTCCGCCGCTTGCGCTGCGACGTAGCGGGTTTCGCCGACCGGCTGCATCGACTCGGGTCCGTCCTTGACGTACTTCGATCGACACTCGACAAAGACCGTCGTGATCACGTTGTGACTTCCCGTCGTGTCGGCAAGAAGCTCGGCAGATTGGTAGGTGCCACCCCGGTTGTCCCAGAGATGATGATGCGGGTCAACGATGGGTCGTTGCGGGTCGAGTGCGGTTTCGGTGAGCTGGTCGAGCCAATCGAATCGGTACATCTCCATGCCCGACTCTGCTTCCCGATCGCAACAGGCGCAACTTTGAAGCACCTTTGCCCCACGGTTCATGTCTCGAATCTGGATGGTTTGAACTACGATTCTTGAGCAGGAGGGGTCCGCCATGACGTATCACGTCGGCATCGATTTAGGCACGACGTTTACCGCCGCGGCCGTGTCGCGGGATGACGCCCCCGAGATTGTCGCCCTTGGCGATCGCTCGACCGTGATCCCGTCCGTGTTGTTTCACAAGGAAGACGGCACGTTTCTCGTTGGCGACGCAGCCGAACGGCAGGGTCTGTCGAATCCGGCCAGACTCGCCCGTCAGTTCAAACGCCGGGTTGGCGACTCGACGCCGCTATTGCTCGGCGGCACGCCGTTCTCTCCCCAGGCGCTCACCGCCGAGCTGCTGAAGTGGACGATCGGTCGAGTGTCGGAGCGTCAGGGCGGCCCGCCGTGCAGAGTTGCGCTCACCCACCCGGCCAACTGGCGGTCGTTCAAGATCGACCTGTTGGGTCAGGCCATCGAGCTCGCCGGGCTCGACGGCGCAACCCTGATCTCTGAGCCCGAGGCCGCGGCCTTGCACTGGTCGAGCCAAGAACGGGTCGAGGTTGGTACCCGAGTCGTCGTGTACGACCTCGGCGGCGGCACCTTCGACGTCGCGATCCTCGAGAAGCTCGAAACTGGCTTCCGCTTCATGGGTCCGGCCTACGGCATTGAGCATCTCGGCGGACTCGACTTCGATGCCGCGCTGCTCCACCAGGTGCGAACGCTCCACGAAGATGCGTTTGACGAGCTCGACACGTCCGATCCGGTTGTGCAGGCTGCGGCCTCCCGCCTTCGGGCCGATTGCAGCGCAGCCAAAGAAACGCTGTCGTCAGACACCTCAACCATGATTCCGCTGCTCTTCCCCGGGCTGTCGAGCGAAGTGCGGGTGAACCGGAGCGAGTTCGAGGCCACGATCAGGCCGTCGATCAACTCGACACTCGATGCCGTCGACCGAGCTCTCGAACGAGCCGGCATGACCGCCACCGACATCGATTCGGTGCTGCTGGTCGGCGGCTCGTCGAGGATTCCGCTCGTGTCGCAGATGGTGGGTGCCCGTTTGGCCCGGCCGGTCTCTGTTGACACGCACCCGAAGCACGCAATCGCTCTTGGTGCGGCCTTTGTGCTCGATCTGCTGCCCGCCGAGGCGCTTCCGGAGCAGACCCCGCCGTCACTTCTGCAGAACGGTGCCTCTACCCAACACGGTGATGCTCAACCCGCTGCTCCCCATCAAGATGCGACGGTCATTGAGACGCCGCCTCGGATCGAGCTCGAGCCCGAGCCGATGGCGCCGACCAATGGTGCGTCGGGTATTGGCCCCGCGCCGACCCGCCTCGTTGGTGAATCTTCTGGGGCTCCGGCCGAGCTGTTCGATGCGGTCAACCCGGTGTCGGGAGCCGTCGTTGCCCTTGAGCACAGCATCGAGTCGATGTCGTCAACCGAGATCGACGTCGCCAGCCGCGAGGTGGCGACCGCAACGCCGCATCGCAACGACAGGGCGGTGACGCCGGTCGGGGCACCCGAGGTCACAAGGAAGCTGCGGAAGGGTCCGCTCGTTGGCTTGCTCGGCCTTGTCGTTGTGGCCGCCGTCGGCATTTGGTGGGTGCTGTCGCCACGCGACGCCCTGGCCGAAGCACCTCAGCCGGTGTGGCAATTCGAGACGCGCAGTGCCTTGGCGTCGAAGCCAGTCGTTGGCTCCGACACGTTGGTTCTCGGTGCGACGACGACAAACAAGATCCACGCCATCGATACCTCAGACGGAACCGAGCGTTGGGAGTTCGAGACCGGCGGGTCAGTCCAGGCTGCAGGAGCGATCGAAGACGGCGTCGTGTACATCGGCAGCTTTGACGGATCGATGTATGCCATTGATGTCGTGTCTGGCCGCTTGATCTGGGAAGCCCCGGTTGGAGCGGAAGTCACGGGCGGGTCGCTGGTCGATGGCGATCGGGTGTTCGTTGGTGCCGATGACGGAGCATTCGTGGCTTTCGATCGAACCACCGGTGAGGAGCTCTGGCGCCAAGACACCGGAAACGAATGGGGAACGAAACTCAACTCGAACCCGCAGATGGCGGAACTGGAAGGTGTGCCGGTGGTCATTGTGGGCAGCACCAACGGGACGCTGTTCGCATTCGATCCAGCCACGGGCGACGAGCAGTTGAGCGTTTCGCTCGAAGGCGGCATCTGGTTCTCGACGCCGCTAGTGCTCGACCGTGAAGATGACACCGGGCAAGAGGTGTGGATTGGTACGAGCACCGAGGGCGGTGGATTCCTCAACCGGATCGTGCTCGATACAGCTGTAGTCACGACCTTTTCGACCGGCGGGGGTGTCGGCACAAAGCCGGTGCTCACAAACGACGGCCTGATCGTTGTCGGCAACGATGTTGGTGAGCTGTTTGCTGTCGATCGGGTGTCGATGGGTGAGGTGTGGCGCGAGGGCTACGCCGAGGACACACAGATCAAGGGCAGCCCGGTGGTCTTTGGTGACCAGGTGATCTTCGGGACACACGACCGCGAGCTCATCGCGGTCGGTGACAGTGACGGTAGAGATCAGTGGCGTTTCCAAGGTGAGCAGGTTTTTGGCCTGTCCGGCCCCACGGTCGACGGCGACCGGCTCTACGTCGGCAACGACTCCGGCACCGTCTACGCCTTCACCCTCGAGTAACCCGCCCTCCCGCAACCCTTCACCAAACCCGAACTCCGTCACCAACCCCCGAGCTTCCCCACCAATCCCCGAACTGGAGTCTCCTACCGGCGTTTCTGCCGGTACAGGCCTCCAGAACGGAAGAGGCGTCTTGTTCTGGAGGCGCCTACGAGCGTTTTTGCCGGTACAGGCCTCCAGAACGGAATAGAGGCGCGATGGTTAGGTGAGCGTTTCGGCAATGAGGCGGTGGGAGTGCACTCGCGCCTCGTGGTCGTGGCAGATGCCGACGATCGTGATGTCATTGGTGTCGTACTTGGCCGCTAACGCATCGAGTTCGGACACAACGGTTTCAGCCGAGCCGACCAGCGCGGGAGCCACGCCAGCCCGAGGTTCGTGCGGACCGTCGACAAGCGCGCCCTGTTTCAACGCATCATCGATCGTCGGCACCGGTCCCTTGAAGCCGTTGCGCTTGAACTGCTGAATGCTGGTGGCCAGGAGGTTCGCTTCGGCGTCGTTCTCGGCGGCCAGAGCTGACACCGCGATGGTCACCTGTGGCTGGTCGAGCTGGGCTGACGGTGTGAACGCCCGCCGATAGGCGTCGACCGCGGTCGGCCCGTCAACTCCAGAGATGAAGTGAGCCCACGCCAACGGCAACCCGAGCTGCCCGGCAAGCGTGGCGCTGCCGAGCCCCGAGGCCAGCAGCCACACCGGTGGCTTTGTGGTGTTGAGCGGCGATGCGTGCACCGCTCCGACCGGTCCGTCGAGAAAGCTCTGGAGTTCGTCGACCAGCGTCTCGTAGTGATCGTTGGTGAAGCTCGACCCGCCCCGAGCGAGGGCAGCGGCGGCTTCAGCGTCTCCGCCAGGCGCTCGGCCGATGCCGAGATCGATGCGCCCCGGATAGAGCGCGCTGAGCATGTGGAACACCTCAGCGACCTTCAAGGGGCTGTAGTGCGACAGCATCACCCCGCCTGAACCAACTCGAATCGTCGTGGTCGCTGCGGCGATGGCTCCGATCAGAATCTCGGGCGCAGCCCCCGCGTAACCGGTCTTGTTGTGGTGTTCGGCAACCCAGTAGCGCTCATAGCCAAACGACTCAGCTTGTTTGGCGAGGTCGATGCTGTTCGCAATCGCGTCCTGAGGAGACGTCCCCGCCGGCACCGGCGTCTGGTCGAGAATGCTAAGCCGCACGCCCACGATCGTATGCGGTTCTTGACCCTCGCCTGAATCCAGCTAGAGGTCGAGGCTGTAGACCCGCTCCGCAGTACCGGAGAACATCGCCGTCTGCTCTGCTTCTGAATAGTCGGCGGCGATCTTCTTGAATGCGTTCCAGAGCACGGCATACGACAGTGAAAAGCGGTCGACCGGGAAGTTGCTCTCAAACATGCACCGATCGGCACCAAAGCACTCGATCGTGTGGCGGTAGTAGTGGCCCTGTTCTTCAACGAACTGATCACTGGTGACGGGAGTGGCGGCATCGTGCCAGCCAAAACCGTTGTCCGGCATGGCGAGACCACCGATCTTCGCCACCACATTCGAGTTCTCCGCGATGGCAGCGATGTCGTCCTTCCACGCCGCAAAGATCTCGTCGCGTTTGCCGGCAAAGCGGCCAACACCCAACGGTGTGCCGAAGTGGTCGAGCACCATCGGGGTACCGGGAACCGCAGCGGCAAGTGCAGCAAAGTCAGCGTTCTGGTGGTGGTAGTGCCACGAGTCGAAGGTGAGGCCCCGTTCGCCGAGCCGGGCCACGCCAGCCCGGAAATCGTCCATGGCATAGAGCCCAGGCGCAGCGGAACCAGGAATCGTCAGCGCTGCTGGGTCAGCGTCGAGTGCTCCGGAGTCGCGAACGCCCTTGAACAGGTCGCCGCCAGCCGCTGCGTGGGCATCGAGCACCTCGTCGAGCTGGTCGCCGAGGCGCAGATCAGCGTGGGCCACGATGCCAGCAATCGTTGCCGCCCCATCTCGGGAGGCGCTCGTCGCTGCCTCGGCAGCAACAAACTCGGTCTCGCCGACGGGCATCAGGTGCTCGGGCCCATCAGCTCGGTGGGCGGCTCCGCACTGCACAAACACCGTCCCAACCACGTTGTGGCCACTCCCGGTGTCGTAGTGCAGAGCATCGAGTCCGTAGGGAAGGGCTCCGCCTTCAGGCCACAGGTGATGGTGAGGATCGATGATCCGGCGGTCGGGATCGACGATCTCTTCCGCAATCATCGTGGACCATTCCTGCATCTCCGGAGCGTCTGCCATGACCGCAGTATCCCCGAACTGGAGGCCGTAGGGCACCAAAACGTCGTCTGAGGCCTCCAAAACGGCAACGGTCGCGTGAACTGGAGGCTGGAAGGCACCAAAACGTGGCCTACGGCCTCCAGAACGGGAATGAGCGGCTGAGATGAGAACGGGTCAGTCGGCGGCGGCGTCGCCTGCGAGAGTGGCATCGGGCTGGGCGTCGAGGACCAGATCAGGGACGTACCCGAAGTCGGGGTTAGCGACGGCTCGGGCCAGCGCTGCTCGTTGGCCTCGATCAAGTCGGAAGTCGATGCGGCTGTTGTAGCTTCGGTCGAACCACACCGTTGCGTCCAGCTCTGGCAGTGTCGCGAACCACTCGGCTGCCTCTGCCACCCACTCATCGCCGCCTCCGGTCGAGTTGCCGGTGCCGATTTCGGCAAACATGACGGGCTTGTCGAAGCCGAGCAACACCTCGTAGGTCGGTGCAAACACTTCTTCAGCGGTGACCCAGCTGGCCCAGGTGTCGTAGTTGTCCCAGTTGAAGCCAGATGTGGCGACCCAGTCGACGTAGTCGTCACCCGGATAGAACTCGGTGATGTCTTCGCTCTGGTCGAAGTTGGCCAGCGTGTTGACTGACCACACGAAGCTCACGTTGGTGGCTCCCGCCGCATCGAAGCGATCGACGACATGGCGCCAGCCGGCGATGTAGTCGTCTGCGGTGTTGCCGTTGACGCCGACCGACCAGGGATACCAGAAGCCATTCATTTCGTGGAACGGCCGCAACAAGATCGGGCCGCCGAACTCTGCGGCTGCCTCGGCCCAATCATCGATGTAGGCATCGTGCTCGCCAGCAGCAATCGCGGCCATGTTGCCGAGCTCTTGTTCAGCCGAAGCAAACGAACCCTCCGGCTTGGCCCACGCCTCCCACGAAATCATCGGAACGCGCCCTGATTCAGCGACTTCGGCCACCCAATCGCCGCGGAATCGACTGTCGCCCGAACCCCACTGTTGATACCAGTGGACGATCTGAGGCTCTGCGATTGCGGAGGCCCACCGGTTTGCATCGTCGAGGTTGTGCGGTAGCGCATCGGAGGTGAACCCGACGTAGATGCCTTCGCTCGACGGGGCGAGCTTGAGCGATGAACTCGGCTGTTCGGACGAGCCCTCAGCGCGACCGACATCTGCAGAGTCGAGGCGCTGCCAATTGATTTCCGGGGCGGGGACGGCTGGGCCGAGCACCACGGTGTCGCCAAACTCGTTCTCTTCGAATTCGGCGTCGACGAGCGCAGGATCGGGTCGCAGCGATTCGAAGATGCCCTGTGGAGGAGTCCAGCCGAAGCGGGCTGTTGCGACAGCCCCCGCGCTGATCGAAACGGCAAGGGTGAAGAACAGGCCCTTCACAAACCACGGCCAGGCCGCCGTTCCGCCACGGAGCAAGGGGCCGATCGCAAACAACGCCATGACGGCGGCCCACAGAATGGCAATGTCAGAGCCGCCCGAGCGGGTGTCGAGCATCGCGAAGAGCAACGTGCCGACGAGCATGGTGGGCCACATCAAGCCGGTCAGCACCATGCCGTTGAGCGTCGGCTGGGAGTCCTTGTTCGTGGCGCCTCCCGCTGTGCCTTTCGGGCGAATCACTCGCTTGAGGGCAAGAACGAAGATGGTGGGTTGGAACGCAGCGGTGAGGCGCATCGAACGAATGGCGCCCCGAACGTTGCCACTCCACCACGCAATCGACAGCACAACGACAGCGAGCCACGGGCCGATGTACCGGACCTGGTTGCCAATATCGCCGTCGACCATGAGCGAGAGTCGCCCAAGAATCCACGCTGGCGGCCCCAGCAAGAAGCCGAGCTGCACGATCGCGACCAGATACGAAAGCAGCGTGTGGGAGTAGAAAATCTTGGCTCGACTGGTGAGGCCTCGACGCCGCCATGGCGAATCGTGCCGCAGGATTCGGAGCGAATCGATGGACCACCGAAGCCGTTGACGGGCATATTCCGCAGAGGTCGACGGGGCCACTCCAGTCGTCACTGGTCGAGGGTGGAGCACGCTCTTCCAGCCCGCGTCGTGAAGCCGAATCGACGTGTGGAGATCCTCGACGACACTCCATTCAGAGAAGCCGCCGATGCGGGTCAGTGCCTGCCTGCGATACATGACGCCGTTGCCGGTCGAAAAGGCCAGGCCATGACGGTTGCGGGCGGTCTGGATTGCCTTGTAGAAGGTGGGCTCGGTCGGATTGAGTGGATCCCGACCTTGGCCATGAAAGCGCTGAGGCGTTGACACGATGGCGACGTCGTCAGCCTCGAACCAGCCGAGCATCGCCTTGGCTGCTCCGGGCTCGACCACATGATCAGCGTCGATGACCAGCACGACATCGCCGTTGAGCTTCGACATGGCGTGGTTGAGATTGCCGGCCTTGCCGGGGTAGCCGTCTCGACGGGTCATGCATCGAACTCTTTGGGTTCGGCAGAGCTTCTCGATCGCCCGCCAGTTGGCCTTGTTGGCCATTCGCCCGTCGTTGCACACGACGATATTTTTGTCCGGCCAGTCGAGGCGCTTGGCTGCTGCGATCGTTTCGGCAACCATCGCCTCGGGCTCGCCGGCCACCGGAATCAACACGTCGAGCACGATGTTGAGATCTGGCGCTGGGGCGGCGGTAGCCGAATGAGCCCGGCCGATGATCAGCAATGCGGTGAGTACGAGCCAACAAGCAGTGACGGTTTCGACCCCGACAAGCGCCCAGCCAGCCCAGCCGATGTGGGACAACATGCCGATTCGCCATACAAGCAGATTGGCCGCGCCGGCGATCAGCAAAACGGCAACGAGCACGTCTCCGACCAGCAGTTTTCGGCTGGCGCGGGGCCGCTCTGTCGAAATGGTCGCGCGTTTGAGCAGCGCAACGTCGTCAACGTCGGGCAGAGCCCGTGTTCCCTCCACGATTCCCTCCTGCAATGCACGGTAGCCCACAACGCATCTGCCGAACACGGGGTCATCACCTATTGGTCCCCCGGACAGGCCGGGTTCACCTATGTGACGTACGAGCCGATAGCTCACCATGGTTTCGTTCTCCCGCCGTGCCGCCGCGCTCGCCTTCGGTGTCGGGCTTGTTGCGGGAGTTGCCGGGGCTACCGCGTGGCCCGAACCTGAGACGAACGCTGCCAGCATTGCAGGCAATGACTCTTTTGCAACGGGGGAGCGGCCAAATGAGGGGTCGGCCGACGATGCCGCACCAAATGCTGTGACGCCAAACGCTGTCGCCCCAGAAGCACTTGCTGCGGCGGCGTCAGAAATCCAAGCATCAGCGTCCGAAGCAGAAGCCCTGACAACCGTAGAGACGCCCCCTGCCCAGGCCCCAGACGGTTCTCGCCTGATCGGCATGCATATCGACGATGTGCCATACCAGGGCCTCGAGTTGTTGACACCGGTTGAGCAGGCGATCGGCCCCGTCGATGTGGTGCATTGGTATCAAGCCTGGGGCGGCGGCCATAGATTCTTCCGTCCCGACTGGTTCGAGACGGTGAGTTCAGCCGACAAGATCGGCCTGATCACGTGGGAACCGTGGGCCCTCACCGGTGAGGCCAGCCAGCCTGACTATTCACCAGCAACGATCTTGAGTGGGCGCCACGACGACTACATCCGGTCGTGGGCCTACGGGTTTGCCAGTCGGTCAGATGGGCCCTGGTACCTCCGCCCGATGCATGAGATGAACGGCAACTGGTACCCCTGGTCTGGCGGTGTCGACGGCGGAAACGCAGACGAGTACCGAGCAGCCTGGATCCACATTCATGACATCTTCTCCGATGCTGGCGTGTCGAACGTCGAGTGGGTGTGGTGTCCGCTGGTCGACGACATCGCCGGGCCGTTCGAGGACTACTACCCCGGCGACGATTACGTCGATGTGCTGTGTCTTGACGGGTACAATTGGGGAACCACCGACCCCGCGTTCGGCGGCTGGCGGTCGGTCAGCGCAGTCTTCGACGATGCCTACGATCGCCTCGTCGCACTCGGCGCCCAACCCGTGTGGTTCGGCGAAGTCGGGTCGGCCCCGGAAGGCGGCGACAAGGTGGCGTGGACGGCCGAGCTCCTCTCGAGCAGTCGCTATCCGCAGCTCGAAGCGGTGATTTTCTTCGGCCTCGACAAAGAACGCGATTGGCGAGTCCAAGCTGATCCCGAGGTTGCTGAGGCGATTCGCCTCAACCGCTGAGCGCGTTGAGCCAACGGGGAATGTGGCGAATTGCTCAGGAATCGGAAGAACCCGCCGATGTTCATCGCAGGACCGAATTGTGGGTCGGTCCCCCTCGTTAGAGGTTCGACCAAGGACAGGCAGATGAAATCAAAGTTGACCCGAATGGCCGTGCTGGCCGTGGCGGGGCTCGCTCTCACCGCTGGACCAGCGGCTGCAGACCCAGTTGACGTGACCAACCCTCAGGTGTTCGCTGACAATGCGTTCATTCTGATCTGTGGTGTCTTGGTCGTCTTCATGCAGGCTGGCTTTGCCATGGTTGAGGCCGGGTTGACCCGAGCCAAGAACGCCGCACACATGATGCTCAAGAACCTCATGGACTTCATCGTCGGTTCGACCGGCTTCGCCCTCATCGGCTACCACGTGGCCTTCAGCGGTGCGCAGTACGTCGGCTTCGACTGGCAGTGGGCCGGCGGTCCGCTCGAACAAAGCGCCGCCACGCCGTTCCTCACGGTGCCGGTTCACTACTTCTTCAACATGGGCTTCGCCGCTGCGGCTGCAACCATCGTGTCCGGCGCCGTTGCCGAGCGTGTGCAGTTCCGGGCCTACTTCACCTACGCCATTGCCATCTCGACCCTCGTGTACCCCCTCGCTGTGAGCTGGGTCTGGGGCGGCGGCTGGCTGTCACAGATGAGCACGCCGTTCGTCGACCTTGCCGGCGGCACGGTCGTGCACGTCACCGGTGGCATGGCCGCCCTTGTCGGTGCGACGATCCTCGGCCCACGTATCGGCCGGTTCGACGAGAACGGTGACTCGGTCCCGATTCCCGGTCACAACCTGCCCATGGCGATCCTGGGTGTGTTCATCCTCCTCGTCGGCTGGTTCGGCTTTAACGCTGGCTCGGTTCTGACCGCTGATCTCAGCATCGGTGCGGTTGCCGCTATCACTGCAATCGGTGGCGGCGCCGGCGGCATCGGGGCAACCGCAGCCTCATGGCTCACCCTCAAGACGCCAGACGTCACCCTCATCGGTAACGGCGTGCTTGGAGGCCTCGTGGGTATTACCGCTGGCGCCGCCAACCTCTCCCTGTTTGGTGCACTCCTCATCGGCCTGATCGCAGGCATCATCGCCACCAACGGTGTGTTGCTCCTCGACCGCATCGGCATTGACGATCCGGTTGGTGCGGTGCCCGTCCACCTGATGTGTGGTGCTTTCGGTACGCTCGCCCTCGGATTTGTGGCTGACCCCAACGCCGTTGCAAGCGGCGACGGTCCGGCCGGCTTCCTCTACGGCGGCGACATGAGCCTCCTCGTGTCACAGGCCACCGGCGTTCTCGCCATCATGACCTACTCCGGTCTGGTCATCGGCACGATGTTCGGTGTGCTTCGCAGCATTGGCTGGCTCCGCATGGATGTCGAGCACGAGATGGCTGGTGCCGACCTCGCCGAGCACGCAACGCCGGCATACAACGAAGACTTCGTCGAGTACGAAGATGCTTCGGAAGCCGACATCGCATCGATCGACGATCTCCTCGAGGAGCTCTCGATCTGATCTCAGACCCCACCATCTGGCTGTGCTCAGGCACAGCACGATGCTGAGTGATTTCAGCATCGGGGGTGGGCGATCCATCGTCCGCCCCCGGTTCCGAGTTCATTCGACCCAACACCGAAAACCGCACCCCACCAGAAAGACGCAAGCACATGAGTGATGATCGTCGGAAACGAGATCTAGAGCTTCTCATGAAGTCGCACAAGGCGATGGAAGCGGAGCAACTCAATTCAGGATCATCGGCTGACGCCCCGGCTGCTGCTGACGAGTCCGGTGACGACGACGTCGTGATGTACCGCGGACGTCCCGTGCGCCGGGGCGGAAACGGACCACGGGTTCCAGGAGCGGGTAGTGTTGGCGGTGCGACCGGCTACCGCGGGGCCGGCACCTCGAGCGGTAAGCAAGGGAAGGGCACGCCGGACATCAAGGCGGTCCTCAAGCGCCTCGACGAGCTGCACCGAGAAGGCTTGATCACCAAGTCCGAATACAACAAGAAGCGCCTCCAGATCCTCGACCGGCTCTAGCCCAGCAGGACGTCGCAGCCGGCCTCCAAATGAGGGATTGCTGCCCCAAGGTGGTTCAAGTCTGTTGTTGGTAGTCCGATAGGACTTCATGACGACGCACCATGTTGACCCGATTCGTGCTTCGAGCGGTCTTCGGCGACTTCGTGCCGGCCTCCCGATCGATGCGGGCGAAGCGCAGCACGTTGGTCCGACCGATCCGCAGACTCGCGACCAGTTCGTCGCTGCGCTCGATGAGGCGATCCAGAGTGCGCTGAATGAAGAGCGCACCGTGCTCGTCATGCGCATCTCGATCCGCCCTGTTCCCGGCGGTGATGCCGACGATCGAGGCCGGCTCGATCCTGGCGTCAAGCAGCGCCTCACGAAGGCTGACACCGGCGTCGTCGCCTTCTCAGTTGGTCCGGACGAGATCGTTGCGTTTGTTCCCGCGCTGCGTCGTCGTTCTGACGGTGAAGAGACTGTCGCTCTCACGGTGCAGGCACTCACTGAGGCCCTGCCTCTTGAAGGGCTGCCGCACTACCTCTCGCCGCGGGTCGGCGCTGCACTGCTCGATCGCGAGAACCCGTCGGCCGAGACGCTGCTCGAAGGCACCCGGCTCGCGTTGGCCGAAGCCGATCGCTCGAACCCGGGGATGATGTTCCACCCCTATCAGCGGGTTCGACACGAACGTCACTCCGAGATGGAGACCGAGCTGCGCGCCGCCGTGCTGCGCAACGAGACCTCCGTGGCCTTCCAGCCGGTCGTTCACATGGCCAGCGGTCGCATCATCGCGATGGAAGCGTTTGCCCGCTGGTTCCGGGAAGGCAAGGGACAGGTTCCGACCATCGACTTCATTCGCAGTGCGGAAGAACTCGGCGTGATGCACCAGCTCGGAAGACAGGTGCTCGAGAAGGCGCTGTTCCAAACCGCTGACTGGGTCGACTCAGGCCTGGTCGAAGATGTCACCCTGTGGCTGAACGTATCGCCAACCGAAATTCTGCACCCCGAATTCTCCAAGATGGTGGGTGACGCGATCTCGGTGAACGATCGTGTTCGCATCGGCATCGAGCTGAGCCCAATGCCACCCAATGATGACCGCCATATCGCAACCGTGATTCGGTCGCTCGTTGCTCGTGGCGCTCGTGCCTCGATTGGCGACTTCGGCATTGGCTACATCGATCTGTCGATGTTGCATCAGATGCCGTTCGACTCGGTCACGCTCGATCGGTCACTGATTCGTCAAATTGCGTCGAACGACCAGGCTGCCGACCTCGTCAAGATCCTCATTGATCTGGCGACCCGGCTCGACCTGGCCAGCAACGCTTCGGGGATCGAGACCAAAGAGCAGGCCGACATGCTCGTCAAGATGGGATGCAGCAGCGGCCAAGGATATTTCATGGCTCGGCCGCTGTTGGCAGACGAAATGACCGACTTGCTCACCGAGCACAAAAGTGCCGGTTCGTCGCTCCTGTCGAACACCTGAGCGCGTCACGGTGCCTGCCGCCGAATGAAAACGGGCGAATTTGCTCAACTCGCCGCCCTCGATGTCGATCTCTCTCAGTGAGGGTTGCTCCGACAGGCAAGGCCTCATAGGAAAGGTGAGCCAGTGAGAATTCGATCCAAGCTTCTGTTGATGATGGCCATTCCGTTGGCGGCCCTCCTCGTCGTCGCGGCCTTCGGCTTTCGCCAGCAGGCCGGGCGCTCAGATGATGCCGGAGAATCGGTCGACCTGATCGAGACGGTGCAGGCCTACAACGAGGCGGCTATCGCCGTGGGATTTGAGCGACTTGCTCAGCTCGATGCGGAGGGTTCTGTCTCTGTTGCTGAGGCTCGCCAGCGCACCGACGCTGCGATCGAGGAGCTGAACAGGCTCGGTCGAATCCATGGCGATGCGGACACCGCACAGCGCGCCGTCGATTTCGAAGCTGCGGTCAACGCAGCCCGAGAGGCCCGCATCGGTACTGCAGCCGGTGGCGACTTCGAAGCGACGAGACCTGACCTGGTTGCCGCATACGAAACCGCAGTATGGACCGTCGTCGGTCTCGACCTTGAGGCCTCCGACTTTCCGACTCCCGAAGCCTTCAACCTCGCCGGAACCGACTCCTTCTTCATGGAGGGTGTCGCCATGCGGGAGCAGGCGTGGTTCAACTACCTCGTCGAGACTCGTTCTACTCCCGAAGTCGATCCGTTGATGACGACATCTGCCTTCGCCATGGCGAACGGCACGATCACGCACTCTGCACTCGTCGCTCCCGACGATGTCGGCACCGAAATCAACCTTCTCGCCAGCAGCAGCGCAGGCCGTGACCTGGCCCAGCTCGAGACACTTCTCAACGACGGACTCGAATTCGGCATCAACGACCGTGTCAACACGCCAGAGGTTCTGGCAGCCCTTCTGGCGAGCCGTAATGAATGGTCGGCTCAGGTGACTGAACGTCAGATCGAACTGCTCGACTTGGTGGAAGAAGAGGGCGCCGAATCGTCTGACCTGCAGTCGTTGTTCACCTTGGCCGCCATCCTCGGGTTCTTCGTTCTCGGCGGCTTGATCTTCGTGATCTACCGATCGATCAACCTTCCGCTGACTCGCCTTCTCGGTCGTGCAGAAGAGGTTGCCAACGAAGACCTTCCTGGCTTGGTGGAGACGCTCCGATCGACCGACGTTCCCGAAGAACTGCCGACCCCGCGCCCCATCAAGACCGATTCGGCTGATGAGATCGGCGATCTCGTCGGTGCATTCAACCGTGTGCAGGCCACCGCCTATGACCTCGCTACCGAGCAGGCCCTTGGCCGACGCAACGTGGCCGAGATGTTCGTCAACCTCGGTCGTCGCAACCAGCAGCTGCTCCAGCGAATCATTGCCAAGCTGACCCAGCTCGAGAACGAAGAAGAAGATCCCGACAAGCTGCGTGACCTGTTCGAGCTCGACAACGTTGTGACTCGAATGCGTCGTAACGCTGAGTCCTTGCTCGTGCTCGCCGGCTCGTCGACACCTCGTCAGTGGTCAAAGCCCGTTTCGATCGAGAACACGGTTCGTGCCGCTCTCGGTGAGGTCGAGGGTTACGAACGAGTCGACATTGCTGCTTTGGCCGACGCTGAGCTCCGAGGCACCGTCGTTGCCGACATCGCCCACTTGCTTGCTGAGCTGCTCGAAAACGCACTCAACTTCTCTGACCCGAGCACCAACGTGCTGGTAAGCGGCCACGCCGAAAACGGTGGTTACTTGGTTTCAATCTTCGACCAGGGCATCGGTATGAGCCCCGAAGAGATCGAAGACAACAACCTTCGCATCACCGACCCGCCTCCGCTCGATCAGGCCCCCACCCGCTTCCTCGGCCTGTTCGTGGTTGGTCGTCTTGCCGACCGGCACGACATCAGGGTTCGCCTCGTCGAGGCACCTGGCCGTGGTGTCATGGCTCGTGTCGAGCTCCCAGGTTCGCTCCTCGCATCGGCCGATGCCGACAGTGGTGAGGGCGTACCCGAGATCGAGGCTCGCGTCGCCGAAGTCGGTGCTGCCGCAGCCGCCGAGTCAAGCCCTCTCGACGAGGTCCACGACCTCGATGAAGAGATGGAAAAGCTCGCCTCTGGCGAACTGATCGAAGACGACACGCTGCTCACCGAAGGCGACGTCTTCGCAGACGAAGCCGCTGATGGTCAGAGTGATCTCAGCTCCAAACTGGACGAAGCGAGCCAGCACGACGAGGCACCTGTTTCTAACGATGAGCTGCCGACGTTGCCGACCCGCGGCGAAGCAGTGCAAGACGCTAACGATGAGCTGCCGACGCTGCCGACCCGTGGCGATGCAGCGCAAGACGCTGGTGACGAACTCCCGACGCTTCCCACTCGAGGTGGCGTCACGGAGACCCCGGCGCTTCCCGACTTGCCATCCCGACCTGCCGCTGCATCAACCGCGCCGACAGCTCCGGCCGCAGTGGTCGATGCCGCTCCGGCAGTCGCTGATGCTGCCCCGGCCCTCACCGATGGCCTCCCGACTCGTAGTCGGGGAGAAGCATTCGATGGCGAGCAGGCTGCGCCCGCTCGTCGCAAAGAAGACGCACCCGCTCCGGCACCCGAGTCAGCAGACCCCGATGCCAAAGCAGGACAGTTCTCGTCTCTCATGTCGGCCTTCAGCTCGGGTGTGTCCCGTGGCCTCGAAAGCGTCGATGAGGACGGACCCGGCAACAACCAAGTTGAGGATTGAGAAAAATGACAAGCGGAACAGACCAATTTGCGTTCCTTCTAAACAACTTTGTTGCTGAGACCACCGGTGTTGATGACGCCGTCGCCGTCTCGGCCGATGGCATCAAGCTTGCGGCCTCTGACGGTCTTCCGTCAGCGACGGCTGACCAGTTCGGTGCGATCACCTCAGGACTTGCGAGCCTGACTCTCGGTGCGGCTCGATGCTTCGCCGAAGACTCAGTGCAGCGCGTCGTGATCGAAATGGATCGCAGCTATCTGCTCATCGCCAACATCGCGCACGGCTCTGTGCTCGGCGTGGTGGCTCGCAAGGATTCCGACATCGGTTTCGTTGCGTACGAGATGACCATCTTTGCTGAGAGAGCTGGCCGGGTGCTCACACCCGAGCTGATCTCAGAGCTCAAGAACACCCTGGCAATCTGAGATCTGTTTTCTGCCACGAGAGGGTGGTGACACACGATGGCGAATGAAGAACAACAATTCGAAGACGAGAACTCGTTCATCAGGCCGTTCCTTGTGACCTCGGGCCGAACCAAGAGTTCGGTCGAGACCAAGCTCGAGACGCTCGTGCAGCGAGTCGAGAACGCCGATGGTTCGATGCTTCGATTCGAAGCTGCTCGCATCTTTGAAATGAGCAAGAACTCGATCTCGATCGCTGAGCTGTCCGCTCACCTTGGCATGCCGTCCGGCGTCGTCCGGGTTGCGGTCGGAGACCTCATCGAATCCGGTCAACTTCGGGCCCACCGAACCGTTACCAACGAATCCACCAACGACATCGAACTGATCAGCCGTCTCATGGCTGGCGTGCGGAGGCTGTAGAACCATGGCTGACAACGAAAACAACCCAGTATCAGCAAAGTTCGTCGTCGCCGGCGGATTCGGCGTGGGCAAGACAACCTTCGTCGGTTCTGTCTCGGAGATCGATCCACTTCGTACCGAAGCATCGATGACCAGTGCCAGTGTTGGCATTGACGACACCAGCAAGGTCAAGACCAAGACAACCACCACGGTGGCCATGGACTTCGGTCGAATCACGATCGACAACGATCTGGTGCTTTATCTGTTCGGTACGCCCGGTCAGGATCGCTTCGGCTTCATGTGGGATGACCTGATCGCAGGTGCCCTTGGTGCCATCGTGCTGGTTGACTCCCGCCGCTTGGCAGACTGCTTCTACGCCGTCGACTACTTCGAGGCAAAGGGCATTCCGTTCGTGGTCGCTGTCAACCAGTTCGACGGCGAACTCGCACACGATCTCGAGGACGTCCGCAAAGCCTTGCAGCTCAAGGAAGAGACGCTCGTCGTTTCGTGCGACGCACGTGAACGGGAGTCGGTCAAGGTCTCGCTGATCTCGCTGATCGAAGTGATCTTGACTCGGATGTCGCAAGAGGCAGTCACGAGCTGACGTCGGCAAGAACAAACACAAGAACGAGAAACTGCGAGCGCAACTGATTGGTCAGGGCGCTCGCAGTTTCGCGTCTGGCCCCGTCGCTCACTTCGTTCGCTAACGGCCTTTCGGCGCTGGGCGCCGAAACGCCACCGCGTCGCCCGCGTGAAGTGTTTGTACCCCTATGGGGTGTCGTCTAGGCGCGGAAGGCTCGTGAAGCGAGGAGCTGATCGAGATCGTTTCGGCTGACGGGCTGGTGATAGAGGTAGCCCTGGGCCAAGCGGCCGCCGAGCTCGACGATCACGTCTGCCTGCTCCTGAGTCTCGATGCCTTCGATCACCACAGACAAGTCGAGCGCTTCAGCCAGGTGCATCACTGCCGAAACGACGCTTCGCGTCACCTTGTCGGTGTGAATATTGGTGACGAAGCTGCGGTCGATCTTGACCGAGTCGATCGGGAGCTGTTGGAGATAGGAGAGCGACGAATAGCCGGTTCCGAAGTCGTCGACGGCGATGCGTGCGCCCAACCCCCGGATCGCATTCAAGACCGGGATGGTGGCTTCCATGTTGCTCAGCACTGCCGACTCGGTGAGTTCGACCGTGAGCTTGCTCGGCGTCAGATTGTTGACCTCGAGCGCTCGCTCGACGGCATCAACAAAGGTCCGGGAAGCAATTTGGCCTGCCGTTGCGTTGACGGCGACGGTCACGTCGGTGCCGGCGTTGATCAATTGCGCGATTTCAGATGTTGCCACTTGGAGCACCCGGTCGCCGATGTCGCCAACCAACCCGGCGTCTGCGGCGATCTCGAGGAACTCGCCGGGTTGCCGGAGCTGACCGTTGACGTCGCGCCAGCGCACCAATGCCTCGACACCAACGACCTCTGTCGTGGGGAGCTCGACGACGGGTTGGTAAAACACTTCGAAGCGGTTTTCGGCCAGGGCCCTGATGAGGCCAGCCTCGATGTCGAAACGGCGATCAAGGGTCTGTTGGAGGGCAGCGTCGTGGACAACGTACTGGCCTCGACAATTGTCCTTCGCGTAGTACGCACCCGTGTCTGCTTCGCCCAGCAGGGCCGTTGCGTCCGTCTCCGTGCCTTCTCGGGCGACAGCAATGCCGACGCTCATACCGACGCGAACCGAACGACCCTGAATCATGAAAGGACGATCGATCACGTCAAGCATGCGGGCGGCGACGATTGCTGCAGAGTCTTCGTCAGCATCGGCTAACACCACGACGAACTCGTCACCACCGAGACGGCCAACCGTTGCTTCGTTGTGTCGGACCGATGATCGCGCCACGTCCAGAAGACGTTGGGCAAGCATCGTCAAGAGACGGTCTCCAGCACGATGGCCGAGGCTGTCGTTGACGACCTTGAAACGGTCCAGGTCGCAGAAGAGCACAGCAGGAAGCCGGCCCGCGTCGAGGTGATCGGTGATCGTCCGCACGAGGTTGGCTCGGTTCGCGAGGCCAGTAAGCCCGTCGTGGAACGCCATGCGCTCCAACTCATCGTTGAGCTTCCGTTCGGCGGTGATATCGCGGCCGACGGCAAAGAGCAGCCTCGAGTTGAGGTCGAGCGAGAGCGACCACTGGACAGCTGCTCGTGAACCGTCAGCGGCGTCCATGCGCAGCATTGTCTGGCAGGTCCCGGTGCTGCGAAGAGCTGATTCGATCTCGGCAGCCGTTGTCTCGTTGTTATCCGAAACGAGCGCCCAGAAGTTGGTTGCCGGCGTTGGGTGAGAAACGTCGCTTGTCGATACAGCAAGTGATCGACCGAGCAGGCTTTCCCACTCTTTGTTGGCTTCGACGATGGCTCCGTCGGCTCGGCACACAACAAAGATCACGCCTTCGGTCCCGAAGAACTGGCGCAGGAGGTGATCTCGCACGTCTTCTTGCTGAACGGGGAGGTCGCTTGTGAGCGAAGGCGTGTCGTCGCTGGCGGTGACCAGGTAGTAGTTCGAGCTGTAGTCGAGTGCCTTTGCGGCCCAACCGTCGGGCAGTTGTGCCGTCTGCGTCGCTCCACCAGACGGCAAGAGCGACGGTGTCGAAACGGCCTTGAGGGCTGCTGCACCGGCAGGGTTCGCCTCGATGAGCTGGCCGGTCGCCGAAACGATCATCGCCGGTTGGTCAACGGTATGGACGAAAATCGCCCACATTTCTTCCGCGAAAGACCTTTCCCTACTCACAAGAGTGTTTTCGACCCGAAGTTGGGTCCCCTTGAGTAGTCCCCGGGGGACGACGAAAGAACGGAAACGGCATCGTCAGACAAGCATCAGAAAGGCGCCCCTGGGGCGGGTCAATTCCTCAAGTTCGTCGCTGCTGCGCCGATGGACACAGGATGGCGACCGTGGCCCTACATCAATGGACGATTCCGTCTCCGCGAGGGCTGTGGTACCGCGGTGTTGTGCGGATCGACCACCTGCTTTTCGTCACGAGCGAGGTTGACTACACGACGATGGAAGCCATCACGGCCGCCGTGCCGGGCGACCCGAAAGAACTGGTTGAGACCCTCATGGGGCACGGACGGTTCAATCGTCCAACCGCAGTGAAGATCGCTGACATCACAGGTCTTGATCGTGATGCCACCAAGGGTCTGCTGACCATCAAGACCGATGAGACGACGATCGAGCTGAAGGTCCCGAATCGGGAACGTCTCGACGAGGTCGCAAAGCACGTTGCCGTGATCATCAAGCAGGCTCAGACCGTCGCCTGACACCTCAGCTGTCTGATCGCTGAGATCCTGAAGCCGAGGCCCACGTAGACTCGCCCCATGTTGATGGAGAGAATCCGGGCCGACCTCACCGCTGCGATGAAAGCGAAGGATGCGGTTCGACTGCGCACGCTTCGAGCGGTCATTGCCGCGGTACAAGAAGCCGAAGTGTCAGGTAATGCGGCGCAGACCCTGTCTGATGCCGAAGTCGAGAAGGTCATCAGCGCACAGGCAAAAAGACGGGTTGAGGCAGCCACGGCCTTTGACGAAGGCGGTCGCACGGAGAAAGCCGCCGACGAGCGAGATGAGCTGGCGGTGCTCGAGGAGTATCTGCCCGAGGCGCTTGACGACGCTGAGCTCGAAGCCCTCGTGACCTCCGTGCTCGAGGAGAACGGCTTCAGTGACAAGCAGCAGATGGGGCAAGCCATGAAGGCGGTGAACGCAGCGGTTGCGGGCCGGGCCGATGGCCGGACCGTCGCCGATCTCGTGAAGTCAAAGCTCAGCTGAGGCCAACGACGGCGGACCGTCTCAGTTTCTGCTGGGCGTTCGGGCGGGTCTAACTTCTCACCATGGACAGACTGCGATTTGGCGCCTTTCTCGCTCCTCACCACCCAATTGGTGAGCATCCCATGCTGCAAATGGAGCGAGACCTCGAACTCGCAGCGCTGCTCGACAAGCTCGGGTACGACGAGTTTTGGTGCGGTGAGCATCACTCGACTGGCTGGGAAACGATCGCATCACCCGAAATGTTCCTCGCCGGTGCTGCCCAGCGCACGCATCGCATCAAACTCGGCACCGGCGTTGTGTCGCTGCCCTATCACCACCCCTTTCTTGTTGCTCAACGGATCACCCAGCTCGATCACATGAGCGGAGGACGCGCCATTCTCGGGACGGGTCCCGGTGCTCTGCCGTCCGACGCCCACGTTCTTGGGATCGATCCGTTAACCCAGCGTGATCGCCAAGACGAGGCCATCGGTGTGATCAAACCCCTGCTTGCCGGCGAGCGCGTCAGCCATCAGTCAGAGTGGTTCACCTTGAACGAGGCCCGCCTGCAGATCTTGCCGATGCAGCGCGAAGTCGAGATGACGACGGCATCGATGGTGAGTCCGTCAGGCATGACCTTGGCCGGCAAGCACGGCATGGGGGTGCTGTCGATCGGATCCATGTCGACTGCTGGCATCCAGTCACTCCCACTGCAGTGGTCATTCGCCGAAGAGTCAGCGGCTGAGCACGGCAATGTGGTCGATCGCGAGAACTGGCGTCTGATTTTCAACTTCCATATCGCTGAGACTCGTGAAGAGGCGCGAGCTCAGGCGAAGGACGGACTGCTTCGCTGGCACAACGAGTACAACGTCGGAACGCTGATGCGAGCCGGTGTCGCACCGTTCGACAGTCCCGATGAGGCTGTGGATGAGATTGCCTTCTCGGACTCTGCAGCTGCCGTCATTGGGACACCAGATGACCTCATTGCCCGCATCCGCGAGATGTATGAGATCACCGGCGGGTTTGGCGCTGTGATCGGCTTTGCCAATGACTGGGCCAACATCGAGAACCAACGCCGGAGTTGGGATTTGGTCGCTCGTTACGTGATCCCTGAGATCAACGGCTATCTCGAACCGCTACGGACCTCGCGTCAGTACGTCATCGAGAACCGTGAGTCGTTTGACCGGGCTGGTGAGGCAGTCCTCAACAAGATCATGGAGAACGAGCGGGCCGCCGCGGCGCTCGCAGAAACACCAGGCGTTGGATCTGCTGCCGTTGGCTCGCCGAACGCGCCGGATCTGTCCACCCAGAGCTAATCGCACCCGGGAGCGGTGCGCCGGTCTCTCGCAGCGCCGCAGCGGGTCTACTCTCCCCATCGTGTCCGATGCCGAAGATGACCTCGAGATTCTCGATGTTTCACCTCGCCCCGTCTCCTCTGAGGTCGCGGTCTCCTCTGGCTCGAGTCGGCGCAACGGGCTGTTTCTCGGCGCCGCTGTCGTCGTGGCCCTGGTGGTCGGTGTGTCACTCATCACCGGTTCTGGAGAGAGCGCGGCGCCAGAAGTGGACCCATCGGTAGAAGAGGGCGGCGAAGGGGAGTCCGAAGATGCCGTGGGTGATGAACCTGACGAAGTCGCCGACGGGTCTGCTGACGATTCCGCTGCTGACGATGCTGAGCCCGATGAGGTGATCGGCGTTGGCACATCGCTTGAACCCGTGGCCCCGCTCCTCACCGCGAGCGGGCTCACGCTCTATGGCCAACGCGACACCGGAGCAGGCTCGGGGATGGTGGGAATCGACCTCGACGCGGGTGACGTCACCAACTTCGGGTACCCCTACGACGAGGTTCTGTTGCAGAGCGACGCATACCTCATCGTCCGCAACACGGCGGGGGAGCGGCACTCCGCGATCAGTCTGGCGACGCCGACAACCGCGCCCCAGGTCGTCTCGCAAAACACCTGGGTTGTCGCAGCCCGAGAAGAGGGTGGTGAGCACGTCGTTGCGTTCTTGACCCGAGTCGAGACAGACGAGACGCTTCGCTACACCGAGATGACGATCGATCTCGACATCGGGACGATCATCTTCCGAGGCACACTTCGGGACACCCATCCGTTCATCTCGCAAAATCCGTTGTCGACCGACACGGCTTTGTTCACCGGGCCAACCGGGGGCATCTACGAGCCTCGGGGTCCCAACTTCGAGCAGGTGTTTGACGGAAGGGTCCTCGGCTTTGATGATGAGTTCGCGATCGTCGAACGCTGCGATGATTCGCTGGAGTGCACCGTCGATTGGGTGCAGCGCGGCGACTGGGCGACCGTCGACCGGCCACTTCCGGACCGCCAATTCGAACATGCTGAGGTACTCGGCGGTGGTCGGATCCTCGTTGTTCGCGAGCGGATCGGTGGCGATCTGTCGCTCTTCAATGTCGATGCCAACACAATGCTCGACATGCCGGTCAGGTCGATCGGCGATGTCGCTGTCAGCCCTGACGGTTCGATGTTGGCGGTTGCGATGGGGCGGGACGTCGTGCTGGTCGACATTGACTCGGGCGCCATGATCGGAAGTCCTTTGTCGGATCTGCAGGGCCCGCTGGTCCTCGCGGCTACCCCGTAGCGGCGCGACCCAATCGCTGCTGCCTAATGACTGCCGCCCGATGGTCCAGCCCGATGGTCCATGTCGTATCCTGTTCCCGTTGTGTCAGGCGCCGACGAAGAACTGAAGTTCATCGAGGCTGACCTCGACAGCGCGGCTTCCCCAGTTCGGTCAGAGACGCACGTTTCGGGCTCTGGCCCGGGCCGCAACAAGATCTTTGCGGTTCTCGGGCTAGCGGTTGCTGCGGTGGTGGCTTGGTCGATTCTCTCGTCGAGCGGTGATGACGCTCGCGAGGACACTGCCGGTCCGGCGCCCAGTTCGGCCGATGCCAGCACGGCCGATGCCAGCACGGGCGATGACGGCGAGACCGGAGCTGTCGCTGACGACGATGGCCAAGACATTCCCGATGCCCCCGAGGTCTTGCCCGCTCCTGAGGGTCGAATAGAACCTGCGCTCCCCGGGGTGGAAAGTTCCGGACTTCCGGTCTTGTCGCCCTCGGGCGACTTGGTGGGGTCCGACCTCATTGCTCCGCGGACTGGGCCGATTGTCCCCGAGTCTGATCTGTCATTGATCCTCAATGACTTTTCCGGCGAGGTCGATGTTGTTGGTCTTGACTCCGGCGAGGTGAGCAAGCATCGCTTGCTCTCCGGTGAGTTGATCCTGCAGGTTGATGACCACCTGATCTTTCAGGATCAGGTCGGAGGCTTCGCGATGATTGTCGACGCTGCAGAACTCGACGGAACCGTGATCCGGATCGAGCCGCCCTCACCGCTGGCAGTCGCAGTCGGGGCGTGGTCTGCGGGCGAGGGGTTTGCGACCATCTTGTCGACCACTTTTGGTGATGAGCCTGTGCTGACCGAGTCGACGGTTGATCTGGCAACGGGAGTGGTGACCAACAACGCGCTCGTCGAACCAGCGCGAGGACAAGACATTTTGCTGAGCGCCTACGCCGCAAATCGTGAAGTGTTCTCGCCGCCGACCGGTGGTGTGTACGTCGGCGAGGACGATGGATCGTTCACCAAAGTGCTCGATGGTCGGGCGCTCGTGGCGGACGATCGATTCGTCCTTGTTCAAAGCTGCGACGCCAGCCTCATGTGTGTGCGGCAGTGGCACGACGCCGACACCTTCGAGGCAATCACTCGTGCGGTACCGGAGGACGCCTTCGAGTTGGGGCTTTTGGTGGGCAAGGGGAGAGTCATCGTCTACGTGGTGCCAGGCGAGAAGGCCCTGTCGATCTTTGATATCGACCGTAATCGCAAGGTTCCGATCGACAGCTCGCTGCTCGGCTTTGGCCCGGCAGTGAGTCCGGACGGTTCCGTGATCGCGTTCTTTGATGGAGAGAGCAGCGATGTGGTCGTCCTCGATCTCGACACCTTGGAGGAGTCTCGGCTCGACTTCGCATCGTCGCGGGGCGCTTTGGCATTCGCCACGATTGATGTGCGCTGAGATGGTCGCGGGTCGGCTACCCTCAGAAGCTCCCTGCGCAGGTGCCCGAGCGGCCTAAGGGAGCGGCCTGCAAAGCCGTGATTCGCGGGTTCAAATCCCGCCCTGCGCTCCATCCACAAATTCAGACACGCTCGTCGTGAAATCGTTGCGACGGCCGCCAATTCTGTGTCGGAGAGCCTGCCTTCAGGTAGTCTCTCGATCTGACCGGCACCCCGGTGCTGGGCCGTTAGCTCAGTTGGCTAGAGCACTACCTCGACACGGTAGGGGTCACAGGTTCAAGTCCTGTACGGCCCA
>CALJSB010000094.1 GCA_937976305.1 uncultured Acidimicrobiales bacterium
AGCGTCTCGGCACCCAAAGCGAGGTGATCGAGATCGTCGAGGTCGAGGATCTGCAGATACATGCGCTCGACACCGATCTCGGCGAAGGCCTCGGCCTTGGCCTGTACTTCGTCCGGAGTTCCCGCCATTCCGTTCTCGCGAAGTTCAGCCGGCTCTCGACCGATGGCTGCGGCGCGCCGCTCCACCTCAGACTCATCCGCCCCAAGGCACAGAATCTGGGCGGCCGAGAATGTGATCTCGTCAGGGTCTCGATCGATGGCAACGCAGGCCGCCCGCACGCGCTCAATGATCTCGACCATCTCAGCTGCTGAAGCGAAGGGCACATTGAAGTCTGAGCAATAGCGGGCGGCCAATGCTGGCGTGCGCTTCTTGCCCTTACCGCCAATGATGATGGGCGGGTGGGGGCTCTGTGTTGGTTTCGGCAGGGCCGGCGAGTCGGTCATCGAATGGAACTCACCTTGATGCGAGAACGTCTCTCCCGCCGGCGTCGTCCAAAGGCCGACGATCTGCTCGAGCCCTTCTTCGAGGCGGCTCATTCGTTCGCCCATGTCGCCAAAGTGAATGCCGTAGGCACTGTGTTCGGCCTCGAACCAACCAGCCCCGATACCGAAGTCGATGCGGCCGCCGCTCATCTCGTCAGCCTGCGCTACTGCGATCGCAAGTTGCCCGGGGTGATGAAACGTGATCGGGCTCACCAACGTGCCGAGTCGAATCGTCGAGGTTTCGCGAGCCAGCGCGGCAAGGGTCAGCCACGCGTGGGTCGGGCCCGGCATTCCATCACCGTCCCCCATCACCAGATAGTGATCGGATCGGAAGAAGCCGTCGAAGCCGTTTGCCTCGGTTGCCTTTGCGACGCTCAACAACGTTTCGTAGCTGGCGCCTTGCTGGGGTTCGGTGAAGATTCGGTACTGCACGGGGTGAGGCTACTTTGAGGGCCAGGCTGATGCCGCAGCAGCCAAGCCGTCGACGAGATGCCCGATATGGGGAAACCGGTGTCGTTTCGGATCGTGCCCCGGCCAGTGGCGTGCCATCGGGGTGAGGCCGCGAACACGGGGCGGGAGCTCGATTTGCAGCCCGCCTTCTCGAGTCAAGTTGCACGGGTTCTTTGCGTGCTGACCTTTCAGACCCTTCGGTATGCCATCCAGATCGTCGACGACCTTGTATTGGGGCAGCGCCCGGCGAACGTGCCAGGCGACGTGGTGTGCGAGGTCTCGGTTGGTGCCACCAAAGAGAAGATCAGTCCAGCGACCTCGCAACCCGTAGCCGTGCACAGCGATCACGACGTCACAGTGATCGATGAAGGCTGCGAGCTTCTCTGATTCGTCAGGGTCGACCTTGGTCGACGGGATGTGCTGGCGCATCCCGACTGGTTGCAGCACGCCATAGAACGAGGCCCCCGACTTCAGTGCCGCCTCTGACGCGATCTGGTCGGTGTAGCGCTCGAGGTTTCCACCGTGAAAGGCGCAGAAGCCGATCCGGCGCCGCAGCTCGAGGTGCTCGATGACACCCGGCCGCTCCAGCAGCTCGCCAAAGGTCACCGGTTCGTGTGATACCTCTTGAAAGAACCAACCGCTGTGCACGATGGCCCGAGGTTAGGGCCTGAAACCAGGACGGGCGAAGCCCGACCTGGGCAATACTTGACGCAGATGGAACAGCACGAGCCCCAGTCGCCACTCGGCTCTGACTTCACCAACTTGTTGGCGGCATCGTGTGCAACCAGCATTGGCGACGGCGTACGGCTCTCTGCGCTGCCGCTGTTGGCGACGTCTCTCACCACCTCGCCGTTGTTGATCGGTGCGATCACCGCAGCGCAGTATCTCCCGTGGACGACCTTTGCCCCTGTCGGTGGTGTGATCGTCGACCGCTCAGATCGCCGACGGTTGATTCTCTCAACGCAGCTGTGGCGGGCGCTCGTGATGGCGGCGCTCGCCGTTGCGGTCGTCACCGACGTGGTGCAGATCTGGCACCTGATGCTGGTGGCATACGTGATTACAGCAGGCGAGATCCTGGTCGACCCTTCCGTCGTGTCGACGATCCCGACCCTGGTCGCCCCACGCGATCTCGATCGGGCCAATGGTCGCCTGACCACGGTGGAGACCGTCACCAACGACTTTGCCGGTGCACCGATCGGTGCGGTGCTCTACAGCTTCGTGCCTTGGTTGCCCTTTGCGATCGACGCCGCGAGCTACTTCGGATCGATACTGCCGTTCAGTCGGCTGCCGCCGAATCGAGCACCGTCACCCGAGGAGACCCCCGGGGCGCACCCAGCCGAAGTGATCGGGTCGACGAAGGACGAGATGCTGGTCGGGGTGCGGTGGATCGGCAACCACCCGTTTCTCCGCCCGGTCACCGTTGCGATCGCGACGTACCACCTCGGCACCGCAGCGGCGCTGAGCTTGATGGTGCTTCTCGTGTCCGAGGTTCTCGATGCACCCGAGATTGTCTTCGGACTCGTCCTCGCCGCCGCAGCGTTGGGCGCCGTCTCGTCGAGCCTTGTTGCTGCGAGGCTGACGGCCCGATTCGGGCGCCGCAGTGTGGTGACCGTCGCCGCCGTGGCCGCCGCCGCCAGCGTCGTGGCAGCGGGTGCCTCACGGTCGGAATGGCAGCTCATCATCGTGTGGACCGTGAACGGTGCAGCGAGTGGGGTGCTGCTCGCAATCGGCAGAGGATTCGTTCAGCGGCATACGCCGAATGATCGGCTGGGGCGAACGGCCGTTGCGTCGAGAATGATCACCCGCACATCGTTCGTGATTGGTGCGCTGCTCGCCGGATCCGTGGCAACAGCACTCTCGGTCCGATGGGCGTTCGGGGTAGCCGGGCTGTGTCACCTCGTCGGCGCCGCGCTGCTGTGGCGCGCGTTCCGCACCGAGACCGACGGCGTCACGGCGTGACGTTTTGTACCTGACCCCTATGGAGGGCCGAAGGCCGACGCACACCTCATGCGAGGACTCGGGAGCGAAGCGGACGCCGCAGCAGAGGTGTGCGTCGGCCGCAGGCCCGGGCGTGGGTGGCCGGAAGCCTCAGACGCTGGCGGTCTGCTTGGTGCCCTTGTTGGCTTCGTCGGTTGCCTTGTTGGCTCGGCGAGCGTTGATGCCGAGGATCACCAGCACTGCGTTGATGGCGAAGAAGACCCATCCGAGCAGGCCGGTGCGGGAGAACGTCCGACCGAAGAGTGAGAGCTCAGCGGCGAACCAGTTGGAGAGGTCCGACTGGAAGTCGAGGGCGCCACCGATGATCGAGTCGAGCCACGGGGTGACCATCGTCGGATTGTTCAGGACCTGCAGCTCCCACACGCCGTAGGCGATCATGTACGGGCCGACGATCAGCAGCAGGAACGCTGAGATGATGTTGATCTTCGGGAGGATCGAGCGGACCCGGTTGACGAGTCCCCGCTTGCCGAACGCAACGGCGAGGGTGAGCACGCTGGCGAGCAGGCCCATGCCGAGGCCGTAGGAGATAAAGCCACCGATACGGCCCGAGAAGCCACTCGATGCCGAACTCGAGCTGACGGCCGTGAGGAAGAGGCCGATCGTGCAGGACAGCGAGGCCAGGGCGTAGGAGACACCGAAGAGGAACATCGAGCTGAAGCTCGCTGAGTCGGTTCCCTTTTCGAGCTTGGGGATCTTGAGGACGAGCTGGAAGCCACGGATCATGGCGATGCCGAGCACGAAGAGGCCGATGCCGAGCACGATGTTGAAGTACGGCAGCCATTCGACGATGGCCTGCCACAGTCCGGTGAAGACCAGACCAAGCAGTCCGAAGACCGTGAGGAAGCCGACGCTCATTGCGAGCCCGACGCCTTGGGCCCGATTGAGGGCAACGATGCGGCGTTGTTCGCCGTCGTTTTGTCCGAGGAAGAAGCCGAGGTAGGCGGGGAGGAGCGCGAACCCGCACGGGTTCACAAGGGCAACCATGCCAACGCCAAAGGCAAACGGATCGAAGAACTCACCCATCAGTTGTTGTCGCTTTCAGAATTCGGAGCTGCGGATTCGACGAGGTGCTCGTCGATCAGGTCATTGAGGAGACTTTCATTGAGAGGGCCGCTGAAGACTTCAGCGATCTCTCCATCGGCAGTGATGAAGACAGTTGTAGGCATGGCCAATCCGCCGACGGCCTCGAAGCTGCCACGAACGTTGCCCTCAAAGTAGGTGTCGAAGGTGACACCGGTTGACTCGAGCAGGCCAGCCCAGGCGCCCGTTTCGTTGTCTCGGCTGATGCCCACGAAGGTGACTTCGTCGATACGAGCTTGGCTGACGTTCTGGAAGTCAGGAAGCTCAGCAGCGCAGGGCGGGCACCAAGCAGCGAAGTAGTTGAGCACAACCGGTTCGCCAGCGTGTTCAGCAAGCGTGATGGGATCGCCCTCAAGGGTGGCGAGCTGAAACTCGGTGAGGGCGGCGAACTCGCCGCTCGCCACCGCGGTGTCGGAGGATGCATCGCCGTCGCTGCCGGAGAAGAGGGCAACGAAGCCGATGGCGGCGACGGCCGCGATACCCAAGATGACCAACAACGGCGAACTCTTGGCCGCAGCCGGTTCGTCTGCGGGTGTTGCTACACCGTCGTTTGTGACGTCTTCGTCCATGAGGAGTCCAAACCAACTGTTGGCGGTGACCATTCCCAACCGACGTGAACAAGCAGGAAACAATCTGGCCTTCCCTCAGCCAGCGCCGGCTGAATCGCCCGAGGAAGAGGTCCAAAATCTGTACTGGCACCTGCCGACCACGCAGAGCATGGTCGGCAGGTGCCAGTTGTTGCTTTCGGCTGTTCACCGAGGTGCTGTTGTCCGGACTCGAGCGACCGAAGCTCCAGGGCTCCAGTGTCGTTGCCCGGTCTCAGCGCTTACGCAATCAGCTTCTGCAAGTGCGCGGGCACGGGGATGTCGGGGATCTGATCCTCGGGCCGTGGGTTCTTCGGCGGCCGGCCCCGGCGCCGCTTGCGGGCCAAGATCTTGCCGTTGAGGAACAGCTGGCCACCCCACACACCCCAGGGCTCGCCTCGGGTGATGGCGCCCTCGAGGCACGGTGCGATCACCGGGCACTCAGCGCAGATCCGCTTGGATGCGGCGATGTCCTGCAACTCTTCAGAGAAGAACAGGTTGCCGGCGTCGGGCACCGTGCGGCAGACCGCTTCGGTCCACCAGCTCTCGGCCAGCGGGCTCGCGACGCCGTTGCCAGCGATAGCCACTGGCGTGCCGACGTTGGCGCCGTCACGGTCTATGTCTGGAGCTTTTGCTTCGATGATGGTCATGATGTGGTCCCCTCGGTATTGCTGGCCCCGGGGTCGGAGCCTCAAACGGGCTGTTGCTGTCTTGCTCTGCTTGATCTGATGGTTCTTCTCGATGTGTGGCTCACTGGCAGGGTTCTGGCCGAAAAACGAAAGAACCGCTGGGAGCTTGTGCTCCCAGCGGTTCAGAGTCCTTGACCTGTGTTCGATGAACTAGGTCGGTCTCTCCCGCTGGGAGTGGTCCTTCTTCGCCGCTGGATTGGCAAACCAGGTGCGAACGACGGACGTTGCGTGGTCACAGGCGGCGGTGGTCACATACTGACCGCGGCCTGAAATCTCGGTGCCCATGCTTGTGCCGGCAAAAAGACCGAATGTGGACGCCGAACGCGTCGCAGCGGCCATGGCTGGCGTGCTGGGAACGAGCTGAAGGCTGTTCATCATGTTGGCGTCCTTTCTGTGAACGGATCGGCGCGAGGTCGGAGTGCCTCGCTTCGTGTAGGGAACTACGAACCTCAGGGGGTGTCAACTGAATTACGGGATCGTCAGCCAAAATTTGTCGAGAAGTGCTGATTGACTGACGCTTGTGGCTCGCTCAGAGATGATTCCGATCCCGCTGTCTGGGCGGAAATTCTCCGCCTCCCGCAAGGTTCGGCTCGGTGATGTCGATCCCGCAGGATGTTTTCGGCTCGATGCGTTGACGCGCTACACCCAGGACGTCTCGAGCGACGACACGGTCGATGCTGAGCTCGACGAATCGACCGCCTGGGTCGTCCGCCGCACTGAAGTTCACGTGATTCGGCACGCGACCCTTGCCGAAACCCTCACGCTCACGACCTTCTGTGGTGGCCTTGGCCGCCGTTGGGCCGAGCGGCGGATTCAGGTCGTTGGCTCGGCCGGAGCGCACTACGAGGTCGCGTCGATCTGGATCCACCTCGATCCGACAACACTTCGCCCGCTGGGCTTGACCGAGCAGTTCATCGCCCTCTTCGGTGAAGCCGCGGGCGATCGCACCGTTTCGGCGTCCCACCAACTTCCCAAGTCGACAGACGCCGGGACTCGACGCCAATGGCCCACTCGCGCTGTCGACTTCGACACCCAGCGCCACATGAACAACGCGGCGTACTGGTCGGTGATCGAACAACTCCTTGCTGACCGTGGCCGGCCCGAGCAGATGTCCGCTGTCATCGAATACGGCCGAGGCATCAGCCTCGATGACGATGTGTTGCTCGAAGTCGCAAGCGATCCTGCTGATGCGACACGGGTCTGGTGGCACACCGCGTCTGGCGTGGCCGCAACAGGCCAGATCGAACCGGGCTAGCCGCCAGACGGCCCGGTTGGTTGCCCGGCGCCCGTTCGAACCTCATCCGGAGTGCGAAACACCCGCTCGCGGTAGTGGCGGAGCTCGTCGATGCTTTCCTTGATGTCGTCGAGTGCTCGGTGGGCCACGGCTTTGCGGGGCGCCTCGGTGAGCACCTCGGGATACCAGCGACGAGACAACTCCTTGATCGTC
>CALJSB010000095.1 GCA_937976305.1 uncultured Acidimicrobiales bacterium
AAACGCGAAACCGGCGCCCGAAGGCGCCGGTTCCGTTTTCCCTACCCGGTGGATCTGCTCGTTCTGGTGTACCGCTAGTTCTGGTTCACGGCCTGAGCGACCCAGTTGACGGTGCCGATACCGGTGGTGGTCGAGTTGACACCAGCTGACACGGTGATGGCGCCACGGATCTCTTCACCTGGGCCAACGAGCACGGTTCCGGTCTGGCTGTTGCCGGGCAAGATGGCACCGGTGTTGGCCTCGACGACGATCGGAGTCAGATCCCAACCGCTACCCGCCGTACCCGGGAATCCGAGCGTCGGGGTGCCGCCAACGGCGACCGGAGTGGATGACAGATAGATGCGAGCCGAACGATCAGACCAGTCGCCTGTTCCGTTGCCGGCGGTGGCGATGAGCTGGATCTCGAGCGGGATCTCACAGTTGTTCTGGTAGCGAACGACGTCGGTGTAGGTGACACGGTCGCCCCGCATACCTCGGACGGTCAACCGCTCCTCAAGCAGGTTCACGCCATCAACAGTGATGGTGTTCGGGTCAACCGGATCGGTCGGATCGTCGGAGAAGCTCGCCAGCGGATCGTCCGGATCAGTACCGACATAGGAGATAGCGTCCTGGCCGCCGACCTTCACGAAACATGCTTCGCCAACCTGAATGTCGGCCTGCAGATAGTTCTGCACCACAAGCGAGGCGAAGGCCGGTGTGGCAAACACAAGCAGGCCAACGATGACAAGAGCCATCCGGCGGGTGATCTTTCCAAACATTAGAGATCCCTCCTGGGAAGAGACGATGCGGGTGTGTCGCCAGTGGTGCTGGCGGCTTTCCAACGGGTTGCAGGGGCGGGTGCGGTTGCGGGTGCCGCAGACTTCGAATCGGCCGCAGCTTTCGCGAGCGACTGGTGATGGCGTTGCCGGATGAGGCGTTCGTGCTCGGCCGCATCAAGCGGCTCCGGGAGCGCAGCTGCCGGTTTGAAGGCAACAAAGATCAGCGACGTGACGATGATGAAGGCGGTGGCCTGAGCGCTGACCCAACCATCGATGACCGGCGGGTCGAGCAGATGCCGAACGAACTGAAAGATCACGAGCATTCCGGCCATCAGGAGGCCGGCGGCCCAACCCATGAGACGAAGCTGCTCGACTCGGGTCTCTCGATTGCGGATCAGGGACACGAGTAGGCCGAGACACAACGCGGCAGTCGCGATCGCCGTGGACCACGTGACAATGCCGACAAAGGTCGAACGGTCGGTCACGAACGCGATGTAGGGAAGAGAGCGGTTCCAGAAACGGATCTCGACAACGGCGCCGAGGTTGTGACCAACGACAACAGCAGCAAGAGCTTGCACGCCGAAAAGGAGGAGCGCGGCATTGGCGGCACCAAGCACGAACGGCGACCAATCTTCTTCCTGGTCAGCAAGGAGCTCCCGTTCGATCTGCGCCGCGGTCTTCGAGAGCCGAAACGTGACTCGTTCCGCGTTATCGCCATCCGCGGTTCGGCGGAGAGGGCTCTTTTCGAAGTGCGTCGGCTGGAGCGCCGACGGATCCTCCACGGACATGCCCTACCAGTCGGCACGTTCGCTGGTGCGATGAGCCATTTGGCCCATCGATCCGAATTGTTTCGTGTTTGGATCAGATCCGACAGACTCAGCCGCCAACAGAGCGGCGACAGGCAATCAGCCGGAACCGGAATCGCCTACTGAGGACACCGTGCCATCAGCACAACGCAAGATGCGGGCGCAGATCCCTCGCGCATCAGGCGCAGAAGACACCGCTCCGTTGGCAAAGCCCAGTGGTTCGTAGGTGAGCGTGGCCACTCCAACGACGAGCCCCGAGCCATCAACGAGCGGGCCGCCAACGAAGGCTTGACCGACAGCAGCCGTGTGCTGAAGACCGAGCTCGGATTGATCAACCAACACGCCGGGCGAGGCGGTGGCGCCCTGGCCACCGCTACCGCTCACGGCAAAAACCCGTGCACCGAGCGCATCGATCTGGTCGGTGCCGACGGCGATGTCCAGGAGGGGGATTTCTTCTGGAGTGACGATGAGGGCCAAGTCGCGCCCGGCATCCCACGACCAGAGCGTGGCTTCAATGGTCTCGGTTCCTTTGATCAAGACGATCTCGGGTCCGGGAGCGGTCGTCGACGCCGCGATCAGTGAATAGCTGGTGAGCAGGGCCGTGCCTCCTTCGTGGCCGGTCACGGCAAAGGCTGACCCAGCGATCGGCACACCGGCTTGGTCGAGTGTCGATACGGTCCACACCGACGGCCCAACAACGGCAGGCAGTTGCACAACGCCGTTCTGCTCGGTGACAAACTCACCGAGCGGAGCGAGCTCGGCTCGAATCTCATCGATCGACTCGACCCGCAACGAGTCGATTGCGCCGCTTGCGTCGGTGAACTGTTGATCGAAGCCATCAACGAAACGAGCAACTTCTTGTTCGTTCTGGGCAAGCCGATCGTCGTAGTACGCGTAGAAACCAGCACCAGAGAACGCTGCGCCAATGCCAAGCGCCGTCAACATGCTGGCAATCCCAATGACCGTCCGAGGCAAGATCCGGTGGCGGCGCTTCTCCTGCCGTGGGCCGAGCGGGACGAACCCGCGTCGGCTCCACCGACGCGCGGCTCGCATGCGGGCAACACGGCCAGGGGGCTTGACCATAGGAGCGACACCGCCGACACGACGGCCGGAACGGCGCTCGTCGTTGTCGGGGGCGTCGTCAGGATCAGCATCGTTGTCCGTCTGGGCGCCGACATCGAGATCGACATCAGAAGTGTTGTCAACATCAAATCGGTCGAGTCCGAGGCTCTCGAGATCTGCTGCTTCTGACAGCTCATCGGGTCGATGACCTTGTGTCTCGATGGCATCGAGATCGATGTCGCTGTTGTTCGTGTTGCTCATCATGAGTCCTCACTCGAGGGCGCACTCGTCGTCGACGATGTCGACCCGGGTGTTGTCGTACTCGTTTCGCCGTTTGTGGCGGGCGGAGTTGTCGTTGTGGTGATTCGCACGGGGCTCAGGGCCGGTCTTGGGACGGCGTTCACTGAACAAGGACCGTTGCAATCGGAGGCAAGCACCTCGACCGGCGAGCGTTGACCAACAACGGTCTCTTCCTGGCGGGTTCTGACGACCTCTTCCGATGTCTCGGCCGCAGCGACAATTTCGGCCGGAACAGGGAACGCTTCAGGCTCGACATCGGCAAGGGCGTAGGACATGAAGTCAGAGAACGCAATTGCGGGGTGGCTCCCGCCCGTGACTCGCCCGACACCATTGACGCTGTACAGCGACGCCAACCCATCGGCGTGGCCCATCCACACTGCAGTCGACAGGCTCGGCGTGTAGCCGACGAACCACGCAGCCCGGTGGGCCTGAGATGTTCCGGTCTTACCAGCGATGGGGTGAGGGCCAACAGCGGCTCGACGCCCCGTTCCCTCCGATACAACACCCTGGAGAATGTCGGAGATGTTGTCAGCAGTTGCTGCGGTCAACACCCGCTCACCAATGGCGGCCCGATTGTCGACGATCACGTTGCCATCTGCGTCAAACACACGGAGGACCGAGACGGGCTCGACCCGGGTTCCAGAGTTCGCAAACGTGCCGTAGACCGAGGCCATCTCGAGGGGCGAGGTCTCGCCCGCCCCGAGCGCAATGCTTGCGCCATAGACCCCGTCTGGATCGAGTCGACTAATGCCGAGCTCGCGGGCCAAAGTGATCGTGTCGGTGATGGACACATCAGTGACAAGTTCGGCAAACACGGTGTTGACCGACGCATGTGTTGCCGCCCGGAGTGAGAGTGCTCCGTAGTTCGACCCGTCGTAATTGCTGATCGTGCACTGCGAGCCAGAACACCCAGGGACCGACCAGCGGCCCGGCGCGGGGTAGATGGTTTCGGGTCCGATGCCCTGCTCAAACGCCGTAGCGAGAACGATCGGCTTGAACGAGCTACCCGGCTGGAATCCAGTCGAACCACCAATCGCGAGGTTCACCTCGCTGAAGTCGTAGTCGCGACCGCCCACCATCACGAGCACTTCGCCCGTGCCTGGATCGATCGACACCAAACTCATGTCCACCGGATACTCGGTGTTCTGCAACCGCTCGGCCACAGCCCGTTCGGCCGCTTCTTGTAAATCAGTGTCGATCGATGTCTCGATCGTGAGACCTTCGCGGTACAGCGCATCGGGGCCGAGCTCTTCAAGCAACTGTTGTTCGATCCAGTCAACAAAGAACGCGTGATCTGTTGCTCCCTTTGGTTGCGGAGGAACAATCACCGTCACCGTTTCTCCGACTGGCGTTCGGTCAGACGACGCGAGCCAGAGTCGACGAGCAGCTTGCCTGTCGAACTCTTCGAGATCGATGTAGCCCTCGTCGAGCATTGCTTCGAGCACGAGTTGCCGTCGAGCCTCCGAGGCTTTCAGATCGACGCGCGGCGACAACCGCGTTGGTGCCTGAATGACACCAGCGAGCATCGCTGCCTCCGACACGTCGATATCGCTCACTGCTTTGCCGAAATACACCTCGGCCGCGGCACCGAGGCCATACGCGCCAGACCCGAAGTAGCTCGACTCCAAGTAGCGAAACAGGATTTCGTCCTTGGAGAGATTCTGCTCGAGCTCGGTGGCCAACAGCGCTTCTCGAAACTTCCGTTCGAAGGTTCGCTCGCCAGACAAGTAGACGTTCTTGATGTACTGCTGCGTGATGGTCGAACCGCCTTGGGCGATCTCGCCGAGCTCAGCATTGGTTCGGGCGGCTCGAGCAATGCCCTCCAGATCAACTCCGCGATGTTCAAAGAAGCGTCGATCCTCGATCGCAATCACCGCGTCGATCAGGTGGTCGGGAATGTCAGAGGGAACAAAATCCACCGTCCGATCAAAGCCACGAAAGACACCGATCTCATTGCCGTCGCGATCAGTCACGATGGAGGGAACAGCGGTGATGTTCGGCCGACGTTCAGGTAGATCACCCGGGAGCGGAGCCCTGAGCAGCGTCGTGCCGGCGACACCTGCGGCGATCGGCGGCATGACAAGCGCGGTGAGGACAAGCGCAAAGAAGAGCCGGGCGAAACGAGAGAGGAACGTCATCCTGTGCCCTCTTCGTCAACAGGGTCGGCACTATCGCCAGCATCGTTGGCGCCTCCGCTGGTGCCGGCACCATCGGATGCAGTTCCATCGTTCGCGCCAGGGCCAGCATCGTCAGTGGATTCGTCCTCGGCACCAGGAGCCTCAGCTTCGTCAACGTCGTCGACATTGAGCCCATCCACCGGTGGCGGTGGAGGGAGGGCGACGCACGGAGCGAGGGTCAGACGAGTCGAGTGCGTCGTTGTCCCAATCTGCACCGACACGCTCATGCTCGGCGTGCCGAACGATTGGCAGGTCAGGTTGAAGCGTGCGGCGCCGCCCGAGTCTGCGCTGACGACATTGGCGGAGGTGAGCGAAGAGTTGGTCGACAACACCGAGACCCGAGCGCCAGCCGCTGGCACGACGACGACACGCCCCTCTTCGTCGACCCGAGGAACACCGACGGTGACCGCATAGGTGTACGACTGGTTGATGTAGGTGCTGGCGTGGCCAACAAGCTCGACGACGGGGACTTCAGACGGCGCGGTCAACGTGGTGTTGACTTCGACCTCGTCACCGTTGGCCAAGAAGAAGATTTGTGAAGGCCCTGACGTGTAGAGGTTCGGCACGTAGGTGCGGACCCGCCAACGTCCGCCGACAAGCCCGGTAGCTGACCAGGTCCCGAGCGCGTCGGTGGTCGTTTGGACAGACGCAATGCCTTCGGTGGTGTGGCGCTCAAGACGAACGACGGCACCCCCGACGGGTCCGGTTGGGCCGACAACAGTGCCGTTGAAGGCTGCCTCTCCCCCGCCGAGCTCGACATCGATCGCTTCAGCAGGTGCGGCGACAACAGGCACGACCTGCTCAGTCCGCAGATCAGGGCTCGCAACCAGCACGAAGGGCGACGGTTCAACCGGCGTCTTGGCAGACGTCAGGTCGATCCCATCGAGACGAAACTCAATGGGCTCAGACTCGTCGGTATAGGCGCTGACGACGCGATCTCGTTCGAGCCACATCGTCGTCACCGCCGCCACGAGGGCGACGAAGAGCAAAAGCTTGAGCAGGCGCACGAGACACGAGTCGGCCTAGACGCGACGAAACTGAGCCGTAAGGCCCAGTTTCGGGGTGCCGTAGGGACTAGCCCTACAGCGTTTCGTCCTCGGTGGCTCCATGAGGGACCGTGGCGTTGTCGCCGAGGTCCAACGTCCGGCTACGGACGAGAGCCAGATGGGATCGAGTTACTCGTCGACGTCGATGAAAATGCACTCACCGGGGCACTCTTCGGCCGATTCGATGGTGCGCTCGAGGCCGTCGTCGGGAATCCGAGCCATACCCTCTGCGCCGGCGGGATGAGCCTCGCCGTCAAAGAGCTTCTCGGTACCGAAATTGTCGGCCGATTCCTTCACGTAGTAGAGGCCATCATCCTTGCCGAAGAAAATGTCGGGTGCGATTTCCGCACAGAGACCATCTCCGGTGCACAGATCCTGATCGATCCAGACCTTCACCATTGTTTCCTACCTTTTCTCGCAAGCAATCTCGAGCTTCTTACCTGGTACCAATCGGCACCAGGTCGGGGGCCATGAGACTGCGGCGTCAAAACGTCTTTGCGAAAGTAAATTGCGCCGCCCCTCGCGGGCGGACGAGCTCACGGCGAACCATAAGCGGATTCAGTCTACCGGGGCCAACTGTGCGTACGGGATTCTGCGTCGATCATCGCCGGCAAACTTGGGTTTCGCGGTCGATACAACGAACCCCTACGGGCCGGCGGCAGAACCGGGCATGATGAAGCGCATGCCGCGTCGCCTGAACGAGACCGAGTCGTTGCTGTGGAGTCTCGAACAAAACCCGCACTTGAGTTCGGCGATGGGCACCCTGGTACAACTCGACGGGATTCCCGACACCGACCGTATGCGAGACACCTTCAGCCACGCCGTGGCTGCGGTTCCTGCCCTTCATGAGCGAGTCAAAGAGTCCGGGCTCCCCCTCGAACCCCCGAGCTGGGTTGCGGACACCAACTTCGACCTCGACTACCACCTGCGGTTCGTGCGACTTCCCAAGGGAGCGACGACTCGTGATCTCCACGAAACAAGCTGTCGGCTGCTCAACGATCCGTTCGATCGCACGAGACCCCTGTGGCAAGTACACGTGATCAGCGGCACCAGATCGCGTCGAGGCGCGCTGCTAATCAAGCTTCACCACTCGATTGCCGACGGTGCAGCCGCCCTCAAGCTGGCGGCCCACCTCGTCGACTTCGCTGCAGATGCTGATCCCAAGGAGGGGGCCAATCTCGAAGACCTCCGGTCTCAGTGGGACGTCGAGGAAGAGCCGGCAAAGGCCCGCTCGGTTACCGAGGCCATCCGCACCGGCGCCGAGCGGGTCATCGGCATTCTCAATGACGCAGCGGGCACGCTCAACGACCCGAGCCGGCTGGCCAACGCTGGGTCAGAAACGATGTCGGCCGCCCGGTCGCTCTTCGAACAAGTCCCCGGTTCTGAGTCTTCGTCATCAACCCTTCTGGCGTCACGCTCTCGCAACCGCCGCCTGTTCGCGCTGAAGGTCAACCTCAACAAGCTGAAAAGGGCAGCCGAATCGCGCGAGTTGTCGCTGAACGACCTCTTTGTCGGCGTCGCCGGCCAAGCCGTCTTGGCCTACCACCGCGAGAGCGAGGTAGAGATCGACGCCCTTCGGGCCAGCGTCATCGTGAGCACCCGTCGACCAGGGGGCGACGATCGTCCGAACGCCTTCATGCCCGTCACCCTGACGGTTCCGGGTGGCGATGCAACGGTCGACGAACAGGCCCTCGCTGTGCATCACCAAGTTCGGGCCAAGCGCGAACAGATCCAAGATCAACCAGACCTGCTCGGAATCGTCGGGACCATGGCAGGTCTCGCCCCATCAACTCTGGTTGCGACCGTTGCTGCCGAACAAGCCGCTCGGGTCGACTTCGCGACGAGCAATCTGCCTGGATCACCGATGCCGATGTGGATCGCTGGGTGCGAGATCAAACGAATGACACCCATCGGTCCGGTTGGGGGGACTGCGTTCAACCTGACGCTCCTCACCTACGGCAACACCGCCGACATGGGACTCCACGTCGATCCAGTCGCGATCAGCGATCCAGAGTTGTTGCACACGTTGCTCATTGAGGCGTTTGCACAGGTCGGGGTAAAGGCCACCTCCTGATCACGCTCGATAGCGTCGGAGCATGGGCACACCGGTGAACGACGACACCTTCCCGCGCCAACATGCTCGGACACGCCGATTCACGGTCGGCCAGCCGAGAAACATCCGCATTACTCCTGACGGTGCGCAGGTGTTGTTCTTGCGATCGACCGGACCGGCCGACGCCACCCTGCGTTTGTGGGCGGTCGATCTCACCAACGACACACTCGGACCCGAGACGATGCTGGCCGACCCGACACAGCTCGGGTTGGACGAGGCCGACTTGCCAGCAGCCGAACGAGCTCGTCGAGAGCGAGCTCGAGAAAGTGCCGGCGGCATCGTGTCGTACGCGCTGTCGACCGATGGCTCGCTCGTTGCGTTTGCGCTCGCCGGAGAGCTCTTCGTCATCGACCTCGCGCAGGCAACGACGCGAGCGATCGCAACGGCTGGCAGCGTCTTCGATCCACGACCCAACCACGATGGAACATTGGTGGCGTACGTCTCTGGTCAGGAACTGCGCGTTGTCGGCGTCGACAAGGCGGGAGACGGCGACGCTGCCACGCCTGATCAACTCGTCGCAGCCGACGACAGCGACACCGTGTCGTGGGGGCGGGCCGACTTCATCGCCGCAGAAGAAATGGGGCGCAGCCGAGGCTTCTGGTGGAGCCCCGACGACAACACTCTGCTTGCAACACGAGTCGACGACGAGCCCGTCAACTCATGGTGGATCGCCGACCCGGCCAACCCCGGCCGTACACCAACAGAGATTCGCTATCCAGCGGCAGGGACGACCAATCCAGGCGTACAGCTCTTTGCGCTCAAACCGGCCGACGAAGGCGAGAACGCCGGGTGGGCTCGGCAGGCGATCGATTGGTCAGGAGGATTCGAATACCTGGCGGACGTGGTCTGGGCGGGCACACATGATCCGCTCATCGTTCGACAGACCCGCGACCAACGCACCGTCGAGATCGCCGAACTCGACCTTGCGGGCCTTGACATCAACCTCAGACACACGATCACCGACGCGGTGTGGGTCGAACTCATGCCCGGCGCCCCGACGTGGTGTGGCGATCAACTCCTCACGATCGAAGACCGAGCTGACCTCGATCGTCGAGTCGTCTGCCTCGACGGCGAACCCATTTCAGGAACCGAGCACCTCCACATCAAGGCAATCGTGGCAAGCACGAACGATCGCATCATTGCGACAGCGTGGACCCACGCAACCGAAGTGCATGTCATCTCGATCGATCCGGCAGGCGGGCAAGTGACACCGCTCACCTCAGAACCCGGAGTTCACAGCGCCTCGGTCGGCGAAGACGTGATCGTCACCACATCCGCAGTGCCCGGCACACCAGGATCGTCCACCTCGGTGTGGGCACGGATGGACGACCAGACACTTGGCCCGCAACGTGGTGAGATTGCGTCGCTTGCCGATGCCCCGGTACTTGCCTGCGAGCCGATCTTTTGCGAACTCGGCCAACGCCAACTCAACGCCGCCGTCTTACTTCCCGCCGACCACGACGGCACATCATCGCTCCCCGTGCTGCTTGATCCCTACGGAGGCCCGCACGCCCAACGAGTAGTGAAGTCACACAACGGCCATCTCACCTCGCAGTGGTTTGCCGATCAGGGGTATGCCGTGATCGTCATCGACGGTCGAGGTACGCCCGGCCGGGGGCCTGCGTTTGAACGCGAGGTCTACGGCGATCTCGCCCAACCCGTTCTCGATGATCAAATCGAGGGCCTCGATGCCGCCGCCGAGCTGTTTCCGTTTCTCGATCTCGAACGGGTCGGCATTCGGGGATGGTCGTTCGGTGGCTACCTCGCCGCTCTCGCTGTTCTTCGTCGGCCAGACCGATTCCACGCAGCCATCGCTGGTGCCCCGGTCACGTCATGGCACCTCTACGACACCCACTACACCGAGCGCTACCTCGGCCATCCCCAGCACGAATCCGCACACTACGAACGAACCGACCTCATCAACGATGCGGATCAGCTGACCCGGCCGCTCTTGCTCATTCACGGCATGTCCGATGACAACGTCGTCGCCGCCCACACGCTGCAACTCTCCTCCGCTCTCCTCGCCGCCGGACGCACCCACCAGGTTCTTCCGCTGTCCGGTGTGACGCACATGACACCCCAGGAAATCGTGGCGGAGAACCTGCTCCACTTGCAACGCGACTTTCTTGCGACGAACCTTCAGCCACCCACCTCCTAGCGTTCTTGCTCAACACAACCTGCATATGCCCGACGATCTCTCCCTCCTGACGCCAGATCTCGACTCCCTCGGCTGGACCCCCAAGCTCTCGAGCTGGGCTGATGCTGCCGACGTGGTCGGTCGAGTAGCGCGCACAACGCGAGGGTTCTGCCTGGTGTTCACGGGCGGCGATGCCATCTTGGCTGCTTCCAGCTCGGTGCGCTCTGCAACCGGTTTGGCCCCAGCAACGGGCGACTTCGTCACGGTCGTTGACGACCCAGAACACGGTCCGTCGATCGGACAGATCGCAGAACGTCGGTCGGCCCTCAGCCGACGAGCACCGGGACGGGTTCCCGAGTCTCAGGTTCTCGCCGCAAACATCGACGATGTATTCGTGATGCACGGGCTCGACCGGCCCCTCAACCTACGACGCCTTGAACGACAGCTGGTCATCACCTGGGAAAGCGGGGCCACACCGATCATCCTGCTCACCAAAGCCGACGAAGTCGAACACCATCGCGAAGCGCAGGAGACCATCGAGCGGATTGCTCCGGGCGTCGAGACCCTCGCCATCTCCACCGTGACCGGCCAGAACCTCGATCGGGTACGAGCTCGATTCACCGGATCGCGCACCATTGCTCTGATTGGCCTGTCCGGCATCGGCAAATCGACGCTCGTCAACGAGCTTTCCGATGGCGTGGTCCAGCGCACCGGCGAGGTCCGGGCATCTGATCGGCGCGGCCGCCACACCACCGTCACGCGCGATCTGATCCCCTTGCCAGCGGGCGGCATTGTGATCGATACGCCCGGCATTCGCGAAGTTGGGCTGTGGCAGGCCCACACGGGGCTCGCCAAAACGTTCCCCGAGATCTCATCCGTTGTGTCCGATTGCAAATTTGCGAACTGCGAACACAATGCCGAACCAGGATGCGCGGTGCGGCACAGTCGCATGAACGGTCTCATCAGCGAGGCTCGGCTCATCCACTGGAAAGAGCTGCATTCCGAGCTGGATCTGCAGGACGAACAACTGTCAGAATTTGACCGCCGTGCTGAGAACCGGGCCAAGGCCGACGCCAATCGGCGTCGCAATGGAGAACGTCGACGCAAGGCAAAGAAGACCAAGGATCGGTCAAAGGGCCGTTGACCTGCCATAATTCACAGAGCGGTCGGATGTCTCCGACTGTGGTGGCCACTACGAAGGAAGTCACGATGGGGGCGAACCCAACTCGACGTCGCTGTTACGGGCCTATTTTCGCGGGCCTTTTAGTCTTGGGCGCTGCTGGTTGTGGACGGTCAGACGATGGAGACATCGCGGTTGCCGGCACGAGCACGATCCGAGTCACGACAACAACTGCCACAACCGTGGTCAGCGAGACGGTGGCCACAACAGCGCCGCCATCAACGCAGTTGACCTACGTCGTTGCGTCTGGCGACACTCTCTCGGTGATCGCTGAACGGTTCGGTGTGTCGACAGAAGACTTGGCGAACTTCAACGCGATTACCGACACGAACGCGATCCAGGTTGGCCAAGAGCTCAATATCCCGCCAGCTGGCGAGACCGTACCTACTCTGGCCGAAGAGACCTCAACGACCGCCAGCGGCTGACGGTTGCCCCGACGGGCGCACCGCACCGGTCCACAATCTGGTCCAACCGGTCGGGTCGATTCCCCGGCTCGCAAGCACCGCTTCGGCGGCGCGCCCATCGCCCCGACCGCAGAGCGCTGCAACCAGCTCGACGAGTAATGGTGTGATGCGATCATCCGTTGAAGACACGAGTGCTCGGGCCCGGCCTAAGCCGGCCGTGACCTGCTCTTCGTCGCCAGCTTGAAAGTGCACCGCCACGCCTGCCAGCTGAGCGAGCGTGCGGTCGAGATAGGTGCTGGGACCCTCGTCGACACGGGCCACCCACAGCAATGCATCGGCGTGTCGACTTTCAGATGCCGCAATCACTGCCTTGACCGCCATCGCAAAACCTGAACTGCCCGAGGTCGAAAACTCGTGGTTGTTGCTCGGGTCGTCGATGTCGTCGAGCCAGGCCAGCTGACTGGAAGCCTCTGCCAACGCACCTCGCTGCAACAATGCGAGGGCGAGCGACACCACAAGATCCGGTTCGCCGACCACTGAGACATCGTCGTGCTCGCCGTCATAGCGGGCAGCCCAGCGAATGGCTCGTTCTGCTTCGCCCAAGCGAGCAGCCGAAGCGGTGTTGACGGTGACGGCTCGACGGCGAGCCTCCGCATCGTCGGCATCGTCGGCATCTGAAAACGCCTCTTCGAGTGCGACGGTGCCGTCGAGCACGTTGCCCCGCGAGACCATCGCTCGGCCGGCCAGGAGCTTGGCATCGACGGAGAGCCCAAGATCTTCGGCGTCATCGGCTACTGCTGCGTTCTCGAGCGCGAGATCGAGAGCCAGGCCGGCCCGGCCTGACCACAGCTCAACCGATCCCAGAAGATTGAGAGCCACGGCCTCGATCCACGGATCTCCCCGACGACGTATCTCGGGGAGGATCCCCGTCATGAGGCTTCGAGCCTTATCACGATCGCCTCGGTGGAAAGCGACCCAGGCCTCGAGCCCTCGCGTGAGGGTCAAACCGCCGCGATCGTCGAGCTCGCTGAAGATCTGACCTGCCTCTTGGGCCAGCGCGTCAGCCTCGTTGATCTGGCCCGAACGCAACCAGAACCATGCGAGGGTTTGCACCGCCCAGCCTTCGCCGCGTCGGTCGCCGGCTGAGGCGGATACCTGACGCGACGCCACGAGGGCTTGGTGTGCAAGTTGGTGATCGCCCCGAAAGGCCTGCGTCGTTCCGAGAAGCCGCAGGGCAAGTGATTGTTCTTCTGGATCACCAAGAAGCTGGAGGCGATCAGCCGCTTCCCTCAAGCGTGACGCTGCAATCTCGAGATCCCCGGCCTTCGTATCGACATCACCTCTCACCAGCAGCGCTTTGGCTGCGAGATGGTCGTCGTGTGAGAGGTGGGGCTCGAGGCGATCGAGATCGGCGCGAGCGCCGGCGAGATCTCGAATTTCTGACCGGGCCTTTGCTCGTCCATAGCGAAACGCTGACTTGGCAATGGGATCAGCCGCAAGCCCGAGGCCGTTGCCGAACCATCGCTCGGCCTCGCCAGGCTCACCGGCATCGAGGGCTCGGTTGCCTGCTTCGTCAAGCCAACGCAAGGCCCGAGCATTGACGTCGGCAACGTCTTCGCCGCCGCCGTCGCTGAGTTCGTTGACCAGCAGGGCGGCCGCATGCGCATGGGTTGCAATCGCCACTGCGGTCGAGTTTCGGGCTCGACCGCCCGCAACCTGCGCTTCGAGAAAACCAGCAATGCCCGAGTGCATGTTGGCTCGGGATGTTTTGGTGAGCGTGCCGTATGCGACATCGCGTATCACGTTCGATGAGAACACAAACCGTGCGTCGACAACTCGCAACAACTCAGCGGCATCGAGTGCCGCCAACTCATCTCCAACCGATGACCAGCCGTAGACCTCTTGCACCAAGCGTTCGAGCGCCACCACCTGTCCGCTGATGCCAAGAACCGACGCTGCCTCGATCGTGGTGCGGACTCGCGGCTCGAGGGCATCGAGTCGTGCGGACACGATTCCCCGCAAGGTGTCGGGAAGAAGATCGAGACGGCCCGAGTCGAACTCAGCAGCCACGTCGGTTCCATCTGGTGTTGCATCAGAAGCGAAGAGATTCGAGAGCTCTTCGAGAAACAGCGGATTGCCGCCGCTTCGCTCGACGAGTTCGTCGATCACCTCATCGGGTAGGCCAACGGCCATCTCGGCCACCAGATCGCGTCCCGCCTCGTAGCTGAGTGGGCCGAGCTGCATGATGAGCGAACCCTGCCGACCGTCGATGAAATCGGGCATCTCGAGCGGTCGCGCCGTCATGACGACCAACAGCGGGTACCGGTTGAGATCTTCGAAGAGGCGGGTGATGAGCCCAAGGACCGCTTCAGCGGCCCAGTGGATGTCGGCCAGGGCAAGCACAACGGGTCGTTGCTGGAGCTCGCGCTGCAACACCCGGGTCATCGCCAGGGTGACTTCGCCCCGGTTGCGGAGTCGGTCGCCTCCTCGCAGCTCGGTGTCGTAGCCCAATGCATGCAGCAGGGCTGTCGTGTAGCGCTCGATCTCGGGTGGTTCCCGCCCGGTCTCACCCTCGAAGTGTGCGGTGAGCGACGTGCCGATGTTGATCTCGGCTTCGTCTCGCGGGAGGTCACCCGGCAGATTGAAGGCTCGACGAACCAGCTCAGCGATTGGCCACCACACGTTGGCTTCGCCGTAGGGCACGGTGCGGCCGACGAGCACTCTCGCCTCGAACTTGGCCGACAGGAGGCCGGTGACTTCTTCGACGATGCGGCTCTTGCCGACGCCAGCCTCGCCAATGATGAGCGCCGCCTGGGCTCGGCTGGTCTCAAACGCGAGCTGGGCTTGGGACAACAGTAAATCGAGTTCGTTGTCGCGCCCGATGAACGCAGATGATCGCCTGGTTCGGAAGCCCGGTGGGCGGACAGCGCTGAGCGCGGCCCACGCGTCGATCTCGTCGCGGCCCCGCACCGCGACTGAACCCACATGGTGGTAGCTGATTGCGTCGGTCGTCGCAGCGTGGGTCGGGGCCCCAACCAGCACCTGGCCGGGTTCGGCAGCCGTTTCGAGCCGAGAGGCCGCGTTCATCACGTCGCCCATGGCGGTGTAGTCGCCCCCAGCAGCCGACGAGCCAACCAGCACCTCACCGGTGTTGATGCCAATCCGCATCTCGATGCTCACATCGAGGTCGTTGCTCAGGGCGGTGAGCGACTGCTGCATCTTGAGACCAGCACGCACCGCCCGCTCTGCGTCATCTTCGTGGGCGACCGGCGCACCAAACAACGCAACGATGCCATCACCCAGCACCTTGTCGACCACGCCGCCAAAGTCGGTGATGTCGGCAGCCAGCCGATCAAAGCAGCGATCGATCAGATGCTTGACCTCTTCAGGGTCGAGGTGTTCCGAAAGTGTCGTGAACCCAACGAGATCGGCAAAAAGGGCCGAAACGACCCGCCGCTCTTCGTCGCCGCTCGCTTGTGAGGTTCCGCAATTGGGACAAAAACGGGCGCCGTTCGGCACCTCTGATCCGCACGAGGAACAGTTCACGACAAAACACTAGAGCCCAGAGCGGCCCACGCCCGTGGTTATCGGTCGCATCTGGGCCAATCCACCCTTCGATTGATGCCGTTGGGACCTTCGGCTGACGACACAGCAAACGCTTCCAAGTAGCGTTGTTGTCGTGTTCTCTCTCCAGAACAGTGCGACTTCGCCGCCATCGAATCGAATGTTGGCCTGGCTGCGGGCCCACCCATATTGGGCCGATGCGCTCCTCGCTGTTCCGTTCGTGGCCATCGCGGTGCTGACCTCAGTGTCGGCGCGGAACTTCGCCGACACGGGGCTGCACGAACCTCGAGGCATCATCGACTGGACCGTCCTTGTCGTACCCAGCCTCTGCATCGCGCTTCGCAGGCGACTGCCGGTGTGCGCCTTGCTCGTCGCCGCCCTGGCCACAACAGCGATTTGGCTACTTGGTCTTCCCGACTACATGTTTGCCACGTGCCTCCTGATCTTCTCTGCCTACCTCCATGGGCGAGCACCACTGGCTCAACGAAGCGCGATCGGCGTCGCTGCTTGGCTCACCGCTTTTGCGACACTCGGGGTCGTGGCCGGCGAGATACCTGCCTTCACCGTTGCGGTGGTCGGCCTCATGGTTGCCGGTGCCATCGCTGTGGCCAGCAACGCCCTGAACCACCGGGCCTACCTCTCCGAACTCGAGTACCGAGCCGAACAGTCCGAGAAGCTGCGCGTTGCGGAGATCGAAAAAGTTGCCACTGACGAGCGCACCCGCATCGCTCGCGAACTGCACGACGTCGTCGCCCACGGACTGTCGGTGATCGTGGTCCAGGCAGGCGCAGCCCAGCGGATCATCAACTCCGATATCGACGGCACCACGCACGCACTCGGTGAGATCGAAGGGGCGGCTCGAAACTCCCTCAGTGAGATGCGCCAAGTGCTCGGCCTGCTTCGCACCGACGACGCTGACAACCGCCGACCCACACCCGTGGCCGACGCGCTGCCAGAGCTCGTCGCGAGCTACCAAGAGCACGGCGTCGAAACCACGCTCCGCATCTCGGGCGACCGGCGCCAACTGCCATCGACGATCGACACGAGCGTCTACCGGATCGTCGAGGAAGCCCTCACCAACGTGCTCAAACACGCGGGACCAATCCCACGGGCGAACGTCTCGCTCGACTACGAGCCCGATCATCTGGTGCTGAAGGTCGTCGACAACGGCCGTGGGGCAGCCGCCCCGAGACAGCCCGGCCACGGCCTCATCGGCATGCGCGAGCGGGTCGACGTTCTCGGTGGAACCATCACGGCGAAGCCGGTGACAGGCGGCGGTTTTGCCGTCAAGGTGCACCTTCCGCTCGAACCGGCCCTCCAATCGTGATTCGCATCCTGCTGGTCGATGATCAAGAGCTCGTTCGTACTGGATTCGCCATGATCCTCGGATCAGAGGCTGATCTGGAAGTCGTTGGCCAAGCCGGCGACGGCATCGAGGCGCTCGAGTGGTTGGCAAACAACGAGTGCGACGTTGTGCTGATGGACGTTCGCATGCCTCGAATGGACGGCGTCGAGGCGACCTCGAAGATCACGGCCAAGCCAGACGGCCCAAAGGTGATGATCCTCACCACCTTCAACCTTGATGAGTACGTGCTCACCGCGCTTCGAAACGGGGCAAGTGGATTTTTGCTGAAGGACACCCCGGCCGCCGAACTCGTCGATGCCGTCCACGTCATCGCCGCAGGAGACGCGCTGCTTGCCCCTTCAGCGACCACAACCCTCATCGCCAACTTCCGAGCCCAAAGCGGATCGTTCGGTGCGCCGACCGAACTGCCCGGACTTCAGGAACTCACCGAACGAGAACACGAGGTGCTCGTCGAACTGGCCCGAGGATGCTCCAACGCGGAGATCGGCGAAGCTCTTTTTGTGAGCGAGGCCACGGTGAAGACCCATGTGGGACGGGTGCTCGCAAAGCTCGGGGTCAGAGATCGCGTGCAGGCCGTCGTGCTGGCTTACGAGTCGGGGCTCGTCACGCCCGGCACGACCTGACAACCCGAGCAGTAGTACGTGCTGCGAGCGTGCTCACCCTGCACGATTCGAGCCACCAACGCACCGCATCGCGAGCACGGTCCACCGGCCCGGCCGTAGACGGCCAACCCTCCCGGCGTATCGCTCGTCGTCACGCGAGGCCCACTCCCGAGGTTGGCCCGCAGGAGCCGGTGCGCCGTCTCGACAAGCGTTCGGCGCTGGTCGATCGAGAGTACTGACACGGGCGTCGTCGGTGCGAGCCCACAGGCGTGCAGCACCTCACTCTTGTAGACATTGCCGACGCCACAGCAAATCCGCTGGTCGAGTAGGGCAACCGCGATCGGTGTGTCGGGCTCTGCACACTGGCCAAACGCGGCGACGGCACCGTCGAGGTCTGGGTCAGGACTGCACAGGTCGGGCCCGAGTCGGTCAGACGCCATCCTGCCCGTTGCGCGGTCGCGACGTCGCAGCGTCACGTGTGGAGCGCCAAAACAGACCGCTTGCCAGCCATCGACGGTTTCGATCAATGCTCGAAGACTGCGAGCACTCTTCTGCCAACGCTCCCCCGCTCGGTAGATGTGCCAGCTACCGGTCATCACCATGTGCGTCTCGAGGGTGAGCGAAACGCCATCGCCAACATCGATCTCAGCACCGGCTTCAGGACCAGCGTGAGAGCCAGGGCCGAGGTGAACCAGCAGGTACTTGCCCTTGGCTTCGACCTCGGTCACCACCGAACCGGGCGGAGGGAGCGCTCCCGCCAGTCGCGGCGCTCGGAAGTCGGCGATCGTCTTGCCCTCGAGCACCGGCTTGAGTCGAGCAGCCGTACGCCAGATTGTGTCTCCCTCAGGCACCAAGCCCTCCTCAGGGGTCAGGTCTCAAACGTTAACGCGGTGGCGTTTTTGCACCCCCATCGCACGCACATCCGCCCTACGGATTACGGCAAAATCAACCTTCGGGACGACGACACATCGTCAGCTCGTGTCTATGTTGGCATCCATGTCTTCTGTTGCGCCCGAACAAATGCCGACTCCCTCCACCGATGGCCTGGCTGCCCACTGCATCGGTGCCATCAAGATCTACGGCAAGGGCGACACCGAGGTGCATGCGCTGCGTGGCATCACCATCGGATTCCCGAAGGGCCAGTTCACCTCGATCATGGGTCCGTCGGGTAGCGGCAAGTCAACGCTCATGCAGACCATGGCCGGGCTCGACCGCCTCACGAGTGGCGAAACCTTCATCGGCGACACCCCCATCAGCTCCTTGAACGACAAGCAGCTCACCATCTTGCGGCGCCAAAAGATCGGCTTCATCTTTCAGGCCTTCAACCTGATCCCAACGCTGAACACTCGCGAGAACATCACGCTGCCGCTCGACCTTGCCGGCACGAAGGGTGACACCAGCTGGATCGATCAAGTCATCGAAACCGTCGGTCTCGCCGATCGCCAGACCCACCGTCCCAACGAACTCTCGGGTGGCCAGCAACAGCGCGTTGCGGTGGCTCGAGCGCTCGCGTCTCGGCCAGACATCATCTTCGGAGATGAGCCAACCGGAAACCTCGACTCAAAGACCTCAGCCGAGATCCTCTCGTTCATGCAGCAAGCCGTGAAAGAGCTGGGCCAAACGATCGTCATGGTCACCCACGATCCACGTTCAGCGAGCTACACCGACCACGCCTTGATGCTCACCGACGGACAGATCACCCAAGAGATCCCGAACCCAACAACGGACTCCGTCTACCAAGCGATCCAGTCGCTCGAGAACTAGCCAACTCGCACTCTGACTGCGGCTCGTCGCCGCAACATCGCCATCGACATCGACATCGCCACGCAGACCACTGCGATGGTGCCATCGCCCTACACCGAACCGAGGGACTCTCATGACGCTGCTCAAACTCTCTGCCAGGAACATCCGAGCGAACATCCTCCGACTGCTTCTGACTGCCGTCGCCATCACCGCCGGCGTTGGTTTCGTTTCGGGCAGCTTCATCCTGGCCGACAGTCTCTCGGACACGTTCACCGGCATCTTCGAAAACGCCGGGGCCCAGACAGACGCACGGGTCACCGTGGTCGAACCCGAGTTCGGGTTCGATGAGCTGACCCTGTCCGACAGCATCGTCGCCGACATCGAAGCGCTTCCCGAGACCGGGCGGGTCTCGCCCAGCGTCACCATCACCGATCAGTTCACTCCTTTCGTCGCCCTCGATGAGGACGGCGAAGAGGTGCTGCCGGCGGGCCCACCGATCATCACGTTCTCCCTTGAGGCCGAAGACGCCGAGCGATTCGAAGGTGACGAGAACCAACCGCAGCTCATCGCCGGAGCCACCCCGGTTGGCATCACGCAGGTCGCTCTCGACTCGACCTATGCTGAGATCCTCGGCGCTGAAGTCGGCGATCAACTCGATTTCATCACTCCCGATGGAAACGCCACGTTCGAACTCGCCGGCATCATCGAGTTCCCGGTCACCGGTGGCGCCTACTTCGTGATGTTCGACTTCGAGTCAGCCCAAACGCTCTATGGCAAAGAGGGCTTGGTCGACAGCATCGAGTTGACCGCTGCGCCGGGCACCGATGCCGACGACATGATCGCTGCCGTCGCCGACGTTCTTCCCGAGGAAGCCGAGGTCATCGACCAGACCGCCCTGATCGAGCAAGACCTCGAGGGCTTCAACTCGTTCATCTCGATCTTCCGAAACCTGCTCCTTGCCTTTGCCGGCATCGCCCTCTTTGTCAGCCTGTTCATCATCTACAACACGTTTGCGATCCTCGTGAATCAGCGCCTCCACGAGATCGGCATGCTGCGGGCAATCGGCGCCACCAGTTCGCAGGTTCGCTGGGCCATCGTCGTCGAGGCGTTTCTCGTCGGCGTCATCGGCTCGATCGCCGGGATCGTCGCCGGACTGGGAGTCTCCAATCTCATCAAGGGCGGTTTCCAGGCAGCTGGTGGCTTTCCCGAAACCGGCACCGTGCTCACCTCGACAACGGTGATCATCAGCCTGATCGTCGGCATCGGCGCCACGACACTGTCGGCGTTGGGGCCGGCCTTTCTCGCCAGCCGCGTCAGCCCGGTTGCAGCGATTCGGGGTGAGGGCCCATCCAAGCGCGGCACTCGACGGCGGGTCACCGGCGGTGTCATCACCCTCGGTATCGGTCTCGTGCTCCTCGCTCTCGGACTCTTCGTCTTCAGCTCGGTCTCTGGGGTGCTCACCGCACTCGCGATCGGCGCCATTCTGATGTTCATCGGCGTTGCCCTGCTCAGCGTGCTGTTTGCCGAACCGGCAGTGTCGACGCTCGGCAAGCCCGCCATTCTCGGCGGGCTTCTCATCTTCCTTGGCCTGGCCTTGTTTGTCCTTACCTTCACCGTGGGGAGAGGCGCCCCTGACTCGTTCTTCACCGCCGTTGTCTTCATCCCCAAGATGATCATTGCGTTGTTCTCGGTCATCGTCGGACTCTCGATCATCGCGACGAACTCTCGCGGCGGAGACCCAGTGGGCCTCGGTGGAAGCGGCGGAAGCATGGAGGGCCGGTTGGCCAAGCTCAATGCCGCTCGCAGCCCACAGCGCACCGCGGCAACCGCCACAGCGCTGATGATCGGTATTGCGCTCATCAGCACCGTTGGAACCGTCGGCGAATCAATCAAGGCATCGTTCAGCGACTCACTCGAAGGCGGCGTGCAGGCCGATCTGTTCATCTTCGACGTCGAGACCCAATCGTCATTCTCGCCAGACCTTGCCGCTGAAGTCCGAGCCGTTGACGGCATCGGATCGGTGAGTTCGTTCCGATTCAACGAAGTGAAGGTTGGCGACGACGTCGAGTCGGTCGCATCGTTCGATTCCGAGACGGGCACCTCACTCATCAACTTCGGCGTCACCGACGGCGAAGCGCGAGAGCTGGGAACCTCTGGTGTCCTCATCTTCGAGGAGGAGGCCGAAGAACGAAATCTCGCAGTCGGCGACACCGTGGCCGTGCAGTTCGTGAGCCAGGAGACCATCGACCTCGAAGTCGTCGGGATCTTCGACGACAACTCGGTGCTGAACTCCCCGATCGTCATCGACAACGAGCTCTACGACATGCACCACGAGAGCCTCAACGATGACTTCATCGGCGCCTCGATTGCTGAAGGGGCCGACGCCGAAGCGGTCCAAGCCGCCGTCGCCGCTGCCGCTGCCGAGTTCAGCGGCGTCGAGGCGCAAAACAACGAGGAGTTCCGAGCCGATCAAGAAGGACAGATCGATGGGCTCATCACCCTGATCAACTTCATGCTGAGCTTTGCTCTGTTTGTCGCCTTCCTCGGCGTGATCAACACCATCGTGTTGTCAGTCGTCGAGCGAACTCGAGAGATCGGACTCCTCCGAGCGGTCGGCACGACTCGCAAGCAGCTTCGAGCAATGATTCGCTGGGAAGCCGTGATCGTGTGCATGTTCGGTGCCGTGATCGGCATCGTTGTTGGCGTCGTGTTCGCCTTCGCCGCGGTGTCGGCCATCCCCGACGACATCATCGGCACCTTCGCCTTCCCCTACGAAACACTCGTGTTCGGCATTCTGATCGCCGCCGTTGCTGGCGTGGCTGCGGCACTGTTCCCTGCCGCAAGCGCGGCCAAGAAGGATGTTCTGACAGCCATCAATTCGTAATGGCACACTGGACGTCGCCCCGCCGCTCCAAACCCCCGAAACTGAGAACATGCTGAAACTGGTCACCCGTGGAATCTCGGCGAGCAAGGGCCGGCTTGCATTGACGATGATGTCAATCATCTTCGGCGTCGCGTTCGTCTCCGGAAGCTTCGTCCTGGCCGACAGCCTGCGAAGCGTGTTCGACAAGGTCAGCGAAGACATCTTCGCTGGCATCGATGCTCAGGTGCGCGCCCTTCCACCCGAGATCGCCAACACCGACAACGAGATCCGTTTCGATGAGTCGGTGGCAGCAACCCTCGCCGACGTCGAGGGTGTCGATGAGATCGAACCGGGCATCTCCGGGTTCGAGCTGGTCTACTCCATCGACGACAACGGCGAAGTCATTCGGCCGCAGGGCCCACCGGTGCTGATGATCTCGTGGGCAGGGCCCAGCAGCATCTCGGGCTTCGAGTTGATCGAAGGTGAAGCTCCCACGGGCCAACAAGTCGCCCTCGACGTGGCTCAAGCCGAGGCAGGCGGCTTTGAAGTCGGCGAGATCGTCGAGATCTCGACGGCGAACGGCTCAATCGAAGAGTTCGAACTCGCCGGCACGGTCGAGTTCGGCTCGCCCGGCGCCTTTTTCATTCTGTTCGATCTTCCAACCTCCCAGCGGGTGCTTGGGGCCGAAGGCTTGCTCGACGGCATCGCCGTATCGGCCCAAGAAGGAATCTCGTCGGCTCAACTCGTGGAGAACTTGCAGGCTGCCGCGCCCGACAGTGTCGAGGTGATCTCGGCCGATACCGCAATTGGTGAGATCCAAGACGAGTTCGGATCGTTCATCGACATCTTCGGCAACATTCTGCTCGGCTTCGCACTCGTCACGCTCTTCGTCAGCATCTTCATCATCTACAACACCTTCGCCATCCTGGTGAGCCAGCGGACGAAGCAAATGGGGCTGCTGCGAGCGATCGGCGCCAGCTCGGGTCAGGTCCGAGTGATGGTGCTGCTCGAATCGTTGGTGATCGGCATCGTGGCGTCGATCCTCGGCCTCATCGGTGGCCTCGGCGTCGCGGCCGCTCTCAAGTGGCTCTTCAGTCAGGGCGGTGGTTCGTTCCCCGAAGGTCCACTCGAACTCAAGCCCCGCACGATCATCGTGGTGATGGTCGTCGGTGTGCTGGTGACCATCCTCTCGGCCATCATTCCGGCCTTCAAAGCGAGCCGAATCTCTCCACTCGAGGCGATTGCCGACGTTGGTGCCGGCGAGCGCAGCATGCGTTTCCGCATCATCGCCGGTTCGATCGTGCTGATCCCCGGCCTCATCTTGCTTGGCCTCGGTCTCGCCGGAACGTCCGGCACCACCTCAGGCGTGCTGGCCTTTCTCGGCTTTGGCTCGGTGCTCACCTTCATTGGCGTCGCCATGCTCAGCGCGCTGTTCGCTGGCAAGGTGGCGGCTGCCCTCGGCTCACCAGTCGAGGCCGCTCGTGGCACGGTGGGCCGGCTTGCTCGCGACAACGCCAGCCGCAACCCGCAGCGCACCTCCGCAACCGCCACTGCTCTGATGATCGGCTTGGCGTTGATCACCGGCGTCTCAGTGCTCGCATCGTCGATCAAGGCAACCTTCAACGATCTCCTCGGCGATGCCCTGGCCGCCGACTTATTCATCTTCGAAGAGAACCAGGGCCTGACCTTCTCGCCGGTGTTGGCTGACCAGCTCCAAGCGCTGCCCGAGGTCGAGACCGCCGTTGGCTTCTCAGAGTTCGAAGGCCTCGTGACCCTTCCCGGTGCGGCAGAAGCAGAGAGCGATGGCGTCAGTTCGTTCGACACGGCCACCGGCTCGAGGATCGTGGCCGTCGACTTGCTCGAGGGCAGCCTCGCCAGCGACGGCATTGCCGTGCGCGAAGACACCGCGGCCGACAACAACCTGAGTCTCGGGCAGACCATCACTGTTTCGTTTGACGACGAGGTGCCGCTCGATCTGGAAGTGGTCGGCATTTTCGACCAGGGCACCATCCTCGAAGGCAACTACATCGTTGACCGTCAGGTGTCGTCGCCCCACATCAACGTCGACAGCATCGACTTCGTGGGCGTCGACTACGCCGAGGGCGTCGACACCGACGAAGCTCGGGCGAGCGTCGATGAGGTCGCCGCCGCCTTCCCGCAGCTCACGGTCCAGGACAACACCGAGTTCCAGGAAGGGGTCGAGGGTCAGATCAACTCGCTGTTGCTCGTGATCAACGGTCTTCTGGGGCTCTGCTTGATCATCGCCTTCTTCGGCATCATCAACACGATGGCACTCTCGGTACTCGAACGAACCCGAGAGATCGGCCTCTTGCGAGCGGTCGGCACCACCCGTCAGCAGCTGCGAGCATCAATCCGCTGGGAAGCGGTGATCGTCGGACTGTTCGGCGCTCTGCTCGGCGTGATCATGGGTGTGGTGTTGGCTCGGGCTGGCATTGCTGCGTTGCCTGAAGGGTTCATCACCGCAGTTGCGATCCCGTGGGTGAGCTTGGCGGTCTACATCGCGCTCGGAGCAATCCTGGGTGTGGTCGCAGCCTTCTTCCCAGCCCGCCGAGCGGCAAAGCTCGACGTGCTCGAAGCCATCGCCACCATCTAACTGACCTGCCGGCGAGGCAAGCTTCTTCATCGGCAACGTTTAGCTGTTGATCTCGCGATCGCCGGGGAACGTCGGCACGTCAGGGTGAGGTGCGGTGTAGTCGGCGGCTTCCGCCCGAAACAACACCCCTCCCGCTTCGAGGCTTGCTGTGCCATCCAGCGTCCCGGCGCAGATCGACAGGTGACCGGGCTTATCGGCAGCCCGCCAGAACAGCGATGAGCCACAGGTCGAACAGAACCCATAGTCAACGCCAGGCTGCCGACTGAACCAGCGCAGCGTTGCATCACGCTCGAACGTCAGATCGCTGGCCGAGCAGGCGGTGGCGGCCATGTGGTTGCCCGTCATCCGGCGACAGTCTTCGCAGTGGCACATCCACACGTCGCGAAGCTCAGCATCAACGACGTAGCGAACCTCACCACACAGGCAGCCGCCATGAACGATTCGCTGATGCTCACTCATGTCGAAAACGTAGTGACCCGGCTTCGGCCGAACACCACGCCACACCGAGTTGCCCGCTGTGCAGAAAT
>CALJSB010000096.1 GCA_937976305.1 uncultured Acidimicrobiales bacterium
CCCTCACCGCAACATCTTCGCGGGCGATGATCTTGCTAATCTCACTCGTCGGATCATCGAGATCGCCGATCTTGATGGCCTCGGTCGGGCAGACGATCTGGCACGATGGCTCAAGGCCAACCTCGAGGCGGTGATTGCACATGTTGCACTTGTGAGCCGTGTTGGTCTCCGGGTTGATGTACAACGCGTCGTAGGGGCATGCGTTCATGCACGACTTGCAACCGATGCAGTCGTCGTCTTGAAAGTCGACGACTCCGTTGTCGGCCCGGAACAGGGCCGAGGTCGGGCAGATCGTCATGCAGGGAGCGTCGTCGCACTGGTTGCAGCGCATGACGTTGAACTTGCGGGCCACGTCGGGGAAGGTGCCCGTCTCGATGTATTTGACCCAGGTGCGGTTCACCCCGAGCGGCACGTCGTGTTCGCTCTTGCAGGCGACGGTGCAGGCGTGGCAACCAATGCAGTTGTCGCTGTCCAGCAGGAAACCCAGACGGGTCATCGTTGAGATTCTCCTTGGGGGCGATGCGAGCGGGTGCGTCAGCTCGCCGTGTCGAGAGCGGCGGTCCAGGCACCGTAGCCACCGAGCAGGTCGGACACGTCAACGAAACCACTGGCCAGTAACCGGCTCGCTGCGATCGATGATCGAAAGCCCCCGGCGCAGTAGACGATGGTGGGTCGGTCGGGGTCGAGCGTGTCCATCTGTTCGTTCAGTTTCGTGAGCGGAACCACGATCGCACCATCGATGATGCCGCCTTCGGTTTCGCCAGGCTGGCGAACGTCGACGAGTTGAAGGTCGTCGACATTTTCGATCGCGTTACGCAAGCCTGCGGCATCGAGGCGAGAACTTGTCCGGACCACAGGGGGATTATCAGCCATGGTCCGGACAGGATCACCCAACGCGCCGAGCACGTTGTCGAACCCGATGCGAGCGAGGCGGTTCTTTGCCTCGAGCTCACGGCCTTCCTCAGCCACCAGGACGATCGGCGCCTCGGGTTGGATGACACCACCGGCGAACTCTGCGTACCGGCCAGCCATTCCGATGTTCAGTGAGCCGATGAGGTGACCGGTCGCAAAGTCTTCGGGTCCTCGAGTGTCGAGCACGACCGCTCCATCGGCCTGCGCTTCGAGCACACCTGTGAGCGACATGGGGGTTGGCGGGGTCGACTCGTCGAGCAATGGCCGCAACATGCGGTTGAGACCAGCGTCGTAGGAGAAGTAGGCCGGGGGTGCGGTCTGCCCGTCGGTCACCACAGCCACGAACTCGTCCTTCGTCATTGGCGCAAGGGCGTAGTTGGACGCCCGCTGCTCGCCGATGGTCGACCACGTATCTGACGAAAGGTTCTTGCCACACGAAGAGCCGGCGCCGTGCGCTGGGTAGACCTTCGTGGCGTCCGGGAGCGTGAGCAGTTGTTCGTGGAGCGAGTCGTAGAGCTGTCCAGCCAATTCGTCTGCGGTGACACCCTTTGACGACAGCAGGTCGGGCCGACCCACGTCGCCAATGAACATCGTGTCGCCGGTGAGCACGGCGTGGGGCTCGGCGCCAGGCTTCTCGTAGACGACGACGCTGATCGACTCGGGCGTGTGCCCTGGCGTGTGGCGGATCTCAAGCTCGACTTCGCCAAGCGAAATGCGCTCACCGTGCGCCAACTTGCGAGAGTCGAACTCGGTGTGGGCCTTGTCGCCATAGGCGATCGCAGCGCCGGTCGCCGCTGCCATCTCGAGATGGCCAGAGAGAAAATCGGCATGGAAATGGGTTTCGAGCACGAGCTCGATCGTCATGCCGTGCTCAGTCGCGCTTTCGAGGTAAGGCGCAATGTCTCTTCGAGGGTCAACCACCACTGCCCGCCCGGTGGTCTCATCGCCGATGAAGTACGACGCCTGTGAGAGGCAGTCGAGGTAGTGCTGCTCGAAGATCATGGGTGCTCCCGTCAACAGTTTCGGCTGTCCATAAATGTACGGACATTCGCACACCCGGTCAAGGAGTACCCCGCTCCCCACTCCCACCAACCCCGTTCTGGAGTGCCCTACCGACTGAAACGCCGGTAGGAGCCTCCAGTTCGACACGACACGAGCGTTCTGGAGGCGTGCACCGGCGGAAACGCCGGTGGGAGACTCCAGAACCGGACGCCGGCGGCGCACGCACCCTGCTCACCAACTGGCACGGAAACTGCACGACGTGCGCGCAAAAGCGTGCCAATTCCGGAGACGGGGGTTAGGTGTTGGTGGGGAAGCCGAGGTTGACGCTGCTGGTGGACGGGTCGGGCCAGCGTGAGGTGAGCGCCTTGGGCCGGGTGAAGAACCGCACGCCCTCCGGCCCGTACATGGCCGTGTCGCCAAAGAGACTGTCGCCCCATCCGCCGAAGCTGTGGTAGCCGACCGGCACCGGGATCGGCACGTTGATGCCGACCATGCCAGCGTCGGCGTTCTCTTGGAAGTCGCGGGCCGCTCCCCCGTCGCGGGTGAAGATGGCTGCGCCGTTTCCGTACTGGTTGTTCGAGATGAGATCTCTGGCCTCGGTGTACGTTTCGCACCGCACGACGCTGAGCACCGGACCGAAAATCTCGTCCTGGTAGACCTTCATGTCGGTGGTCACGTTGTCGAGCAATGTGGTGCCGAGGAAGAAGCCATCGCCGTCGAACTGCTTCTCGCGGCCATCAACCACGATCGTTGCTCCCTCGTCGGCACCCACACCCACGTAGTCGGCAACCTTGTCGCAGTGCTCGCGCGTCACGAGCGGACCCATCTCAGAATCCGGATTCGTGCCGTCGCCGATCGACAGCTTCTCCATCCGGACCGAGATCGCATCGATCAGCGGATCGGCGATGTCGCCAACCGCAGCAACGACGCTGATGGCCATGCATCGCTCGCCGGCCGATCCGTAGGCCGCGGACACTGCCGAGTCGGCGGCCAGTTCGAGGTCGGCGTCTGGCAAGACGACCATGTGGTTCTTGGCCCCGCCAAGCGCCTGCACGCGCTTGCCGTGCGACGTGCCCGTTTCGTAGACGTACTTTGCGATCGGCGTCGAGCCGACAAAGCTCGCAGCCTTCACGTCCGGGTGTTCGAGCAGGCGATCGACCGCGACTTTGTCGCCATGCAGCACGTTGAGCACGCCATCGGGGAAGCCCGCCTCGTGGAACAGCTCGGCGAGGAACATCGGCGCCGAGGGATCCTTCTCGGACGGCTTCAACACGTAGGTGTTGCCACAGGCGATGGCGTTCGGGATCGTCCAGAGCGGCACCATCACCGGGAAGTTGAACGGCGTGATGCCGGCGACCACGCCCAGGGGCTGGCGCACGGTGTAGACGTCGACACCCGTAGAGGCGTTCTCGTTGTAGGTGCCCTTGAGCTGCTCGGCGATGCCGCACGCGAACTCGATGTTCTCGAGGCCACGGGCGACTTCCCCAGCCGCGTCGCTGAGCACCTTGCCGTGTTCGGCGGTGAGTCGCTTGGCAATCTCGTCGGTGTTCGCGTCGACCAGATTGCGGAACGCAAACATGAGCTTTGTGCGTCGCGCCAGGCTGACCTGTCGCCACTCGTCGAACGCTGTCTTCGCCGCAGCAACCGCTGCATCGACTTCCTCGATCGAAGCAAGATCGAGCTCGGCGGACTGTGCACCCGTGGCCGGGTTGAACACCGGTGAGGTCCGACCAGAGGTGGAAGGCACGCTCTGCCCGTTGATCAGGTGATGGATCTTTTGCATGGGGTGACGTCCTTCGATCAGTTCAGGCGCTCCGAGAGTGCCCAGAGGCCCACGGAGCAGTGAGCTCGGCAAGCGCTGACAGTCTGGCCGAACCGGCACTCAGTTGGAAGTGCCAGCGGCCTACACATCTAGACCAAGTACTGACTGAGACCTCGCTCGAGGTACTTGCCGTGGCCGGCCCGGCCGCGGAACGCATCGCCAGACACGATCACTTCACCCCGTGACATCACGGTGTCGACCTTGCCGGTGATCTCGATGCCTTCGTAGGCGGAGTAGTCCATGTTCATGTGGTGATTGTCGACGCTGATTGTCCACGTCGCCGCGGGGTCATAGAGCACGATGTCGGCGTCGGCCCCCGGCTGGATCGTGCCCTTCTGCGGGTACAGGCCAAACATCCGGGCCGGCGTGGTGGCGCACAACTCCACCCAGCGAGCGAGCGAGATCTCGCCGCTCACCACACCCTGGTAGAGCAAGTCCATTCGGTGCTCAACGCCGCCAATCCCGTTGGGAATCAACCGGAAGTCGTCGAGCCCGAGCTCCTTCTGATCCTTGAAACAGAACGGGCAGTGATCGGTGCTGACGACCGACAGGTCGTTGGCCCGCAGCCCGGTCCACAGATCGGCCGCATGGTGCTCGTGCTTCGATCGAAGCGGAGTGGAGCACACGTACTTGGCGCCCTCGAAGCCGGGTGCACCGAGGTGATCTTCGAGGGTGAGATAGAGGTATTGCGGGCAGGTCTCGGCGAAGACATTGCTGCCGCCGTTGCGAGCTCGGGCAACCTCCTCGAGTGCTTCGGAGGCCGAGAGGTGCACGATGTACAGCGGACACTCCCCCACCTTCGCGAGCTTGATGGCCCGATGGGTGGCTTCCGACTCGAGCTCGGCTCGACGCACAAGCCCATGGTTCTTCGGCCCGGTATCGCCTCGGGCCGCCGCTTGTTCGGCCAGTAGATCAATGGCGATGCCGTTTTCGGCGTGCATCATCACGATGCCGCCGTTGTCCGAGCACTTCTGCATCGCTTGGAGAATCTGTCGATCGTCGGACAGCAGCACGCCCGGGTAGGCCATGAAGAGCTTGAAGCTCGAGATGCCTTCGGCGACGAGCGAGTCCATCTCTTTGAGCGCCTCGTCTGTGACGTCGCCGAGGATCATGTGGAAGCCGTAGTCGATGGCGCAGTTGCCCGATGCCGCGGCAAAGCGAGCGTCGAGCGCTTCCCGCACCCGCTCACCGTGGCTCTGCGTTGCAAAGTCGACGATGGTCGTTGTGCCGCCCCATGCCGCAGCTGTGGTGCCGGTCTCGAACGTGTCTGACGACGTCGTGCCGGCCGAGTCGATCTCCATGTGCGTGTGCACGTCGACGCCGCCAGGAATCACATACTTGCCCGTTGCATCGATGACGTCTGCTGACGAAGCGGCCGACTCAGCGATCGCCGAGCCCGGTTCGAGCACGGCGACGATCTTCTCGCCGTCGACGAGGACGTCGGCCGGGCTGGCCCCGGTCGACGACACGACGGTGCCACCCCGGATCAGCTTCGTCATCACTCGACCTCAGATGCAGCGGCCTGAAGAGCCGCAAGGCCCTCGTCGATCTCGTCCTCGGTCACATTCAGCATCGGCGCCAGGCGGATGACATTGCCGTAGAGGCCGCCCTTGCCAACGAGCAACCCGGCCCGCTTTGTTGCTTCGAGCATGTCGATCGCATGCTGGCTTGACGGCTCGATCGAGCCGGGCACTGTTGTTTCGAATGCCTGCATCAAACCCTTGCCCCGCACCTCGGCGATCCACGGCGAGTCGGCGGCGATCGCTTCGAGTCCAGCGCGCAACCGATCACCCATCACCTTGGCGTTGGCTTGCAGATCGTTCTCCAGCACGTAGTTGATCGTTGCCAATCCACCGGCAGACGAAAGAGGGTTGCCGCCGAAGGTCGAGAAGTTGAGCACCTTGATCGAGTCCATGATTTCGGCTCGAGCAACCACACCGGCAAGGGTCACGCCGTTTCCGACACCCTTGGCAAAGGTGAGGATGTCTGGCGTGATGTCGTGGGCTTGATAGCCCCAGAAGTGTTCGCCGGTGCGACCCCAGCCCGTCTGCACCTCATCAGAGATGAAGAGGATCCCATTGTTGTCGAGGTGCTTCTTCATCGATCCGAAGAAACCCCGCGGCGGCGTGGCGAAACCGCCGACACCTTGGATCGGTTCAGCAATGAGGGCGGCGACATCACCGGCCGAGGTCATGGCCAAGAGCTGCGACAGATCGTCGGTGCACGCTTCGGTGTACGCATCATCGTCGAGATCTCGAAACGGGCTCCGCAATCGATACGGCCCCTGCACGAAGGTCACTTTCAGACCCGAGTTGCTCGTCGACGCCCACGACGAGTGGCTGGTGATGGCCTGCGCCGAATGCGAGCGGCCGTGGTAGCTGTTGCGCATCGCCAAGATCTGATTGGAGTTGCGGTGGTTCGTCGCCAACAACAGCGCAGCGTCGTTGGCTTCGGTGCCTGACGGGGTGAGAAAGACGCGGGCATCGGGGATGCCCGACAGCTCTGCGATCTTCTCAGCCAAGGCGATCATGGGCTCAGAGAGGTAGAGGCTCGAGGTGTGCATCACCTTGCCTGCTTGCTCTTGAATCGCCTTCGTGACGGCCGGATTGTTGTGGCCGATCATCGTGGTGAGAATGCCACCGAAGAAGTCGAGGTAGCGCTCGTCGTTCTGGTCAAAGACGTAGCCACCATTGCCCCGAACGATCTCGATTGGTTCCGCGTAGAGCGGCGACAGAAACGAGGGCAGCGAGTTGCGATAGCGAGCAAGGAGATCAGACACAGCGCCCATGGTCTCGCGCCCAAGGCGGCGACACAAGGTTCGTTGCGCAGAGCTCAGCCCTGCTTGCCTAACGACTCTGCTTGCCTAACGATCCTGCTTACCTAACGATCTTGCCGACTCACCAACTCTGCGATGTGCTCTGGGAACATCTGGCAGCAGCCACCGACAATCGTCGCTCCGTTTGCGATCCATTGGTCGCACACGTCGCCGTAGGCAGACTCGGAGAGATCGCCTCGACGATCCAACACCACCTCGTTGGCGGCATACCCCTCTTCCTTGGCCACAAAGGCGTTCGCGTAGCCGCCGGTTCGGATGCCACGAGGATTGTCGCCAAGCGCATCGTGCAGATGACCGAGCGCAACCGTGATCGCCTCGGGTGGCGAACAGTTGAAAACAATGGCAACCACGTCCTCTTGGACCGCAGCCGTCGCATCGGCAATCGATTCACCCGAGCGCAGCATCACTTCATCACCGGGCGGATCGTCGGGAACCGTGAACGACATCCAGAGATCCTTGGTATCGCCGGCCCGATGCAACGCACCGATGATCGCTTCGGCTTCAGCGATCGAACTCACGGTTTCGGCAATCCAGAAGTCGACGTAGGGCGCCTGCGCGGCGACGAGCATGTCGTACATCGGCGGCGCGTCGTCAGGACGAAAGAGCTCGGGCTCGTACGACCCGAACAACGGCGGCAACGATCCAGCGACCAGCACATCGCGATCAGCGCTGTCTGCTGCCTCACGGGCAAGGCGACCCGCGAGCTCGGCCAGCTCACGACCTCGCGCCTCGAACCGCTCCGGCCCGAGGTGGAACGGAACCACGCCGTAGGTGTTGACGATGATCACGTCGACGCCGGCATTGATGAAGTCGGTGTGGGCCCGACCAACAGCGGGTGGATCCTCCAGAAGTGCAAGGGCAGACCACTCGGGTTGCCGAAAGGGTGCACCCGAACGCTCGAGGTGCTTTCCCATGCCGCCATCAAGAACGGTCACCGTGCGCCCACCCGCCGCTGCTTCAGAAGATTCCATGGCGCCACTCTGCCACGGTCGGTCATGGGCGATGCCGGACCCTCCACAGGTCGGGAACCCAGCCACATTCCGTTGCCTGCGAGTGCAGAACGCGATAGCTATGGCCCAAGGATCACCGCCCCACCACGACCACGTCAGGACATCGCATGCACGAATCGCTGAACGACAAAGTGGTGCTCGTCACCGGAGCCGGCAAGGGCATCGGCCAGGCCATTGCCGAGCGATTCGCCGAGAACGGTTCGAAGGTTGTCGTCAACGACATATCCGAGGCGGCAAACGAGGCTGCCGCCGCCATCAACAGCGGCGGCGGCACAGCAATGGCTGCGCTGGCTGATGTCTCGGTGAGTGCCTCGGTCAACCAGATGATCGAAGACGTCATGTCCGAATACGGGCGGATCGACGTCGTTGTGAACAACGCCGGAATCGTCAGCCCGATGCTGCACTTCTTCGAGGCCGACGAGGACTGGTGGCGCCGCATCATCGATGTGAACCTCACCGGCCACTTCCTCGTGTCGCAGCCCGCAGCTCGGATCATGGCCAAACAGGGTGGCGGGTCGATCATCAACATGAGCTCGGGTGGCGCTACTCGGGCCCACCGAGCCTTCACGGCCTACGACGCAACGAAGGGTGGCATCGAGGCCCTCACCCGGGCCATGGCCCTCGACCTCGGCCCCTACAACATTCGGGTCAACGCCTTGATGCCTGGCTCAATCGACACGAGCGGCTTGGGACTCGACGATCGAAAGCTGCGGGGCGAAAACGTCCCCCTCGGCCGTATCGGCGAACCGATCGACATGACAGGCGCCGCTCTGTTCCTTGCCTCCGACGACGCCTCGTACATCACCGGCGACGTCATCAGAATCGACGGCGGCATGTTGGCCCAGCAACGCTCGGCCACCGTCGACATCATGCCGCCATCAGACTTCCCACGACTCGAGGATCTCTAGTGGCACCGAACCGCGACAGCTACGACGTCATCATCATCGGCGGTGCCATCATCGGTTCGTCGGTCGCCTGGTGGTTGTCGGACAACCCCGACTTCGACGGCTCGGTGCTGGTGGTCGAGAAAGATCCCACCTACGAGAACGCATCGACCTCGCACACCAACAGCTGCATGCGTCAGCAGTTCTCCAATCCGCTCAACATCGAGATCTCCCGGTTTGCCGGCGAGTTCGTCCGCAACTTCACGACGCACATGCGAGACGACCCCGATGTTCCCGAACTCGCCGTCGACCACTTCGGCTACATGTATCTGGCCGGCGACGACGCATTCGCCGATGTCCTTCGCACCAATCAGGCCATTCAGTCCGATCTCGGTTCGGGCACGAAGATCATGTCCCCCGAAGAAATCAAGGCCGCCTACCCGTTCTACAACGTCGACGACATCGTGTGCGGAAGCCACAATCTGATCGACGAGGGCTACTTCGATTCAGGCACGATGTTCGACTGGTGGCGCAAGAAGGCCCGCCAGAACGGAGTTGAGTTCCTGGCCGACGAGGTCGTCGACATCGAGCGCAACGGCGATCGCGTGAGCTCCGTGCAGCTGAAGTCGGGCGCAAGCGTCGCCTGCGGCTCGGTGGTGAATGCTGCCGGGCCCCGGGCATCCGCGGTGGCTGCGATGGCAGACATCGAACTGCACGTTGAACCCCGCAAGCGCTACACGTTCATCTTCAAGGCCGCAGAGGAGCTCGGACAACGGCTGCCTCTCACGATCGACCCGAGCGGTATTCATGTGCGCACCGACGGCGACGCGTTCATGGCCGGATGTGCGCCTCACGACGACCACGCGGTCGACCCCACCGACTTCGAGATGGACCGCGACATCTTCGAGGAGCGAGTGTGGCCCGTGCTCGCCCACCGTGTTCCGGCCTTCGAACGCATCAAGGTGCAGAGCCAATGGGCCGGCCACTATGCCCATCACGCCCTCGATCAAAACGTGGTCGTGGGTCCGCACCACGAAGTAAGCAACTTCGTCTTCGCCAACGGATTCTCGGGCCACGGCTTGCAACAGTCACCTGCGATCGGGCGTGGAGTGTCCGAGACGCTGATCTACGGCGAGTTTCGGGCTCTCGACCTCGGTCCGCTCGGCTACGACCGGATCGTGCGCAACGAGCCGTTCATCGAGACCGCCATCATTTGAGCTGCGCAGCGTTCCCAGCTTCGGGCTAACTCGCTCGACGGTCCCTGCGCCACTGCCGCACACCGAGGGCAAAGATCATCAGGCCAGTAAGGATCAACACCACACCGGAGACCACCGCAGCCTTCTGCAGCGTGCCGTCAAAGCTGCTCGACGCTGCGGTGATGGCAACACCGCCTCCGAGAACGGGAATGGCACCAACCATCGCCGACTGCGTGGGCTCCTCACTCATCACCGAACGTTCGCAGCTGGCTTCCCTGTCGTCAACAGCGAACTTGAGGCGCTGGCCAACCTCAACAACCTGCACCTCAAGGGCTCGTAGTCTTCATCTGTGCAACCGATCTCCCTCGACGAGTTCGAGGAGCTTGTCGCCGATGCGATCGATGGGCTCCCCGAAGAGATTCACGAGATGCTCGACAACGTCGTAGTGATGATCGACGACGAGCATCCCGAGGATCTGCTCGGGCTCTACGAAGGAATCCCGAGAACCGAACGTGACGACTACGGCGGCTTCGAGCTACCCGACCGGGTGACCGTCTACCGACTGGCGCTGTGCGACCACGTGCACGATCTCGCCGAACTCAAACACGAGGTGATGGTGACTGTCGTCCACGAACTCGCTCATCACCTCGGGATCGACGACGACCGCCTGCATGAACTCGGGTGGGGCTAGCCGCCTGCTTCTTCCGCGGCCCAGCGCTTCTCGAACCAGTGATGGGCATACGGGTTGTCGTTGTAGCGATCGATCGCCTCGTATCCCGCTCGCTCATACATCGTGATCGCGCCGAGGAGCACCTCGTTGGTATCGAGAACGGTGCGGTGGTGGCCCATCGCCCTCGACCGCGCCTCGAGGTCGCGCAGCAACTGACTGGCAAGGCCCTGCCCACGGACGTCGGGGTGCACCCACATGCGCTTGATCTCACCAACACCGGGCTCGATCGTCAACAGCGCACCGCAGCCGACCACTGCTTGGTCAGCAAGCTCGGCGATCACGAATGCGCCGGTTGGCGGGTCATACGAAGCGACGTCAGCAGTCAACGCATCGCCAGGATCGAAGCCGGCTGGGAACAGCTCGTCGAGTTCGGCGAAATAGCTCGCCATGGCGGACTGGGCCGCATCACTTCGAGCATCGGTGATTCGCAAAACGAACTCTTGTAAACCCACGATCAGAACCTACTGTCAGATCTCGAACGCGGAACGAAAGAAGAAAGCCGATGGCCATTCACTACGAAGTTCGCGACGCAACTGCCGTGATCACGATCGACCGGCCCGAGGTTCGCAACGCTGTTGATCGGCCCACCGCCGAGGCGCTCAACGAAGCCTTCGATCGATTCGAGGCCGACGATTCGGTGGCGGTCGCCATCCTGACAGGCGCAGCCGGCACCTTCTGCGCCGGCGCTGATCTCAAGGCCATCGGCGAAGCGCAGGGCAACGTCGTCACCGAGCTCGCCGCCGCCGAGATCGTCAACTCACCGGGGCCAATGGGGCCGACACGCCGCGTCGTGAGCAAGCCGGTGATCGCGGCGGTCGAAGGTCATGCGGTTGCCGGTGGGCTCGAGCTCGCCCTGTGGTGTGATCTGCGGGTGGCCGCGACCGATGCGGTGTTCGGTGTGTACTGCCGCCGTTGGGGTGTCCCGTTGATCGACGGTGGCACCATCCGACTCCCCAGACTGATCGGGCAAAGCCACGCCATGGACCTGATCTTGACCGGCCGACCCGTTTCGGGTGACGAAGCCCAGCGAATGGGTCTCGCCAATCGCCTCACCGAACCCGGTCAAGCACTGGACGAGGCGTTGGTGCTGGCCGCGCAACTCGCCGGGTTCCCACAACGTTGCATGCGATCAGATCGCCAGTCGGCCATCGACCAGTGGGGCAGCCCGCTCGGCGACGCGCTGGCCAATGAGGTCGAGCTCGGCATGGCCACGATTCGAAGTGGTGAAACACGGGCGGGTGCCACTCGATTCAGCGAAGGCGCCGGTCGCCACGGCACCTTTGAAGACTGAATCACTGTCCGGCAGAACGACCCAGCCGATTGAAACTGCATTGACGATCGAGCCGAGATCAGAGCATGGTGCAGCCTCGACAATCGCCGGAGCATCCAAGCATGAGCGAACATCTCACCTGGTCGATCGGGCCGGTGCGCATCACCCGAATCGAAGAACGCATAACTGGCGTGCCATGGCCAAGCTTGGTCCCCGACGGATCCCGCCACCTCGACGCGTGCCGGCCCTGGATCGACCCCTTCGTGAGCGAGAGTGGGAACAGCCTGCTGCTCTCGGTTCACAGCTTCGTGGTCGAGACCCCAGACACCCTCATCGTCGTCGACACCTGTGTCGGCACGAACGACGAGGCAAAGCTGCCCGGCGATCCTGACTTCGGCCGCCGCCTCGAATCTCACGTGTCCGGGTTCGAACGAGTCGACGTGGTGGTGTGCACCCATCTCCACTTCGACCACGTTGGCTGGAACACGGTTGAACGTGACGGCGAGCTCGTCCCGACCTTTCCGAACGCCCGCTACCTCGTGACCTCAGCCGAGCTGGCGGCCGAGCGCGACGAAGAAGATACTGCGTCGTACCAGCGGGCCATCGCTCCCCTCGCTGCAGCAGGATGTCTCGATGCTGTCGACAGTTCGCACCGAATCGATCCGTGGGTTGCGCTCGAGCCAACACCCGGACACACGCCGGGCCATGTGTCGGTACGGATCACCGCCGGTGACGACGTTGCGTTGATCATCGGCGACCTCGCCCACACACCGCTGCAGTTCGCCTTCCCTGAGGTGGTGTCGAACCCCGATCACGATCCGGCTCAGGCAACCCAGACCCGCCGCAGAATCGTCGACGAGCACGGCAACACGTCGACGCTGCTTCTGGGCACACACTTCGCCCCGCCGACGGCCGGGCTGCTCGAGGTCGACGACGACGGGGCCGTGCGGTTTGGCCCCGCCTCCGCCTAACTCGGGATCTACCTCGCCTGACCCGACGTCAGCAGGGCAACGCACTGCGCGGCAGCAATCTGGGCGTGGCTGGCGAGTGCCTCAGCGGTGGCGCTGCTGATCGGGTGAGGCATCGTCACAAACGGATACCCCTCTGCACCGAGCACGCTGGCCATCAGCTCGGCGGCCGAAACGAACTGTTCGGTGATCACCGAAACCGACGGCACACCCAACCGCTCGCCGGCGACACTGTCGTGCAGACTGCACGACGAACAGCTGCCTCAATCACCAATACCGGCGATGAGGGCATGCCAGTGCTGAGCCGAATGCATGATGTCGGGATCGGCCGGGGCGCTGTAGTTGCCTTTGGTGACACGAACGACGTCGGCGACGCCAAAGGTCGTGCGCAACTCGCTTTCGAGCGCATCAAAGAAGGTTGCGGTCCCCTGCTTACCGTTGGAGACAATGCCAACCGTGAGGCCGCCAAGTCCATCAGGACGGTTCACCAACTGCAGAGGCTCCGAGGCCTCGCTATAGGTGGGGTCGAGCACTTCGAACATCACGGCACCTCGCAATCGACGCATGCACCGATCGCTGTCGTGACGGCATGCGATCGGGTGCCCAGCCACGGCGGGATCACCGCACCGAAGCCACCGGCGGGCCCGCCAGCGGCGATGACGAGCAGGTGATCAGGGTCCGGCAGGGCCAAGTATTCACGATCGGGTTGATCACCGACGATGGCGGCCTTGCCGCAGGCGGCCCACTCGTCCCGCCGCACTCGCGCCTTTTCGAACACGTAGGCCCGAATGTCAGCTTTGGTCCAGCCCGCAGCATCGAAGTGCTGGCGAAGCTGAGGCGGAATCACGATGGCGTAGTTGCCGCTCCAGATCGAATAGTGCGTCATGTTCGCTTTGATCTCGGCGACAAACGTGTCGAGGATTTCTGTCGGCTCTGTCGTCCATTCGTTCATCAGCTGACGCGGTGCCATCGAGGCCACTGCGGTCACCGCAGAAACGTACGGATCGCCCAAACGCTCAGCGGCAACCGAGAGCCACGGCGTGTTCTCCTCGTCTTCGGCAATGCAGTAGCTGATCTTCCCCGGGTGGCCGAACGTCGAGCGATCGATCTCACCGGGACGCACCTCGAGCAAGTTGCCGAGCACGAGTCGTACGGCTCGACCGATGCTTGTCGATGCTCGATCGCTCGGGCCGAGCGCGTTGAACGTGCCGCTCATGCCGAGCTCGTTGCGGATTGGACCGTTCACGATGAGCAGCACGCCACAGCCACCAGTGCTCGCTGTTGGCCCGTGCAGATTGAACGGCTCGCTGAGCATGGCGGTGAGCGCCGTGACCACAACGGGAAAGTGCTGGGGCAGGCAACCTGCCATTACGGCGTTGATCGCAACCTTCTCGGCGGTCAGGGCCCGCTGACGTACTGGCTCGACGCCAATGAGGTGGTCTGGCTCCATCAGGGACCACGTAAGGCAGGCGGCTACGGCCTCCGCCGTTGGTGGCACAACCGGCAGTCCGTCACTCCAATTGTTGGCGTGGGCAAACTCCTGAAAGGCGGCCACGTCGTCGAAGTCCAACCGCCGGGAGCGCAGATCGAGCGATAGGGCCATACCCACTGTGTTAGCCGCTCGGGTACCAATGCGTCGAAGCGAGTCTCGTAGGATGTCCCCAGCCCTACGAGCGGGAGAGCGATGACCGACATCCGAACACCGGAGCGCATGCAGATCGTTGAGCGAATCGCCGAGCTCGGCCCGCTCTTCGGCAAGCGGGCAGACGCCGTCGACCGAGATGCTGTGTTTCCCTACGAGAACTGGGAAGACCTGAAAGCGGCCGGTCTTCTCGGCATCGCGATTCCAGAGAGCCACGGCGGTCTCGGAGGTGATTTTGTCGCCTATGCACTCGCATCAGAAGAACTCGGTCGGCACTGCGCGACGACCGGCCTGACCTTCAACATGCACGTCGCCACGACACTCCTGGTCGGTGAGATTGCCGGGTCACTTGACCTCGACGACACCGATCAAGAGTTCCTTCAGCAGCGTCGAGAGCTGCTGTGGAGCGGCATCGTCAACGACCATCACATTCACTCCCAGCCGTTCTCTGAAGGCGTCAGTGCCGGAGCGACGTCTGGCTACTCGACGGTGGCTGAGCCGGTCGATGGTGGGTACCTCGTGACCGGTCGCAAGATCTTCGCCTCGCTGTCTGGCGCCTCGACGTTTCACAACGTGCTGTGCCTCGTCGAGGGCGACGACCGCCTGCGGCTCCTCGGTGTCCCGCATGAGGGTGAGGGCGTGTCGATCCAGGGTGAGTGGGACCCGCTCGGGATGCGGGGCACCGACTCTCGCAATCTTGTGATGAACAAGGCGTTCGTTCCGGCCGAGCACGAGTGGCTTCCGCCCGGCGCGTTCAACCAAGCCGCTGAGCGTTGGCCCTACTTCTACATGACCCTGTCGTTCTCGTATCTCGGTCTGATGCGGGGCATTCTCGACTTCACCGAGAACTACCTCAAGAGCAGCAGCCGCCGTGATCATGCGATCAAGCAACAGGGCTGGGCCGAGATGAACATCCGCTACGAGCAAGCCCAGGCGCTCTGTTACAGCGCGCTCGCCGATACCTGCATTGATCCGACTCCGGCGCAGCTCACGAAGGCTCAAGCGTCGATGGTCACCACGATGGAAGGTGCGCCAGAGATTGCGTCGACGGCCATCCGCATTTGCGGAGGTCGGTCAATGCTGCGACCGAGCTTCATCGAGCGCGCCTACCGAGATGCTCGCTGCGGGGCCACCATGCTTCCGTGGAGCGTTGAGGTCTGCCTCGAACGACTCGGCAAAGCACGGTTGTACGACGACGAGGGTCCCGCCTCGTGACCGCAGCGACCGAATGGCGATGGGTCAGCCGCTACGCCGAGCAGTTTCGAGCGTGCAAGCTCGAGTCCGGCGATGTCGCTGTTCTACTTTCCGAAGCTGCCAGCAGCGATCGAATCGTCGAGACGGCTCGGCTTGCTCTCGAGATGCTCGGCGCCGCGGTTGCCGACGTCCGTATGCCGACGCCGGTGAACCCTGGCCCGGTTCCCATCCGGTCGACCGGGGCGTCCCAAGCACTGGCCGGCCACCGCGCCGCAATCGCAGCATGCGCGACGGCTGACTTCGTCGTCGACTGCACCGCTGAAGGGCTGCTGCATGCGCCCGAACTCGGCGAGATTCTCGGTGGTGGCGCCCGTGTGCTCATGATCTCTGCGGAGCATCCCGAAAACACCGAACGATGGCCACTCGATCCATCTCTCGAAAACAAGGTGAACCTCGGCGTTTCCCTGCTCGAGGCGGCGAACGAGATGGTCATCGAATCAGCTGCCGGGACCAACGCGCGCATCGACCTCAACGGCGCTTTTCGGGCCGGTTCCTACGGCTGGTGCACCGAGCCCGGCACGATTGCCCACTGGCCAGGTGGACTCGTGCTCGCCTTCCCGGCTGCCAACACCGTCAACGGCACCGTTGTGCTCGCCCCGGGCGACATCAATCTCACGTTCAAGAACTACGTGCGAGAACCCGTCACGCTGCGGATCGAGAACGACTACGTCGTCGACATCGCCGGTGACGGACACGATGCTGAGCTCTTTCGTTCCTACTTGGCGTCGTTCGACGAGCCAGATGCGTATGCGATCAGCCACGTCGGCTGGGGCATGAACACTGCTGCCCGGTGGGAATCACTCGCGATGTGGGATCGAGCCGATCTCAACGGAACCGAGTTGCGGGCCTTCGCCGGCAATGTGCTGTTCTCAACCGGGGCGAACGAAACCGCCGGGCGCTTCTGCCGGGGCCATTTCGATCTTCCGATGCGTCACTGCACCGTCAAGCTTGACGGCGAGGTCGTTGTCGAGGCTGGAGAGTTGCGCTCAGATCTCACCTAACCACCAGGATTTTGCTCAACCTGAATCGGTTCTTGCCGATGAATAAGGGGGCGAACACCGGAGGTTGGTGATGCACAAACGAGGGTTGCGCAGCACGGGCGCACTCGCGACGGCCATGGCGGCCGTTCTCTTTTTTGCTGCACCGGTAAGTGCGGAGTCGATCGACATCACGATCGGAGAGTGCGAAGCGGACGGCACTCGCCAGATGACCTTCGCAGTCGACAGCGCGTCTGAGCAGGTGCAGTGGATTGTTGATGGGTCCGAGTTCTTCGGCGGCCCAACAGCAGCCGATGCTCAGTCGATCTTCGTCCAAGGAGACGACAACTCTCACAGCGTGCAAGCGGTGACCGTCCCAGGCGGCGTGCTCGTCGAGCGAGTCGACCTCGTGATCCCGAGCTGCGATGCCGGCGCGGCTGGTCAGACGACGACCGTCACCCCGGCCACGACCGTTCCCGCCGACCGCAGCACCACAACGGTCGAACGATCCGCAGATCTGTTCCCGGCGTGGGTCGCTGGCATTCCCGACGGCGACCCCGATGGCGGTCTTGTTGTCCGCACCGGTCCCGATACCAGCAACGCCCAGATCGACGTTCTCCCAAATGGGACCGGCGTCGTTGCTCTTGGAGATCCTGCTGCAAGCGGTTGGGTCGAGATCATCTCGCCGGTGAACGGCTGGGTGTCAACCGTCTACCTCAGCAAGATCAGCCCTGCCGCCGGTGCGACAACCGTTGCTCCATCAACGACTGCTCCACCTTCAACGACCGGGACCACCTCAGCTCCTCGTGAAGACTCGACGCCTGCAACAGCCGACCCCAATGAGATCGAGCCGGATGCAACTGAGCAGGCTGGCGAAAGCAGCGACGACGCGGCAGCAAGCGCGTCGACATCGATTCCGGCCGCACTCGCCGCCACCGACGACACTGGCTCATCGGGCACCTCAAATGATGAGGGAGGCCTTCCCCTCGTACCGATCCTCGGAGGACTCGGACTCCTGATTGCCGCTGGTGCCGTTGCCCTCGGGTTGAAGTCCCGAAGCTCCAAAGCTCCTGCCGAAACAACAGCCGCCCCGGTCGCCGACGCTGCTGCCGCGGCGCCAGCCAGCGCTGCTATGACCGCAGCGGGCGGAGGGTCTGCCACCTTGGCCCTCAACTCGGCGACGAAGGTTTCAGATGCTCGGACAGCAGCGGTGCCGGCAACCCTGCCTGAGCCCTCAGACACCTCGTTCATGCCGGCGACCCCTGAGCGCGGTTCGACCAAGCCTGCACGGCGCAAGACCGACCGAATCGCGGCTCTCTCGACCGCGCCGGCGGCGAACCCGCCAGCCGACGATTGGGATCCTGCACAGCTCGCCGCCGCCGTTGCCGCTGCGAAACAGCGGCCAGAGGTTGACTCGGGAGAGGCTCAACTCGCGGGGCGCTCCACCCAAGAAGCTCCACCGGAAGCCACTCCGCCCCACAGCGCAGCAGAGACGCCGCGACGACGGCGAACCGACAAACAAGCGACACCGACAGCTGCCATGTCCCAGGAACAGCGCGAGGCCGCCCTCCGCTTGCTGAGCAGCGAAGAACCACCGTCCGAAAGCTGACAACCTCCAAGGCAAGAGCACGTCTTCGGAGTAACCCTGGCGACGATGCATCGGGGTGTTCCGCTGGCGAGCGCACGAGGTTGGCGTAAGACTGCGGTCATGACCGACTCACCCATTCTGCCCGGAAAACTCGGCGACCCCGAGATGCTGATGAACACCGACCCTCGGGCGGATCCCCGCATGGTCGCGGCGATGGCCCCGCTCGGTCTCGACGGTGCACCCGAAACAGCACCCGTCGACATCAGCTCACCCGAAGAGGCGTTGCAGGAATACGCCATGGCCGCCGAGGAGGGATTCTCAGCTCTCGGTGGCGTTCTGGCCATGGCCGCACCGCCGATCACCAACGTCGATCGTCGGACCGAGGTGATCACCGGCATCGACGGAAACGACATCAGCCTCTACATCCACACGCCGACCGACGTCGACGGCCCTGTGCCGGGCATCGTGCACACCCACGGCGGCGGTATGGCCATCATGGAAGCCTCGAACGCGGGCTATGTGCGGTGGCGCGACGAGCTCGCCTCGATCGGTCTCGTGGTCGTTGGCGTCGAGTTCCGCAATGCCGCAGGGAAGCTGGGGCCTCACCCGTTCCCCGCCGGCCTGCACGACTGCTTCAGTGGTCTTGCGTGGGCCAACGAGAACCGTGACTCGCTCGGCATCTCGAAGATCGTGATCTCTGGTGAATCAGGCGGCGGCAATCTGTCGATCGCCACGACGCTCAAGGCGAAGCAGGACGGCGTGCTCGACATGGTCGACGGCGTGTACGCCCAGTGTCCCTACATCTCTGGGCTCTACGCCGAGAAGGATCCGGCGCTGCCATCGTTGTACGAGAACGACGACTACTTCCTCAACTGTTCGATGATGGGTTCGATGGTCCGGATGTACAGCCCCGATGGGTCGGCCGATACCGATCCGCTTGCGTGGCCGTACCACGCCGAGGTTGCCGACCTCGAAGGCTTACCGCCACACGTGATCTCAGTCAACGAACTCGACCCGCTGCGGGACGAGGGTTTGGCCTACTTCCGCAAGCTGCTGGCCGCAGGCGTCACCGCATCGAGTCGCACTGTCAACGGCACCTGCCACGCTGGCGATTGTTTGTTCCGCGACGCCATGCCCGACGTGTATGCGTCGACCTTGCAGTCGATCAAGGCCTTCGCCGACTCGCTCTAACCCCGTCCGCTCTCACCCGTCGAGGCGCCGACAACCGGCACCCTCGTCCCATCTTTTTCCCGTTCTGGAGGTCGTAGCCGTCTGAAACGACGGTGGGCGACTCCAGAACGGGGGAAATCAGTCGAGCATGCCGCACTGGCGAGCACGGTCGAGGGTGACTTGGAAGAGCCGAGTGGTCGCGGCGTCGATCATCATGCCGTTGAACGTTGCGGCGCCTTCGCCTCGAGCTTCGGCTTCGGTGACGGCGTTGATGACACCAACCGCCTCATCGACTTCATCCTGGGTCGGAGCGTAGACCCGGTTGGCGATCTCGATCTGACTCGGGTGGATGCACCATTTGCCGACCCCGCCCATCATCGAGAACGTCGCTGCGCTCTTCTCGTAGCCACCCGGGTTGGCAAAGTTGGCATACGGGCCGTCGATGGCATCGATGCCGGCAGCCCGGCACGCCACGGTCATGCGAATGCGGGCGTAGTGCCAGATGTCGCCGGGGTATTTCAGGGCCTTCTCACCGTCGGTCACTCCGATGTGGCCGAGTCGCATGCCCTGGCTCGCTGACAGGTCGCCAACCCCGAGCACGAGCGCTTCAAGCCTCGGGCTGCACCGAGCGATCTCGTCGACGGTCTGCAACGCCTCGACCTCTTCGACGAGGCACTCGATCCCAATCCGCCCGACCTCCAGGCCGAGCTTCAACTCGAGTTGCGTGAGCATGTCGTCGACAAACCACACCTCGCGAGGGCCCTTGATCTTGGGCACCATGATCACATCGATGTTGGCTCCAGCACCGGTGACGACTTCGGCGATGTCGTCGTGACACCACTGCGTGTCGACACTGTTGATGCGGTACGAACGGATCTTCTTTCCCCAGTCGAGTTCGTTGAGCCCAGCGATGATGTTCTTGCGAGCACCGACCTTCGCCGACGGGGCGACCGCGTCCTCGAGATCGAGAAAGACCATGTCGGCATCGCTCGCCGCCGCCTTGCCGATCATCTTTTCTGAGTGGCCGGGTGTCGAGAGTTCAGATCGCCGGATCCGGTCGTACTTCGGTCGTTCGTAGCTGGTCATGGGGTTCCTGTCTTGTTCTGAGATTGGTTGTTGGCGTTTCGGCGCCCAGCGCCGAAAGGCGGTGAGTGAGCGCAGCGAACGGAAGGGTCAGGTACTTTTCGTCACGCCGCAAGACGGTCGCGGGTGGTGGTGCTGAGATACGCCAGCGCGTTCACCGGATCAAACGACCCAGGGTCGAGCAACCACTGGAATCCGATGCCTCGGAGCCCGGCAACGATCAGCTCG
>CALJSB010000097.1 GCA_937976305.1 uncultured Acidimicrobiales bacterium
GGGTAGGGGTAGCCGGGGAACTCATCGATGAGTCCGGCGCCGGGTAGGGCGCCGCCAAAGGTGGCGCCAACCGAGCCGCCGGCGAACACGAGCCCGACGTAGGCGCTGAAGGTCGCCAGCTCGGCCTGAGCGAAATTGAGCAATCCGGTCGAGCGATAGATCGTGACGATGGCAAGAGCCAACGATGCGTAGATCGCTCCGTTGAACAAGCCGTCGAAGAGCCGTTGAAGAAGGAGTTCCATCAGTCAGTCAAGAGTGGCGAACGAAAGAGACCAGTCAAAACGACGACGGTGCTGAGAGCCGTTGCTATCAGCACCGTCGCATACACATTTAGCCGTGGGCTCTTTCAAGTGCCCACGTCATGTGGTTCGCTGAATCAGCGTTGGCTGGATCAGCAACCCTCGCCAGCAACCCATGGGCAGTTTGGTGACTGACCGGAAAGGTCGATGATGCCACCTTCCTGGTTCCAGGTCTGTGCGCCGGCATCGAAGCGGCTGAGGTCAGAACCTTCAATGAAGTAGGCGTCCTCGTTGCCGTTCATGCCGAACCCGATCCCGTCGATGTTGTTCGGGTGGGTCATGCTGGTCATGCCACGGAGGGCCAGGATGAAGTTGGTACGGCTGAGTCCACCGTCGAGCTCGCTGGCAATCTGCAGCGCCTGATCGAAGGTCCAGGCCTGGCCGAAGCCGGTGCCGAAGAGCGAGATCGCTGGGTCTTGGCCAGCGGCCTCGATGGTCTCGTTGACGAAGGCAATCCAAGGATCATCTGAGTACTGCGGGTCAGAGTTGTCCTTGACGCCACCACCGAAGATGAGCCAGTCATTGGCGGCATCTCCAGCCGGAGCCATGTAAGCCTCAATGGCCTTACACACTGACGGAGCAAAAAGCTCGTCGGCATTCTCGGTGAGACCCGAACGAGCCGCTTCCTGAACTGCCAACAGGCACGGGTTACCAGCGGTCATCGAGATGAAGACGTTTGGATTCGCCGCGGCCAGCGTGGTGAACTCGTTGGTCAGCGTTGCTGCTGCCGGATCGTGCAAGACGAACTCGACCTCGTCGATGATGTCAGACGCCTCGGCGAACTCTTCGAAGCCCTGCTTGTAGGCAAGACCGAAGTCGTTGTCCATCACGAGTGCAGCGACGGTGACGCCGCCATCAGGGAAGTTCTGCTCGATGTAGGAGCCCCACAGGAGCGCCTCGGTGGCGTAGCTCATCTGCATGCCGGTGGTCCAAGGGTGACCGACAGGGTCGCCCCATGCCTGGTGGCCGGTGAAGACCAAAGGCTGTGGAACACACTCGTCGTTGAGCTCGTTGTACACGGCGAACGTGTTTGGTGAACCAAGGGTCTGGATGGCAAACGGCTTGTCAGACTGCAGCAGCTCGGCGACGAGCTCCTGGGTCTGCGTTGCGACGTAAGCATCGTCCTTGATGATCATCGAGACCTCGCGGCCACCGACTCCACCATTCTCGTTCTTCCAGTTGAAGTAGATCTCTTCGCCAACGCCGATGTTGCCGTAGGCGGCCAACGCACCAGACTGAGCGGTCGTGTGACCGATCAAGATCGATGAGTCGGTGATGCCTTCGAGGTTGTCCCAGTCACCTGGGCAGCTGTTGGTGTCGAGCGTGAATCCGCCTGGTCCGACGAGCACGCCGTCGTCACCAAGACCGAACTCGCCACTGTTGAGGTTGTCGATGATGACCTGACGCTCTTCGGCCCAGATGGCTTCGAGCTCGTCGAGTGAGCCAGCAGCAGCCTCGGTAGAGGCTTCCTCGTCTGCAGCATCCTCGAGCGCATCGGCGGCGGCGTCTTCATCGACCGCTCCACCGGTCTCACCGTCGTCTTCCATTGCTTCGTCTTCGTCTTCCATTGCTTCGGTGGTGTCTGAACCACCTTCGTCGCTACCAGCTTCAGTGCCATCCTCGTCACCGCCGCCGCAGGCTGCGGCAACCATGGTGAAAGCGAAGAGCAATGCAAGCAGGCGACGCCATGCAGGCTTGTTCATTTCGGGTTCTCCTCCCCTGTCGTGTCCCGATCGGGACGCGAATTGTTTGATCTGATCTTTATTCACGACGCTCCCACAAGTGGCATCACCTGTGAAAATCGTCACACTTGCGTCATTTGCCGGTCAGCTCATGGCCATGGCGGCTGGTTCCCCAACCTGGCCCAGAGGCACGACGGGCTCGGACAACTCCGGGATCTCCGGAATCACCCGATAGAACTTCGATCGCAACAGTCGGAACATCCACACCAAACCGCCAGGCGCAAAGAACGTGACGATCACGAGGATGAATCCGAAGATGGCCTGGCTCAGCGGGCCTCCACCATCGATGGTGTAGAAGCCGAGTGGCACTTCGAGGCCCTTGGTGAACTCTCGGACGAACACCACGATGAGCGCTCCGACCACAGCACCCGGGATCGTGGCAACGCCGCCAATCACGAGAGCAACGAGCAAGTCGACAGCGAGGAAGAAGTTGAAGTCCTGCTGAGCGACGAAGCCCTTGTCCATGGCCCACATTGCGCCAGCCAACCCACCAAACGATGCGCTGATGGCAAAGCTGGTGACCTTCGACTTGGTGAGAGCAACGCCGCTGACGGCGGCACCGGTCTCGTTGTCACGAATGGCAACCATGGCTCGCCCGGGGCGGCTCTTGATCAAGTTGCTCACGGCCCAGAAGGCGATGAGAGCAAGGAGCACCACGGGGAAGTAGCGATAGCGACCGGGCTCATCGGCGCTGAATCCCAGGGCCTCGGCCCAACCCGGAGGCACCAACTTCTGTCCGGCCAGCTCACGTCCGTTCACGCCGCCCGTGGCCTCGGCGATACCGAGCGTTTCAACAGCAGCAAGACCCGGAAAGACCGTGGCCAAGGCAATGGTGACAAGGGCCAGATACAGGCCCTTGATTTTCAAGGCCGGAATGGCAAGTAGCGCACCGATGGCGGCACACACCAGCATTGCGACCGGGATCGCCATCCAGAACTCCCAGAAGTCGCCTCCGAAGAACGGCTGGTCCATCACCAACCACGTGGTGACAAAGGCGCCAGTGCCGATGAAGGCCGAGTGGCCGAGGGCGAGAAGGCCGCCGTAGCCGAGCACCATCTGCAGGCCGAGCACGGCAACAGCGAGATAGATCGCTCGGTTGAGACGTCCGACCTGGAACTCAGGAAGGATGAACGGCAGAGCAACAAGTACTGCGCCAAAGAGCAGATACGTGAGCCCCTTGTGCATCTTGTGTTGCGACGAGTTCTCTTGAACCGTGATGGGAAACATTGGCGATACCTCCTAAACCCGCTCGACCCGTTTGGTCCCGAAGAGACCAGAGGGGCGATAGAGCAGGGTCAACAACATTGCGATGAGCGACAAGAACAGCGGAATGGCCCGGAGGAACTCGAACGGTTCCCAATCGGAGATGTAGCCAACACCGACCGAGTTGACGAGGCCGATGATCAGCCCGCCCACGGCCGCACCACCGAGGCTGTCGAGACCGCCAATGGCGGCGCCAGCCAAGGCGTAGATGAGCACCACAGCCATCATGTTGGGCTGCAGCGAAAGACGAGGGGCTACGAGAATGGCACCGAGTGTTCCGAACGCAGCGGCAAGTGCCCAGCCAAAGCCAAGCACTCGGCCGGTGCGGACACCAACGAGGCGAGCTGACTCGACGTTGGAGGACACAGCCCGGAAGGCAAGGCCCATCTTGGTCTTGTTCAGCAGCAAGTAGAGGAAGAAGAGCATGGCTGCCAAGCTCAAGACGATGCCGGCCGCATCCCAGAACAGCCGGGCGCCGCCGCTGACGTTTCCTTCTGCATCGGTGACACCACCGATGCGCCAGAAATTGTCGAAGTCGTTCGGGAAGAGGCCTGGCATCGGCGGGTTCTGTGCTTGGTAGTTGAAGATCTCACCAACAACAGCGTTGATGATCAAAAACAAGCCGAGCGTGATCAACACCACGGGTAAGTGGTCATCAGGGTCAAAGGGTCTGACCAGTGCTCGTTCGACCGCCATCGCCATGATGGCGCTGATGATCATGGCCAAGATCGCGGCCACCCACGTCTTCGTGAAGCTGTCCTCTTCGCTGATGAAGTCGAGAACGTCTGACCTCACCGCGAAGATGTAGCCAACAAATGCTCCGGCCATCGCCAACTCGCCCTGAGCGAAGTTGATGAGGGTCGTGGCCTTGAAGATGAGCACCAGGGCAACGGCGACCGCGGCGTAGATCGCCCCGGTAGTGAACCCGTCGAAGATGCGTTGAAGAAAGAGATCCATGTTGCGTTGTGGTCCTTTGTTCCCTTACGTGTCTGTATTCAGAAATGTCTGCACTCAGAAATGATGTGAACGGGCGGCTACTAGCCGCCGAGGTATGCCTCTTGCACCGCTGGGTCGTTCTGCAGCTGTTTGGCGTCGCCCTCGAGAACGATCTCACCTGCTTCGAGCACATAACCCTTCGTGGCGATGTCGAGCGCCAAGTTGGCGTTCTGCTCGACCACCAACATCGTGGTGCCCTGTTCTTCGTTGATCTGCTTGAACGTCTGGAAGAGGTCCTCGATGATGATCGGGGCGAGGCCGAGCGACGGCTCGTCGAGCAGCAGCACCTTCGGGCGCGACATGAGCGCTCGAGAGACGGCAAGCATCTGCTGCTCGCCACCAGAAAGTGAGCCGGCAGCTTGATCGTGCCGCTCGCCGAGAACCGGATACTTCTCGAACCACAGCGCGATGTCGTCTTCGACACCGCCCTTGTCAGAACGGGTGTAGGCCCCCACGTAGAGGTTGTCCTTCACCGACAGCTCGGGAAAGGTGCCTCGACCTTGGGGCACGTGGGCCACACCACGGTTGACGATGTCGGCAGTGTTCATCTTGCCGATCTCGTCTCCTTCGAGCGTGACCGACCCTGAACATGTGACCATGTTGCAGATCGAGCGGAGCGTTGTGGTCTTGCCTGCACCGTTGGCGCCGAGCACCACCACCACTTCGCCCTTGGGCACATCGAGGCTGAGATCTCGCAACACCTGCACGGCGCCGTAGCTCGCTTCGAGCCCCGACACACTGAGCATGATTTCTTTGGAGGAGCCCGCGGCTCCCCGGCTTTCGGTTTCGGCGATGGTCATACTTTCTGACTCCCCAGGTAGGCCTCGACCACGTCTGGATCCTTGCGGACCGTGTCAGGGTCACCTTCAGCAATCTTCTTGCCGAAGTTCATGACCACGATCTGTTCGGTGATTGCCATCACCATGCGCATGTGGTGCTCGACCAGCAGCACGGTGAGGTTGTAGCGATCGCGGATCATCTTGATCACGCTTGCGAGCTCGTCGACCTCAGAGTGGGTCAGACCAGATGCCGGCTCGTCGAGCATCAGCAGCTTCGGGTCGCCAATGAGGGCTCGGGCCAACTCGATGCGCTTGAGCGTTCCGAAGGGAAGGCCGCTCGCCGGTTTGAAGGCGTGCTCTTCGAGGCCGAGCTCGGTCAGGGCGGCGTAGGCCCGCTCCTTGAGCATCTTCTCTTCGGCACCGTTGCCCGCCTTGAACAACGAACGAAGGAATCCCGAGCTCGTGTTGGCGTGGGCACCGACCATGACATTTTCGAGCACCGTCAGGCCTGGCCAAAGGGCAAGGTTCTGGAAGGTGCGGTACACGCCCCGCTGGCTGATCTCATGCGCTTGGAGGGCCAAGAGATCATCGCCGTCGAACCGGACGGAGCCTTCGGTCGGGTCATAGATGCGAGACACCACGTTGAACAACGTGGTCTTGCCTGCACCGTTCGGGCCGATGAGCCCGAGGATCTGTCCCTTCTCGATGGAGAACGTCAGACCGTCGAGGGCAACGATGCCTCCGAACCGGACGGTGATGTCCTTCACTTCAAGCATTGCCACGTCGAATGGACCCCCTGGCGGCAAGCGGTTCAGTCCCCCTGAACTCGCTAGGTCGTCAAGGTAGGCACAAGACGGCTCCGCAATCAAAATCCATTGCCGTTGAATTCACACCTTCGCAATTCGGCGACAGAGATCGCGCGAGATTCCCACTGAGGAAGCGGTCCTCAGTAGCCGGCGCTTGTGTCAATGACCCCAAGCAGTTCGTCACCGACCCGAAACCTTGCGACGTTTTCTTCGATGTGCGCTGCGAGGAGCGGAATACCCATCTCGGGCGTGTTGCCAACGTGCGGAGTGATCAGCACTCGCGGGTGGGACCAAAGTGGGTGGCCGTCTGGCAGCGGCTCGGGATCGGTCACATCGAGTGCTGCGCCACCGAGCAGTTCGTTGTCGAGAGCGCTGCGTAGTGCATCGGCATCAATGTGTCCGCCACGGGCAACGTTGACCAACCACGCATGGTCGGCCATCGCAGCCAACTCAGCTTCACCGATCACGTGGTGCGTTTCGGGAGTGAGCGCAAGGGCCAGCACCACGAGGTCGGCGTCGGCGACTGCTTCGAGCCGGGCATCGAGGCCGAGCGTCCGCGCTGCGCCGGGATAGGGGTCGGCTTGGCGGCGAACCACCGTCACAGCACACCCGAACGGTTCGAGTAGACGCATCAACGAATCGGTGATGCCGCCAGCACCAAAGATCGTGACCTTGGCCCCGAGCAGGTTGCGACCCTGCGGAGGAGCCCAGCTGGTTTGGCGGCTGTAGTGCACCAAACCCCGAAGGCCAGCCAACGCGCAGGCCACGACGTGTTCTGCCACCGGCTCGGCGTAGACACCTTTGGCCGCAGTCCACACCTTTTCGTGGGTGAGGTATGCCGCGTACGGCTCGATACCAGCGAACGGCAGAGCAACCCAACGAACGTTGGGCCCCTTGGCCAGCACCGCTGGCAACTGTTCGGGGACCGCAGGATCAGCCCACACCAACGCCGCTGCATCTTCGATTGGACCCAGCACTCCCCCGCCTGCGACAACAGCAGCCTCGAGCGACTCAAACCGGCCAGATGATGGCGCGACGGCGATTACCTTGGGTTCGCTGTCACCCGGGCTGCGCCCTGTCACATTGGGTTCGCTGTCGCGAACCGGGCTACGCCCCATCTGGCTCTCACTCATCATGCATCTGCGCTCGGTGACACTGGGTTTGCTGTCGCAAACCGGGCTACGCCCCATCTGGGTCTCACGCTTCGAGCATCTCCGCTCCGCTGCGATGCGTTGCGAAACAAGGTTTCAGGCTTTGTTGAGGGCTTGGGTGAGATCGGCGGTGAGGTCGGCGATGTCTTCGATGCCGATCGACAGGCGCACGAGATCGTCGGGAACCTCGAGCGGCGAGCCTTCTGCCGACAGGTGGGTCATGGCACCGGGATGTTCGATCAGCGATTCAACGGCCCCGAGCGATTCCGCCAGGATGAACAGCTCGGTCGACTCGATGACCCGAATGGCGGCGTCTCGTCCACCGGCGGCACGGAAGCTCACCATGCCGCCGAAGCCGGACATCTGCGCTGCGGCCGCAGCGTGACCTGGGTGATCTTCCAGCCCCGGGTAGAGCACGGTCGATACTGCCTCGTGCTCGACGAGCAGCTCGACAATCGCCGCTGCGTTTTCGTTGTGCCGATCCATACGGACGCCGAGGGTCTTTGCCCCCCGCAGCGTGAGATAGACATCCCACGGACCGCGCACAGCGCCAACGGCGTTCTGTATGAACCGCAAGTGAGTGTCGACCTCGCCGTTGTTGGTGGCGACGAACCCGCCAACGGTGTCTGAGTGACCACCGAGGTACTTGGTCGTCGAGTGCACGACGATGTCGGCACCATGTGACAACGGCTGCTGGAGGTACGGAGTTGCAAAGGTGTTGTCGACGACGAGCAGCGCGTCGTTCGCGTGAGCGATCTCAGCGATCGCAGCAATGTCGACAACCGTCAGCAACGGGTTGGTCGGCGTCTCGACCCAGACGATCTTGCAATTGTCCGGCCAGGCATCGCGCAGCACGGCCGGATCGGTGAGGTCAGCGGCTGACCACGTGATGCCGGCCCGGCCGAACACCTTCGAGATCAGACGGAACGTGCCGCCGTATGCGTCATTGCCCATCACCACGTGATCGCCGGGGACCAGCATTCGCAAGATGGCGTCCTCGGCGGCGAGGCCGGAGGCGAAGTCGACACCAAACGCCGCGCCTTCCATCGACGCGAAGGCGCGTTCGAGCGCCGTTCGTGTCGGGTTGCCAGTTCGGGCGTATTCGTACCCCGAGTGCTTGCCAACGGCTTCCTGCGCAAAGGTCGACGTCTGAAAGACCGGCACCGTGACGGCACCCGTGATCGGCTCAGGGTCTTGCCCCACGTGAATCGCCCGCGTGGCAAATCCGTATGCGTCGTTCTTCTCTGGGTTGTTTGTCAACGAAGTCTCCGGTTCAGGCGGTTGCGGGGTCGAGGGAAAGGAAAGAAAGCAGGTCGGCACGAGCCAGCACCGTGCGGGGTCGGCCACCATCGAGCACCAGCAGGGCAGGAGCCAGATCGAGCAGGCGAACCGCGAGCTCCACGGGCTCACCGATACCGATTGTCGGCAGTTTGGGACTCATGACTTCTTCGACCGAGCGTTGCAAGACGCTGGACTCGCCGAAGGCTGCTTCCATGATGCGCAGCTCGTCGATCGAGCCCATGACCTCCGCGGTGGCGAGTGGCATGTCGTTCTTCGCCACCGGCAACTGCGAGACGTCGTGTTCGTGCATGAGCTCGACCACCTCGCGTACCGAATCAGTTGGCCGGGCGTAGAGCAGCGGTGGGATGTCGCCCTCTTTTGCAGCCAGCACATCGGAGACCACGCAGTCGGCCGTTGAGGCGCGAAGGAAGCCGAAGCCGGTCATCCACTCGTCGTTGAACACCGTCGAGAGATAGCCACGACCCGAGTCAGGAGTGAGGACGACGACAAGATCGTCGGCCGTGAGATCCTTGGCTACTTCGAGGGCGGCGTACACCGCTGTGCCACACGAACCACCGATCAACAGACCTTCGGTTTCGCTGACGAGTCGGGCGGTCATGAACGAGTCGGAGTCGCTGACGGGGATCACCCGGTCGATCACAGACGGGTCATAGGTGGTCGGCCAGAAGTCCTCACCCACACCTTCAACGAGATACGGACGACCTGACCCACCGGAGTACACCGACTGATCGGGGTCGCCGGCGATGATCTGTACGTCGGGGTTCTGTTCTTTCAAATACTTGCCGACGCCACTGATCGTTCCGCCGGTACCGGCACCTGCGACGAAGTGGGTGATCTGACCATCGGTTTGGCGCCAGATCTCGGGACCCGTCGTGTCGTAGTGCGCTTGGGGATTGTGCGGGTTGGCGTACTGGTTGGGGCGAAACGCATTTGGTGTTTCTTGCACGAGCCGCTCGGCCGTCGAGTAATACGACGCCGGATCCTCGGGCGCGACGGCGACAGGACACACGACGACCTCGGCCCCGTAGGACCGCAGCAAGTCGACCTTCTCTTTACCGACCTTGTCGGTGACGACGAACTTCGTTTTGTAGCCACGCTGAGCGGCAACAATCGCGAGACCGACACCGGTGTTGCCAGACGTCGGCTCGATGATCGTGCTTCCGGGTTTCAGCAGTCCGTCGCGTTCAGCGGCGAGCACCATGGCGAGGGCCGGTCGGTCTTTGGAACTGCCACCCGGGTTGTACACCTCGTACTTCACCACGACAGGACACTCGATGTCCTTCGTGACTTGACGAAGTCTCACCAACGGTGTGTTCCCGATCAGGTCGAGAACTGAATCGGCTATCTCCATAGCGTTGCGGGTCCTTCCAAAACGACGGCACCTCACCCTAACAAGGGTGAGGTGGGCCGGATGCCTCGCAGTTGGTTCGACGCGGTCGCGACTTCCCTGGGAGAACTCGGGGAACCACCGCCCCTCGGAGTCGCGTCGTTCCGTGTTCTCGCGTCGGAGGGTCAGGTGGCGCTGAAAAGCCCGGTTCCACCGACAGACTTCTGCCGTTCACCCGACGGTGCTGGGGCGGATCCTGCTCCTTCGTCGCGGGTGACTTCCGTCGTCCCGAGGTCGACAGCTTCCGCAATGCGGTACCGACCGGATGGGTCCTGGACCAGCCACAGCATTCCGTCGCGTCGTTCCGCTGGGCGAGTGCCGAGCACGCGGTCGTGGGCGTCGAGCAGATGGCGGGGTGGGTGATCCACCGTGACAACAACCGTGACCGGTGACTCCTGGTTCACTGCGGTCAACTTGCGGAGCACGGGGCCCCGACCATCAACCCGCAGACCGGCACGACGCAGGCGTTTGTTGTGCTCGAGCAACTCGCTGAAGAGGGGGGTTCCTTCCACGAACACGGTCTCGAACTGCGCCTTACCGGGCGTCTTCTGGAAGTCGAACTCGGAGCGAAGGAGACCGCTCACGATTCGACGCCAGCCTGGATCATCTGTTTCGACGGCGGCGGGGGCGGTCGTCTCGACCTCTTCGGAGGCTGGGATCGCGACGTCTGCGGTAGAGAGGTCCTCAGCAAGGAGGTCATCAGATGAGACGTCCTCGGTTGAGGTGAAGCGAATCCGGGGGACCTCGGCCTGACGCTCTGGCGTCGTGTTCGTGGGCTTCTTTGAGATAAGCGGGATCCGACCAGACGGAACCGGATCATCAAAGAGACCCGAGCGTTGCGGCTCACCCAGTGGGACGATCATGGGTAGCGCGTCGGCATCGGGGTTGATCTTGGTGACGATGTCGTCATCCACACCCGCACGGCTGACCGGCCGGACCTCGATGCCGCGACGACGCTCGGCTCGACGCTCGATCATCCGAGTCCACGGAGAAACGAACGGCTCCGGTTGAAGTTCGATCGGCACAGCGTCAGAAACGAGCGGCGGCGGTGGCTGGCTGTAGATCGGCATTTCGGGGATTGCGATCTCACGAAGGTGACGCAATCCCGCAGCGATCCGAGTCGACAACGGCACGGTTTCGGTGTCGGCGTCGATCTGGGTTTGTCCGGGTTGGTCTCGCTTGCCTTGTGAGGTGGCAGCCGGGAAGAGCTCGCGTGGTGGGCGGTCGCCATTGAAGGCCCTGCGGTCGAGCAACGAGCCACCGAGTGCAACACCGAGTGCCCGCTCACCGAGCACGGCCGGACGAAGCAGCCACGTACCAATGAGCAGCTCGATCACCACGCCTGCCGCAACGGCAAGCCCGAGTTGGCGAGCGTTACCAAGATCGTTGGCCACAAAGCCGAGTCCACAAAGTGCTGTGACGCCAAGACCGAGCATGGCGGCGCCACCCTCGCGTCGGAAGGCGGCGCTGACAACGTCGGTTCGAACCTCGACGGAGTCCATTGCAGCAGCGACGTCGTTGCGAATTCGACGGAGGAATCCGATCTCGAACAGACCGACACCAACGCTGAAGATCAACGCCGCGATTTGAAGATCAACACCACCGACGTCGCTCGACACCAAGTAGTAGACGCCGAGGAGAGCGGCGGTGCCGACAAGGCGCAGCCCAAACGACAAAATCGCCATCATCAGGTCGTTGACCAACAGCAACACAGCAAGCCCACCGGCAACGCTCAGCAGCAAGACCAAGACCCAGAGATGTGAGATTCCCTGTTGAGAAACATCGCGCGCATCGACTGCGACACCAGACAACTCGAGGTCGAATGAGGGAGCCGTCTCTGGCAGCTGCGCCACGAGGTCTTGGGCTGCGGTCGAGCGTGGGGTGACCGTTGGCGTAATGATGGCCAACGTCGCGTCGTCTGTGACGAAATTGGCTGACGATGCCGGGGCCGACACAAGCGAACCAGCTGCGTAGCGACCGGTCGATGTCTCAATCCAACCAACGGTCGCGAGTGCGCTCGTTGTTCGGCTCCAGTCAGCTACCGCTTGGTCATCGACGCTGGCCGGGATGGCGGCCAGGATCGAGGAGGTCGGGTCGCCGCCGAGTTCCGTCAGTTGTTCTGACACCCGTCGTGATGTGACGCCAGGCGCAAGTGCCGACTCGTCGAGCAATTCGCTGCTCGGCACTCGAATGGCGAAGAGCCCGAGACACAGCAGGAAGCACGTGAGTCCGGCGAGCGCGGCCAGCGGCAAGTCTCGACCATCTGGCATGTTGAACTTGAAGAGCTTGTAGTCATCTTCATCCGGCAGCGGGCCCTGGGTGGCCAGGAGGAACGGGAGCGTTCCGAAGGTGACGAGGCCTGCGAAGAGTCCGCCGACCGCCACAACACCAGCAGGTGTGCGAGCGCTACCGGCAAGCTCGAGCATCACGGCACTGGCGATGAGGCCACCGAAAAGAAGACCGGCTTCGGGTAGTAGGTGGGCCACAGCGGTCCGAATCGCATCCGCTGGTTCTTCGTCGCGCGGCGTCTTGAACCAATTGAGCAGTCGGAATGTCAAAACAGATGACACCAACACCGCAACGAGCACGGCAGGCACTGCGGTCGTGCCGAGCGATCCGTCGAAGGATCCGGCGACTCGGCTGCCGACGAGGCCTCCGAGCAGGCTCGACAGACCAACCGTTCCGCCAGCGGCAAGACCCGCTCTTAGACCAAGCGAGGCAGCGATGAGAATCGTGAGCAGAACGACAACGGGCACAACAGCCACGATCGTTCCCCGGTTCAGACGGTCGAGCAGATCACGATCGGCGACTGCCCGTCCACCCATCGAAACCTGCGCCTGTGGGAACGTCTCCTCGAGCGTTCGCTCGATGGCGGGTAGAACCCGATCAGAGGCATCAGGCGTCAACGACACGTACAGGGCGACTCGGCCGCTGTCGGCGATCTCGCCCACCACAGCCGAAACGCCGTTGATCTCTCGCAGCGCAGGGATGGCCAGGCGCTCGAGCGCCGGGTCGTTCGCCGAGACGTTCGTGAGCGTCACTGCGACATCGGGAAGTTCCGTTGGCTCCCACGCGCTCGACGAGAAGGCGTCCGCGGTGATCGGTCGCGGCGTGTCAATCGCCGCAAGCGCTGACCCGGCAAGGAAGAGGACAAGCGTCGACGACAGCAGAAGAACAACGAGTCGACGAAGAAACGCCGGGCTGGCCGGGAAGGTCAAATATGGAGCTGGGCTCACGAGAAACCTCTCGATACCAACTCCGCCCGCTGGGTAGCGTAGCGGACACTCAGTGTGGTGGGAAGTTTTTCCTCAGATCTCCGTCAGACTGACGTGGTGCGGCCTCTTTACTCACCCCGAATCGTTGCGCTCTTTGTTGCCAGTTTGCTGGTGGCGGGAGCGTGCACCAGCGATAACGAACCGAACGCGGCGGACGGCTCAACGACGTCACTGGCCAGCGGCGAACCGCAGACGGGCGACAACACAACGGCAGATTCCGACGAAAATGCGGCAGAGCCGACCACAACCACTAGGCCGACGACGACCGAGCCACCAACAACACTGCCGCCGACAACGTTGCCACCCGCCGATCTCGATGTGTCGGTGAGCTTCGAACAGCTGACGGTGACTGGCGCACGACCCGGCACCGACATCGTCGCACTGGCGGCTGATGGCGAAGAACTGGCTCGCGCAACCGTGCGCCCTTCGGGATCGGCCTTGCTTCGAGAGTTGACTCCGGGTTCTGTGACACTCGAAGTCCACGACGGCGCCGAACCGATCGCTGCCGGACCAACAGTGGTCGTGGCCGACAGCAGTCCTCCCGACCCGCGGGTCTTCGATCAACAAATCGGGAGCGGCTATGGCTACATCGAAACGCGCGACGGCACCACCCTTTCGATCAACGTCACGCTTCCCGGCTCGATCGACGCCGGCCCCTACCCCACACTGTTCGAGTACTCCGGCTACGAGCCCTCGAATCCCGGCGCCGATGATCCGTCTCGATTGCTGATCCCGGCACTCGGCTACGCACTTGTGCAAGTCAACGTGAGAGGCACCGGCTGCTCTGGCGGTTCCTTCGATGCGTTCGAACCGATTCAAGCGCTTGATGGCTATGACGTGATCGAAACCCTGGCTCGGCAACCGTGGGTCGACGGCATCGGCATGTGGGGCGTCAGCTACCCCGGCATCATGCAGCTGCACGTCGCCGCATCCCGGCCGCCGAACCTTGACGCCATCGCTCCCCTTTCGGTTTTGGACGAGGTTCACTCCGTCCTTTACCCCGGAGGCATTTTTAACGATGGTTTCGGGCAGGCGTGGACCTCACAAGTCAGCCGACGAGCCGAAACCGAAGGCCAGACATGGGCCCGCAATCGCATTGCCGCTGGCGACGACGAATGCAAGGCCAACCAAGAACTGCGAGAGCACAACCCCGACCTCATTGCCGAGATCGAAGCACGGCCGTTCCGCGACGCCTTCGTCGACTCCCGGTCAGCAGTCACTCGTGCTGATCAGATCGACGTGCCGGTCTTCATTGCCGGAGCGTGGCAAGACGAGCAGACCGGGGGCCACTTTCCCGCGATGCTCGACGAGCTCGAGGCTGCGCCCGTGCTGCGCGCCTATCTCTACAACGGGCTCCACATCGATCCGCTTGGACCCGACGTACTCGTTCCCCTCATTGAGTTCTACGACATCTACGTCGGCCAACAAGCGCCAGGCATCGACGCGATCACTCGGGTGATCGCCGCCGCCGGTTTGTCGGGCATCTTCAGCGCACCGATCATCCTGCCGCCCGACAACTACCCCGGCTTGTCACTGAGAGAGGCCCGAAACGCGTTCGAGTCCGAGCCACCAATCCGAGTGTTGTTCGAGGTCGGAGCAACAACACCAAACGCACCAGTGGCACGATTCGAAGCCGAGTTGGATGCCTGGCCTTCACCCAGCTTGACGCCTGAGCGGTTCTACCTCGCCGGCAGCGACAGGATCTTCCCTGATCCGATTGATGCAACCGGCACACCGTCGTTCTTCAGTGATCCAAGCGAAGGCGACCGCGTCATCATCGATGACCTCGACCAAATCTGGACCACCACTCCCGGTTGGACATGGGAGCGCTCGGGGTCAACCAACCGAATCGACTTCACCTCGGGTGTCATCGGCGAAGAGCTTGTTCTGGCTGGTCCCGCCAGTGTCGACCTTTGGGTCACCGTCGGGGGCGACGATGGAGATGTCGAAGCGACGTTGATCGAAGTTGCACCCGACGGCTCAGAGACCTACATCCAGTCTGGCTGGCTCCGCTTGTCCCGGCGTGCACTCGCAGACGACGCCACCGGACTCCGCCCGACACTCAGTCTCGGCGAGAACGACATAGCGCTGCTGTCCCCCGACGAAGAACCTGTGTTGGCTCGCATCGAGATCCTGCCTTTTGCCCATGTGCTTCGCCCTGACTCCCAGCTCCGGCTGACGCTCGACACGCCAGGTGGCAGCCGTCCACAGTGGGCCTTTGATGTTCTCCAAGACGTCACCCGCATCACCATCCATACTGGCGGCGAGTACGACTCATCGATTCTTCTGCCCGTCTTGCCGGGCATCGATCCGCCAGACACGCGACCGACGTGTGGATCGCTACGAGGCCAGCCGTGTCGAGCTGGCTGAGCGTGGAACTGATTGAAGCAGCGCGGTACCGTCCCCAGAGGACGACAAACAAGGAGACGGCACGTGGCAGGACTACTTGACGGAGTAATGGCTCAACTCGGGCCCCAAGGTGTGGCTCAGATTGCCAGCGGACTCGGTATCGACGAGTCCGCTGCAACAAAGGCCATCGGGATGGCACTGCCGGCGATCATGGGGGGCATGGCCTCCAACGCGGCGAGGCCCGAAGGTGCCCAGGCGCTCAGCAGCGCGCTAGATGAACACAGTCCGAGCATCTTCGAACAGCTCGGCCCGCTGCTGGCTGGTGATGGTCCCGGTGGCGCCATTCTCGGTCACGTGCTCGGTCAGAAGCAGGGCAATGTCCAGCAGAACCTGGCCGGCCAGAGCGGCCTCGATCTCGGCACGATCGCCAAGCTCCTGCCGATTCTCGCCCCGATTGTCATGGGCTTTCTGTCGAAGCAGAAGAAGGAGCAAGGTCTCGATGCCGGTGGCGTTGGCAAGATCCTGCAACAGGAGCGAGCAACGGCCGAATCGTCAAACCCTGGTCTCGGTGGCCTCGGGGCCATTCTCGACGCTGACGGAGACGGATCAATCATCGATGACGTGATGGGCATGGCTCAAGGCGGCGGCGACGGTGCGGCCAAGGGCGGCCTCGGGGGCCTGCTCGGAAAGATCCTCGGCGGCAAGAAGTAGTGCAGATTTGAGGTGCACTGGTGTCAGTGGTGCGCCAGGCGAAGGGACAGCGTGTTGTGTCCCTGATGCCCGTTCGGCGCACCACTGTCTCCAGCCTCTCGTTCCATCCCCGAGAATGCGTTCTCCCGATGACCTCTGCGGTGGCGTGATCGCTCACCGCGAGGTCGATGGGTTTAGAGACCGCCGAAGCGGTTGTTGTCGATGAACTCCGGAGCGTTGGCGATCAGTGTCACCATTTCGCCTCGAGACATCCCGTTGTTCAGCTGGTTGACCCAGAAGTCGAACCCTGCTCCGTCAGGACCACGGAGCAGCACGTTTCGATACACCAACGTGGTGAACTGTTGGTTGTTCGTTCCTGCATAGAACGAGTTGAACTCAGTCGTCCCGGTGAATCGCTCGGCGATCCTCCGCACCGTCTGACCCTTGTCGAACTCGCCAATCCAGAAGATGGCGCCCTGGAGATCGGGCTGACGACGGAAGAAGGCCTGGTAGAGGCGGAGCACATCGGCATGGGCCTTCTTGAAGTCCGGCCGGTTCCACAGCTCATCGAGCGTCGACGCTTCGGGCACAAAGGCAACCGAGATGAATGCCTCTGCATCGATGACGAACGGGGTGATCTCATCCTGGTTGTCGCCACGACCGAGCTGTCCGTCGGCGTTGTCGCCCCAGCAGCTGATTTGGCGATCGTCGGAGATCAAGCAGTTGTGGTCGTCTCCAACGCCAATGGCGCTGACTGGTGACGATGCTGGCCAACTCACCGAAACGGGAACGGCACTGGCGACCGTGTTGCCGTTTCCGAGCTGACCGAACTCATTGTTACCCCAGCACTTCGGGATACCGCCGTCGACGGCGCAGGTCGTGCGATAGCCGACCGAGACCTGGCGAGCGTTCTGAATGCCACTGACTGGCTTTGGAGTTCCGGTTGCGATCGTGGTGCCGTTGCCCAGCTGCCCATCACGGTTACGACCCCAGCACATCACCTGGCCATCAGACTGCGAAGCGCACGTGTGCCCGAATCCGGCGGCAACTGAGGTCACACCCTGCACACCGTTGACTCGCTTGGCGTTGAGTCTGTCGACGTTGGTTGCATCGCCGAGCTGCAGTGTCGAGTTATCACCCCAGCACGAGACGTGATCGGTGCTGGTGACGATGCATGTGTGGAACTGGCCGGCTGCCACTGCTTGGGCTCGACCAATGTTCTTCACGAACACGGGGAGCGCAGAGTCGTTGGTGGTGCCGTTGCCGAGCTGACCGTCGCTGTTGTCGCCCCAGCACAGCACGGTGCCGTTGTCGCGAACAGCGCAGGTGTGATTGTCTCCGGCTGCGACCGCAACTGCATCGGTGATGCCGGTCACGAAGACCGGAGCACTGACGTCGGGGCCACCACCGTTACCGAGCTGACCGTTGTCGTTGTCGCCCCAGCACTTCACTCGGCCGTCGATGATCACGGCACAGGTGTGATCCTCGCCGGCACTGACAGCCACTGCGGTTTCAATGCCGACGACCTCGTGAGGCTTGCGTCGGTCTTCGAAGTTGGTGCCATCACCGAGCTGACCGCTGTCGCCGTCGCCGACACAGGAGATCTTGCCGTCGTCGACCAAGAAGCAGCTGTGGTCGTCGCCGACCGCAAGCGAGGCTTCGGGCCCTGGCGGCTCGGCCGCCGCTGGGCTGATGCCGGCCATCGTGGTTGCAACGACCATGAAGGCAGCCATCACGATCTTGGCGGCTGCACCACCGAGAGATGTTGGAGCACTGCGAAAACCGGCCACGCGCTGCTCGCCGTGGGAAGTCGCAGCAGAGCGCTGCCGTCGAGGCGAGAAGCCGCGAATCTCGGCAAAGCCGCCGGTCCGCAACGAAGCTTGCATGTCGGGAATCCCGAACTGCTGTCCACACTCACGACTCGAAATACTTCGACCCGATCGAATCACTATTTCCACCTTTACCGCACACCCATTGGCCCCGCTCCGAGTTACCGGAGCCTCCACACAACTGGCCAAACTGAAACTGTAGTGTCCGCCACGGTCGAATGGACAGGCAAGGGTGCAAGTCCCCATGGGAGAGAGCGAAATTGCCTAAAGGAGTGGACCCAGAGGCTCTGGCGACACCCCCATCGCTAGGGTCCCGGGCGTGATCAGCCCGTCAATCGAGACCCTTCGGGTGTTCCTGCACGTGTTCAGCGCCGCAATCTGGGTCGGGGGGCAGTTTGCGCTCGCCGGCATGGTGCCAAAGCTGCGAGCGGTCGGCCCCGAAGCAACCAAAGCAGCAGCCAGCGGATTTGCTCGTGTCGCATGGCCGGCGTTCATCGTGTCGTTTCTGACCGGCGTGTGGAGCCTCCTCGCCGTCGAGTCGACCAACGACCTCGATTATCAGGTCACATTCGGGATCAAGCTCATCCTCGTGGCCGTCGCCGGGGTGTCCGCCGCCGTCCATGCTGCGTCGGATCAAACGCCCGTGAAAGCTGTGACCGGGGCTCTCGGCGGATTGTCTGCGGTCGCGATCGTCTTTCTTGGTGTGTTGTTGTCTACCCATTGATGCGGGCGAGCCAATAAGTTCTGCACCATGGCTTCTGCGCGCTCATCGGTCGACCCTCGCACCCCCGTTGTTGTTGGCGTAGCCCAACGCACGCAGAAGCCCGACAACCTCGCTGAGGCTCTCGAGGCCGTTGCCTTCATGGAAGCGGCCGTCGTCGATGCAGCAGCAGACGCCGGAGCACCCGGGCTGCTCAACCACCTCGATGTGATCGCTGTTGTCGCTGGCGCTTGGAAGTACTCCGACCCGGCTCGCATCATCGCTGGCAACGTCGGTTCACCTGACGCAGCGACCGTCCTGTCGTCCAATGGCGGCAACTCACCCCAATCGCTCGTCAACCACGTCTGTGCCCGCATTGCGGCTGGCGAATTGAACAGCGCAGTGGTCGTCGGCGCTGAGACCATCTGGAGTCGCCGACGGGCTCGTCGCTCTGGGATCGACCAGTCCGTCACCGAGCAGCTCGATGTCGAACCCGACGAACGTTTCGGCGAGGACGTGCAGATGTCGACCGAGTTCGAAAAAGAGCGCGGTTTCGCCATGCCCGTCAATCTCTACCCGATCTTCGAATCGGCGATCCGAGCAAGCAACGGGGAAGATCACGCAGCCCATCGGGCCCGCCTCGGCGAGCTCTGGGCTGGCTTCAACAAAGTGGCGTCGAACAATCCCCACGCCTGGATGAAGTCGCCAATGAGCGACGACGAGATCGTCACGGCGTCACCGACGAACCGAATGGTTGGCTACCCGTATACGAAGGCGATGAACTCGAACTGGGACCTCGATCAGAGTGCCGCTCTGTTGATCTGTTCGGCTGAACAGGCAGAGGCAGCCGGTGTCAGCCGCGATCGCTGGGTGTTTCCCCATGCCGGCACCGACGCCCACGACACCTATGCCGTCACCGAGCGCCGCGATCTCCACTCCTCTCCTGCGATCACCGCAGCGGCCCGTCGGCTGTTCGAGATGACCGATGCAACTCCAGACGACGTCGACCACATCGATCTCTACTCGTGCTTCCCGTCTGCGGTGCAGATCTCAGCGGCTGCCATCGGTCTCGACCTCGATCGGCAGCTGACCCAAACCGGCGGACTCACGTTCGCCGGAGGGCCTCTCAACAACTACGTCTCCCACTCGATTGCCGCCATGGTCGACACGCTTCGATCCGACGCCGGTTCGCTCGGGCTCGTCACGGCCAACGGCGGGTTCGTCACCAAACACGCCATGGCGCTGTATTCGACCGAACCGGCATCGCATCCGTTCTTGGCCGAAGATGTGCAGCAGCTGGTTGACCAGAGCGAAACGGTTGCTCCCGACACCGGCTACGACGGACCCGTCACGATCGAGGGCTATACGGTCATGCACGACAAAGATGGCCCTGAGCAACTCATGGCGGCGGTGCGCACACCAAACGGTCGAACGTGGGGCACCACCAACGACGCAACCGTGATGGAAACCGGCATGCAGACCGAACTCATCGGCCAACCTGCCGAGCTCAGCCCAGAGGGCGTGTTGACCATCTAACGCCAACGACACGTTGGCCTCTCGCCATGGGCGATACTGGGAACATGCCCGCTGCCAGCCTCGTCATCGTCGCCAACCGCCTCCCGGTCAAACGGGTCGAGGCCGACGAAGGTTCGAGCTGGGTCACGAGCCCGGGCGGCTTGGTGGCCGCTCTCACTCCAGCGATGGCCGACTACGACGACGTTGCCTGGCTGGGATGGACCGGCGAAGACGGCGCATCTGAGGAACCATTCGAGCACGGCGGTATTCATCTCGTGCCAGTTGGCCTCACCGGCCCTGAGCGACTGCTGCACTACGACGGCATGAGCAACGGCACGTTGTGGCCGCTCTATCACGACAAGGTCGAACCGTCGGAGTTCCACCGGCATTGGTACGACGGCTACGGCCGCATCAACAAGCGATTCGCAGATGCTGCCGCCGCATCGGCAGGGCCCGGCGCCACCGTGTGGGTCCACGACTATCAGCTGCAGTTGGTTCCCGGCATGCTTCGAGCGATCCGCCCCGATCTCAAGATTGGCTTCTTTCTCCACATTCCCTTTCCGCCGCCGGAGCTCTTCTACCAACTGCCGTGGCGGCGTACGCTCACCGAAGGTCTGCTCGGAGCTGACCTGGTCGGCTTTCAGACACCCGAGGGTGCGAACAACTTCCATCGCCTTGCCCTGCGGCTCGGCCTCGGCAGCCGTCGGTCCAAATCGGCATTGGATGTCGACGGACGAACCGTCCAGGTGAAGTCATTCCCGATCGGTATCGACAACGAGCGATACGCCGACATGGCCACCAGCAACGCAGTCATCGAGGCTGCACAGAACCTGCGGGCCCAGCTCGGCAATCCGCACGTTGTGATGCTCGGCGTCGACCGCCTCGATTACACCAAAGGCATCGATGTTCGCTTGCGAGCATTCAAAGAGCTCCTTGCTGACGAACGACTGCAAGCCAGCCACGTCACCATGGTGCAGGTGGCTGAGCCGAGCCGCGATCGTGTCGACGCCTACATCTCGCTGCGGGAACGCGTCGAACAGATGGTCGGCGAGATCAACGGCGACTACGGCCGAGTCGGGTTTCCCGTCGTCCACTACATCCATCAGACACGATCATTCGAGGAGCTGCTCGCCCTCTACCGGGTCGCTGACGTGATGTTGATCACGCCGTTCCGCGATGGCATGAACCTGGTGGCCAAAGAATACGTGGCGACCCGCTTCGATGACACCGGCGCCTTGGTGTTGAGCGAGTTTGCCGGCGCCGCGCATCAGCTCAAGGACGCACTTGTCGTCAATCCCTACGACATCGACGCCATGAAGTCGACCATCGAACACGCGGTCGGAATGGGCGCCGAAGAGTCACGGAAACGAATGAAGGCGTTGCGACGGTCGGTCAAGAAGCACGACGCCGCAACGTGGGCGAGGTCGTTTCTGTCATCGTTGGCTGAACAAGAGGCTTGAGCCACCCCGATGGCGCGGACGCGAGACCGGTGAGCGCATCGCCGACCTCGGCGAGGGACACCGGTGTGGGGTCATAGATCGGCAGGACTCGCAGACGATCTTCTGCCATCAGGCCCAGGACACGTCGAACGTCGCGAACGGTGTAGCCCTGCGAAGAACGCAGGGTGATCGCCTTGTCGATGATGACCCGAGGCGACACCGCATCAGGCTGAGTCCACGGCGTTGCCGCGTTCGGGTTGGCCGTTACAGCGGCAACACCGACAGCTACGGCCGTGCCCCCACGGCGGGCGATCCGGATGCAATCGAGGAGTGAGCTTCCGCTTCCGGCGCAGTCAAAGACAACGTCGGCTCCGAGGCCATGGCCAGCACGAGACAGCCAGTCGCTAATCGGACCAGTGAGGTCGCCGAGTTCACGGTTCGAGGCGGGAAACGCCGCATCGGCACCCAGGTCACAGGCCAACTCTCGCCGCTGGGCATCCGGGTCGACCACCACCACACGGCTCGCTCCCCCGAGCTGCGCCAGCTCGCTCACGAGAAGACCAATCGTGCCCCCACCCATGACGACGACGAGGTCGCCCAACCCCATCGACGAACGAGCGACTGCCTGGGCGGCGACTGATGCCGGCTCGGCGAGCGCGGCGTCACTCTGATCGATCCCTTCGGGAATGCGAGCGACGCGTCGAGCATCGACTCGGATTCGCTCGGAGAAACCTCCGACCTGATCAGCAAGCGGGTCGACGCCGATGATCATTTCGAGCACAACGTCACAGAGGTCGCTGAAGCCGGCACGACAGGTGCGGCACCGACCGCAAGCTGGAGGAGCCGACCCCACGACCCGCTCACCGACAAAGCGTTCATTGATCTCGGGCCGGTCACCGGGGGCGCCAACCTCGACGATTCGCCCCGACCACTCATGGCCGAACCAGGCCGGGGCTGGAAGTTTGCCGGAGGCAAACGACGTCAGATCAGAACCACCGATCCCGCATCGATCGATCTCAACGATGACCGAGCCTTCCAACACTGCGGGCTCGTTGACCTCGGCAACCTCAACGACTCCAGGCCCACGTAGGGTCACGCTCTTCACCAGGCGACACTCTTCAAGAGAAGCTTCAGCATGCAGACGCTCTTCACGGTGTTGGGGCCCCGAGGTCGCGAAGAGATTCGAGTACCTCGAAGTAGTTCGGGAAGGTCTTGCGAACACAGGCTGGTTCAGAGATCACGATGCCGGGCTGCTTCAGCCCGATGAGGCTAAAGCTCATGGCCATGCGGTGGTCGTCGTAGGTCTCGACCACGCCAGGAGTCACAGACCCGGGCGTGATCTCAAACCCATCGTCGCGTTCGACAGCTCGAACACCCAGCCGGCTGAGCTCGTGGCACACCGCATGGATCCGGTCCGTCTCCTTGTGACGGATGAACCCAATGCCATCGACCGAACTGGCCGATGCCGCGAACGTCGCTACGGCAGCAAAGGTCTGTGCTGTGTCAGAGATATCTGACATATCGATGTCGATTCCACGCAGCTGCGACGGACCGGTCACGGTTGTTGAGGACACCGTCGAGCGGACCTCGGCCCCCATTGCGGCAAGGGCATCGACGAATCGCAGATCGCCCTGGATCGTCGACGTCCCCAACCCTGGTACTTCGATCGTGCCGCCGGTGATCGCCGCGGCGGCAAACATGTAGGAAGCTGCAGATGCGTCCGGTTCGATGGCGAGATCGGCTGCCCGATAGGAGCCGGCCGGCACGACGAACCGACGGTAATCGTCGTTGATCACCTCAACGCCAAACGCTGCCATCGTCGAAAGCGTCAGGTCGATGTAGGGCTTCGACACGAGTTCGTCGACAACGTGGATCACCACGTCGTCGTCGGCGCACGGCGCGCTCAGCAGCAAACCAGAGAGAAACTGACTCGAGATTGCGCCAGCAATCGACACTGAGCCACCGGCAAGCGACCCGCCTACAACCGAGATCGGCAGCGAGGTGCCCTCAAGCCGAGCGCCAACGTCGACAAGCGACGAGGCGAGGTCATCAAACGGTCGGGCTCGGAGCTGCTCAGCGCCATCGAGCACATTGGATCCCGACGCCAAGGTGAGGAGCGGAAGAAGGAAACGGCTGGTCGTCCCCGACTGTCCGGCGTCGAGCACCACACCGTCGGCGAGCGGACGTCCAGCGCAGCCGGTGACCGTCACGGTGCACTCGTCCTCGTCGGCAACAACACCGACGCCGAGGTCAGCCAAGCACCGCAACATGGCGCGGGTGTCATCAGCAAAGAGAACACCGGTGAGGTTTGACACTCCCGGAGCAAGCGCAGCGCAAATGAGAGCTCGGTTGGTGTGGCTCTTCGAACCAGGCACAGACACTTGCCCGACAGGCGGGCGGTTCAGCGGTTCGATTGGTAGCAACATGAGGCTTCGTAGCCTACGCAGATCACTGCGGGCTACCTGCGGGCCGAGGCCGACTAGCCGCGGATGGCGTTGCCCGATTCTGGGTCGAAGAAGTGGAATCGAGCCGTGTCAACCACGACCTCGAGTTCACTGCCGATCCGGGCCCGAGACCGTGGACTGAATCGGCCGACGTAAATCGTGCGGCCCTGCTCGTCCTTCGCCTGTTCGACCGCATCTTCACCCTCGAACTCAGCGTCCATGATCGAGAACGACTCGACAGCAAGCGGAAAGTGGACGATCAATTCGGAACCGAGCGCCTCGATGAGCGTGCAGTGCGTGCGAAGCTTGCGATCACCGGGCGCATCGGTGGCGATCTCAGCGTCTTCCATGTCCTCTGGGCGGATGCCCACCACGACTTCCCGACCCAAGAACCCGGCGAGGGCTGGCTTCGCCTGTGCGACCTGTGGGTCGATCTTGAGCGTCTGGCCTTCGATCTCGACGGACATGTTGTCGGCGGTACCGCCGAGCGTGAGACGCATGAGGTTCATCGACGGTGAGCCAATGAAGCCAGCAACAAAGACATTGTCGGGTGAGTCGTACAGATTTTGTGGGGTATCGACCTGCTGGAGGAAGCCACGCTTGAGCACACAGACACGGTCGCCCATGGTCATGGCTTCGACTTGGTCGTGGGTGACGTAGATCGTCGTGACGCCAAGATCGCGCTGAAGCGCAGCAATCTCGGCCCGCATCTGCACACGAAGCTTGGCATCGAGGTTCGACAGCGGCTCGTCCATCAGGAAGGCCTTGGGCTGGCGCACAATCGCCCTGCCCATGGCAACACGCTGGCGCTGACCGCCAGACAGCTGACCTGGTTTCTTCGGGAGCTGCTCGGTGAGGTCGAGAATCGCCGCAGCCTTGCCAACCCGCTCTTCGATCTCGGCCTTTGGAATCTTGGCGAGCTTGAGGGCAAAGCCGATGTTGTCGGCCACCGTCATGTGTGGATAGAGGGCGTAGTTCTGAAAGACCATGGCGATGTCGCGGTCCTTCGGATGCACATCGTTCACCAGGGTCGGGCCGATTCTCATCTCGCCACCGCTGATCTCTTCGAGCCCAGCGACCATGCGGAGCGCCGTTGACTTCCCGCAACCTGATGGTCCAACGAGAACCAGAAACTCGCCATCTTTGATGTCGAGATCAAGATCGTGGATCGCGTGGTATCCGTTCGGGTAGATCTTGTTGACGCGTTCGAGAACTACTTCAGCCACTCGCCCTCCCCAAGGGTTGTTTGCGAAAGGCAATCGTACAGCACCATGAAAGCGTTTGCAGAGCCGAGCAAAGGCGGGCCACGACGGTGCTCGAGCTCAGGAGTCTTCCTGTGGTTTGATCTGCTCGGACACCGATCGACGGCGCAACGTGACCAAGCCAGCGAGCCCCGCCGCGATGAGCGCAACCGGGCCGGCGATACGAGCGAGCCCGTTCGAACCACCGTCATCAATCAGGCCGCTGGCCTGCTCAGATTGGGCGCTGGTTGGTGCGGCCCGGTCGGCCGTGGTGGCCTCGGTTGTCGACGACCCGGCGGCTGCATCAGTCGCGCTTGGCGCTGGTGTCGAAGGCGACACTTCGTCGGTCGTCGCAGATGTTGTTGGCTCCGAGTTGGACGCAGCGTCGCTTGTCGTTGTTGCCTCACTCGTTGGTGGCTCAGTCGTCGCCTCAGTCGTTGTTGCCTCGGTCGTAACCGGCGTCTCAGTCGTTGTTGCCTCGGTGGTCGGCGCTTCGGTGGTTGATGTCGTCTGCGTCGTCACTGCGGCGGCGCCCCCGCTGGCAATCGGGATCAGCTGATCGGTGATCACCCGAACGCCAGCATCGCCGGGGCACGACGTTTGCGACATATCGCGATGGGGAGCGATGGTCGGCGTTGTCACCTCGGTGCCCCGAGGGTGCCGGTTCGACCCTCGCGAAACGAACGTCGTGGTGGCTCCAGGCGCCACGTTGATGCCGTAGGTGCTTGCCAGTTGACCGAGCAGGCGGCCCATCGAATCGATTGCTGCCGTCGATGGCGGGGAGCTCGAGTGGTCCCCGATAAACGCGCAGAGTATGGCGAAGCCCTGACTTCCGCCGGTCGCGCTTCCCTGTACCGGGCCGGCGATGCTCCCCTGGCGGCCTTCCCACACCACGCCGAATCGGTCGACGAGGAAGTTGTAGGCGATGTCGGGCCAGCCCTTTTCGGCACTGGTGTGGAAGTTGAAATACGACCTCAAGGTGGGGGCGACATCGCTCTCGGCGTAGGAGTTGGAGGCGACGGTGTGGTGAACGATCAGGAACCGCACATCGGTTTCAGCTTCGATCGAGCCAACGGGCGCGAGGTCGCCCGCCCAGTCAGAGCGCGGCCTGATGGCCACCCCCTGACGAGCAAACAACGAACGACGCACGCTTCGACGATAGAACGCCCCGAGCCTCGGGTGGCCTACCCTCACCGAGCTCGCGGGTCGACGCTCGAGGATCGCTGTCCAGGCTCTAGCATTGAGGCATGGAAGGCACGACCCACCCCGCAGACATCGATCTCACCTGTCCTCGTTGTGAGGCCAGCGTGACCGAACGCTTCTACGGCCCGTGCGAGTCATGCCGCAACGAGCTCCGGGCAACCCAAGTCGGCGAAGCGTCAGACGCCGAAGCGGCGGAGTACGAACCAAAGATGAACGTCGTCCCCAACGCCATCGCCTCCAAGGAATAACCGGTTCTGGAGTCTCCCACCGACGTTTCCGCACGCTCCAGCCTCCAGTTCAACGTGCACTCTCGTTCTGGAGTCTCCCACCGACGTTTCCGTACGCTCCGACCTCCAGTTCGGAGAGGGGATGACGGAGGGGTGACGGGTGGGTGGCTAGTTCTTGACTCGGGTGAGCCAGTCTTCGATGAGCCAGCCGGCGATCGACATGCCACCGATCGGTGACGGCGGCAAGTTGTCCGGTCCGTACCAGCCAGCCTCGACGATCTCTTCTTCTTGGATCGAGATCTCGCCGCCCGCCCATGTTGCGGTGAATCCGATCATCATCGAGTTCGGGAACGGCCACGGTTGTGAACCAAAGTAGCGCACGTCTTTGACCTCGATGCCGGTCTCTTCCAACACCTCGCGAACGACGCATTCTTCGAGGCTCTCCCCCGGCTCAACGAAGCCAGCGAGCGCGCTGTAGAAGCGACCGGGGAACTGTCGGCCCCACGCCAGCAACACCTCGGGACCATCCTCGCCCTCCCGCTCGACCAACATGATGACGGCGGGCGACAGCCGAGGGAAGGCCATTGCCTTGCACGCCGGGCACACCTTGGCCCGTTCGGACTCGTGAGCGGTGGTTTGGGTACCGCAGCGGCCGCAGAACTGATGGTCGCGATCCCACAACAACACCTGAGACCCTCGACCCGCCATTGCCCACTCGACATCGGGAATCACGCCATAGGCGGCCCGCATGTTGACGAACTCCCCGCCTTCGGGGACGTCGTCGAACGGGTCGGCGTCCGGTGCGATCCGAGCGGTGCGCACCGGCGCGCCATCATCGCTCCCGAGCACGTGGACGTCGACAAGCGGGCAGGGCGGTGCATCGCCCACAGGCACTGCACCGGCCACGAGCAAAAGGCTGCCCCGATTGTCAAAGACGTACCACGGTCCCGAAGCTGCGGCTTCGGTCTCGCTCAGTGTTGTGGCCGGGGTGAACATGGAGGGAGCCTATATCCGACGGCCTCGGCGAGAGGAAGGCCCACGCCGGCCCTCCCCCCTCGCCTGCACCGTCAGCTCGTCATCCGAAGCGCGGACGCCGGCGGCACACGACCAGCCCGGATCGCAGGGACCAGCGAGGCGAGCAGCGACGCCACGAGGGCAATGACCGCAAGCATCGCCAGCCAGCGATACGGCAGAGCAAAAGTGAGCCCCTCTTCAAACGCCGCGCTACGAGTGAGTGTCTGCCACGAGCTCAAGACGCCGAGCCCGATTCCGAGGACAACACCTTGGAACCCGATGAAGGCAGCTTCGACGATGAATGATCCTCGAACCGTTTCGGAACGAATGCCGACGGCCCGCAGCATTCCCAGCTGACGCCGCCGCTCTCGCACTGCTCGCACCAGCACAACACCGAGACCAGCAATGCCGATGAGCAGACCGAGCCCGAGGTAGCCCTGCAGCATCGAGATGAACGCTTCCTGCTCGCTCGTCTCGCTGATCGCCAGGTCAAGAACCGCAGCCGCATCGGCGCCCCGCTCGACACCATCAGCATTGAGCGACGCTGCGAGAGCAGACGCATCCATGCCGTCGGCCGGCACCAAGAAGTGACGCCACACTGCGTCGACACTGTTGAGCAGCGTCGGGGCCAGTGGCTCGCCGAGGTACATACCGGAGCCAACGAGCCAACCGTTTGCCATCACCCCGGCGACGGTCACATCAACATCGTCACCATCGGGCGTTCTCAGCGTGATGACATCGCCCGGAATCTCGCCGGACCAATCCTGCATCACGACCCACTTGGTGCCGTCCACCGAACTCGACTCGACGACGGCTTCCCACGCTGCAGCATCATCAGCGAACTCGTCGCCGCGAAGCGTGAGCGGAGGAGGCGACACCGCCAGGAACTGATCGTCGACGAACTGAGCTCGAGTAAAGAACGTTTCTTCGTCGAGACCCTCGGTGATCTCGACGACCTCGACTCCCCTGGTCCGAATCGCAGCCGCATGCGCAACATCGTCGCGAGCAGCGAGTTCTTCGGTGGTGAAGGGCGACGTGTTGTTTGTGTCGACCAATGCTGCCCACGACCCGGCAGCCTGATTGGCAAGCTCAGGGGTCGAAGCGGAGAAGACTGCGTTCATCACGCCCATGAAGGTGACGGTAAAGATCACCAGGGCGTACATCGCAATGAGGAGGGCCGAACGCACTGGCCGATCGAGCGGGTGAGCAAGACCCAGTCGGGCCGACACGTTTGCGCCTCCACCCAGCCGGGCCAGCCGGCTCCAGAAACGCTCGAGCACTGCCACCATCGTGACGGCAAGGCCAACAAGCAAGATGCCCTGAGCGAGAAACAGGCTGATGTCGGGGTCGTCCATGACATCGGGGAGCAGGCCAAACACTGCGGCCGTCCAGAACAGGGCCGCGCCGCACAAGGCGATGATGGCCATGCGGGTCGGAACCAATCGCCCGAGGAGAGGGATGGCAGAAACCAGGGCGAGCACCGGCGCCACCATGGCGATGATCGGCGTGGTACCAGCCATCACGTACAGAACGACACCAGCTGCGACGCCAACTGCTCCACCGACGAGGCTCTTCCATGAGCGTTCCCGATGCGACTGTGCTGGCATGTCTTTCAGTGCACGGATGATGTTGAGCTTGCTGGTCCGGAAGCTCGTGAGGACCACCGTCAGCTGCGAGATGGCGAAGCCGATCGCGGCGCCGGCTACGAGGCTCGACGGCTCCACGAACAGCCTGATGCCAACGTCGTCGGTCGGCAGCACAGCTGATGCGTATGCGGTGACACCAGCCCCGACGCCGACGCCCACAAGAGCACCGAGAACCGCTGCGATCGCACCGTAGACGGCACCTTCGAGAGCAAAGGCCCGCATGATCGCCCCACGTCGGATGCCAACGGCCCGCATTGTGCCGAGCTCAACGGTTCGCTCTGCGGCGAGCATGACAAAGAGGTTGATCACCAGCAGCACACCGGCGGCGACGCTGAAGCCGCTGATGGTGCCAAACAAGCTGGTGGTGTCTTCGGCTTCGAACTCAGCGTCCTCAATCAGCCAGCTCTTCACCCACGAGATCTCCGGGTCGTCGATCATGACGCCCGCGAGCGCACTGGCGATTTGCTCGTCGACGGTCTCGCTGAGATCAGCGCCGGAGTAAACGTCACCGGTGTTCGACACAAACACCCCGCTCGACACCGCGTCATCTGACAATGCGGACTGAGCGAACGTCGAGCCGGTGAGCGACCCGGGAGCGACGATCGCTTCGCCGATGCCGGCCAAACCAGTCTTCTCGAGGACGGCAACCACCTCGAGAACGATCGTGCCGTCGCCAATGAAGATCTCGACGGAGTCGCCAACCACAACCCCGAGATCGCTGGCGACCACATCGTTGAGAACGATCTCATCGGAGCCCATCTCAACGGGCGCATCGGCCAGTCCAGTGGCGGACGGGTCACCGCCGAAGGTAGATCCGACCGCCGTGTCGAACTCAAGCAGCCGGACCGTTGGTTCGACGACCCGGCTGTCGGTGCCAGCTTCGCCGGCTCCGATCGCAACCGCGACGAACGAGACCGGCATGACACCGTCGATGTCGGCCGACTCGAGATCGCTGATGGCTTCGGCAGCGACAGCGGCTTGGTCGGTGCTGTCGACGTCGACGATCATGTCGGTCGGACCCCAGCGGGTCTCGGCGAGGCTTCGGATTGAGCCGCCAAAGCTGTCGCCAACGACGAAGGCAGCAGTGACGAGCGCCGTTGCCAGCAGAGAACCGGCGACCACCAGCGCAGCCTCACCTCGACGGCGACTCACGTTGCGAAGTCCAAGACGGCGAATGGTGGGTCGACGAACGAGATCGAAGATCACTGGCGGGATCAGCACCGCCAAAATGATGAGCGCAACGATGGTCATCGGACCGGTCCTTCAGTCGACGCTTCGGCGGTTACAGATGACGGACGAGTGTCAGCAGCGATCAGGCCGTCGCGAACCTCGATCAAGCGGTCGGCGCTGGCCCCGATCTCACGATCGTGGGTGACAACCACCATGGTCTGACCCGCTCGGTTGACCTCGTGAAACAGCTCGAGGACAGAGGCAGCGGTTGCGGAGTCGAGGTTGCCGGTCGGTTCGTCGGCCCACACCACGGCGGGGTCGGTCACGAGCGCCCGAGCAATCGCCACCCGCTGTTGTTCGCCACCGGACAGCTCGGCGGGACGGTGACCGGAGCGATCAGCCAGCCCGACACGGCTGAGCAGATCCATCGCTCGGTCACGAGACTCCTTTGGCTTGGCGCCCGCAGCCAACATCGGCAGTTCGGCGTTCTCGACGGCCGAAAGGACCGGAATCAGGTTGAAGCTCTGGAACACGAAACCCATGCGCTTGGCTCGATGCGTCGTGCGGGCCCGGTCGGACATCTCGTGGATGTCGTTGCCATCGATCAGCACGGTGCCGCCGTCGATCTCGTCGAGGCCCGAGAGACAGTTGAGCAACGTCGACTTGCCGTTGCCTGACGGGCCCATCACCACGACGAACTCGCCCCCAGAGATATCGAGATCGACACCTCGCAGGGCGGGCACGACGAGGTCACCCGTGCGGTAGGTCTTCTCGACCCCCCGGGCGCTCACCAGCGCATTTGCTTGCGGAGCAGTTCCATTGATTTCGTCTGAACTCATGGACTGTCTCCCTGGGCGATATCGAAGCGTTGCAGTCATGTCGACGATGTTCGAACACGTTTCGTTCATCGGCGATCAGGTGACTTCCCGATCAGACCCTTACCGAGTGGGGGCTCACTCAGGGACCACCCTGAGTATCCCGCGTTCAGACGATGCGGCGGCGGGCGGCCCAACTGGTGAGCTCGTGACGGCTCGACAGCTGCAGTTTGCGCAACACGTTCGACGCGTGGGTCTCGACCGTCTTGATCGAAATCGTGAGCCGCCGAGCAATCTCTTTGTAGGCGTAACCGCGGGCCAGCAGTCGCATCACTTCTTGCTCTCGGGGTGAGAGCAGATCGAGCTCGGGGTCGACCGGCTCTGGCACCGCGGTCGAAAAGGCGTCAAGCACGAAGCCTGCGAGCCGGGGCGAAAACACGGCGTCGCCCTCGGCGATTCGAACCACAGCAGAAACGAGCTCATCACCCCGAATGGCCTTGGTGACGTAGCCACGAGCACCCGCTCGAATCACCGAGATCACATCGTCTGGCGCATCTGAAACCGAGAGGGCCAGGAACTTGGTTTCGACACCTCGGGCCACGACGCCGTTGATGACATCTGCTCCGGTGCCAGACGGCAGATGCACATCGAGCAGTACGACCTCGGGTGTCCGGTCGACGATGACATCGACCGCCTCGTGCACGTCGCCGGCCTCGCCGATCACGTGAACACCATCGCCGAGCTCAGCCTTGACGCCGGCACGCACCAGGTCGTGATCGTCAACCAGGACGACGGTTGGTTGGTATGCCATCAGAGGGCTTCCTGTTCTGTTTCGGTCTGTCGGGGCAAGATGATCTCGACTTCAGTGCCGTCGCCCGGAGCGCTTGTGACAACGACGGAGCCACCGACGCGCTCCATCCGTCCGACGATCGACTCGCGCACGCCGCGCCGGTCTGCCGGCACTGTTTCTGGCTCAAACCCTTTGCCGGTGTCGCGCACGAACACCTCGAGGGCATCGTCTGTGATCTCGACGAAGAGGTCGATGCGTTGCGCTCCCGAGTGTTTCGCTGCGTTCACCATTGCTTCACGGGCGGCGGCCAGGGCTGCCCGGATGTCGTCGTCAACGAAGCAATCGCCGACCACGACCACCTCGACAGGCACGGCATAGAGCTCCTCGACGTCGGTGATCATGTCGTCGACATGGCCCTTCACGCTGTCGCCAACGCGGGAGACGCGGTTCGGATCGAGCCAGTTACGCAGCTCGCGTTCTTGGCGGCGAGCAAGTGAGGCCATTCGGCTCGGGTCGGTGTCGTTCTGTTGGATGAGGGTCAGCGTTTGCAGCACCGAATCGTGCAAGTGGGCGGCGACCTCGGCCCGCTCCTCGGACCGGACTCGGGCTTGGCGTTCGGCATCGAGATCTTGCACCACCTTCCACCACAGCGGTGACGACCCGGCAACAACAACCAGCAGCAGCAGGATGAAGGCAATAGGGATGGTGAGCCCTGTAGTCGGGAACAGAGAGGTGATCAGCCACATCGAACCGATGGCGGCGAGGGCCATACCGGCGAGAAGCTGCAGGTAGCCAGCGGCGCCTACACGCCGATTGTGCGTTTGCGACGACACCTGACGGCGAACAACAACGAGGCCGAGCGCCATCATGCCGATCGGGAGGGAGAATTGCGGCTCGATTCCGCCAATGGCAATGGCCCCAAAGAACAAACCGCCAACGACCATGGCAAAGCCGATGTGTCGACTCTGCGGGGTGCGACCCTTCGTTGTCGGAGCCTCGGTCGTGCTCACGCCGGCATAGCCGGCCCAACTCATGGCGCCCCAGAGAGCGATGTACAGCAACCCGCCCCACCCACCGGCAGCGAACAGCAGCAGGAACGAAAGGCGCACCCATTTCGGGGCGATGGTGAGCTCAGACGCGACTCCTGCCGACACGCCGCCGACAAAACGATCCGCGGGATCGATCGCCGGGATTTGCCACACTCCAACATCGGAGTGGCTCTGTGAGATACCAGGAGTTGTCATGATTCGAGCGCCAAGCGGCGTCAACAAAGGGCAGAGAAAATCAGCTGCACCCGCCCCCCATCATGGTGCAAATCCTGTGGTTTGCCGATCCGGGTGAACCCTGAGGTGACCCTGATCACGGTTCGGGACAGGTCAGGGTCTCCCCCAGTGCCACACTGGGTCGAGATCCTCGAAGCTGTTCCCCATGACCGAATCCTCTGACAGCCCGCCTCCGCTCGGGCCCAACACACCGCCCAGCGATACGGGCTCTCTGGGCGACAGTGCCTTCGATACGCCTCACGGCGACAGTGCCTTCGATACGCCTCACGGCGACAGTGCCTTCGATACGCCTCACGGCGACAGTGCCTTCGATACGCCTCACGGCGACAGTGCCTTCGCTGCGCCTCACGGCGACAGTGCCTTCAACCCGACACCGCCGCCCCCGGTTCGCCGCTTTCGCCGTTCCGACAGCGGCACGTTCGGCGGTGTTGCGACCGGTATGGCCAACTACTTCTCGATCGACCCCCTCCTGGCGAAGATCATCATGTTTGCCCTGATGGTGATGAGCGGTGGCGCCCTGTTCTTCGCCTACCTCGCAGCGTGGCTCATGGTGCCGAGCGAGCACGATTCTGATCCTCGCCCGTTTGCCATCACGACGAGCGTCGGACCGCTCGTGTTTGGGACCCTGCTCATGATCGCTGTGCTGTCGATCTGGATCTCCGACAGCGGACCAGGCGGTTCGTTGGTGGTGCCGTCGCTTCTGGTCGCGGGTGGCGTCTTCTTGCTCAACCAACAGAGCGGCGGCCAGCCCGCCGACTCCTTCACAGCGCGAGCCCGTTCGGCGACCCCGTTCACGAACCACCCAATTCCTGGCCCACAACCAACAGCTCAGGCACCGGCACCGCCAACACCAGTGCAGCCCGCACCGCCGGCTCCATCAACCCCTTCCGCGTATGGCTGGGCCACACCCCACCTCGATGCAGACCCGGTACCCAGCGCCCCGCCCGAGCCCGTTGTCCCGAAGCCACCGATCACCGCAGTCACGCTCGCAGTGGCCGCGGTTGCGATTGGCGTGCTCGCCCTCGTTGACCAGTTCGGCGCCAACATCGGTGCCCGTGCCTATGCCGGCTTGGCTCTTGCCATCATCGGCATCGGGTTGATGGTCAGCTCGGTCATCGGCCGAGCGTGGCGGCTCATCCCATTGGGGCTGCTGGCAATGGGTGTCATGCTCGTCGGACCGATCGCAGACGGCGCTGTTGCTGGCGGGGTTGGGCCCAAAGAGGTCACCGTCACCTCGGAAGAGGACCTGCAGTCGGCCTACAGCGTTGGCGTCGGCTACTACGAGCTCGATCTCTCGGGCCTGACGCTGACCGAGGACCGCACGGTCCGGGTGGAGGTGGGCGCCGGCTATGCCGAGATCCGGCTTCCCAGCGATGCGAACGTCAGGGTCGAGGCTCAGTCGAACTTCGGCTACGTCGATCTCTTCGGCCGAGAGGTCGCCGGGGTAGCCAACAGCTCGACCGCCGGCTTCAGCACCGACGAGGGCCCGACACTGACCCTGATCGCAGAAACCGAGTTCGGCTACGTGGAGGTATCACGATGAACACCCCGATGTCCCCTGCGCACAACCCCGTGCCGGCAGCAATGATCACGCGCCAGAAAGTCCGACCCTTCTCGTTCGTCTGGGGTGTGATCTTCCTCGCTGTCGGGTCAATGGGCTTCGCGTCCGGCTCGTTCGGGCTCGGACCAGGACCGGTCTTGTCGTTCACCTTCGTGCTTGCGAGCTGCGTGGTGCTCTACCTGGTACTCAACAACCGCCGCCTCACGCTTGCCGCTCAGCACGGTGCAGCCGCGACGTCTTCCGCCGCGGCACCCTCGCCATCGAGTCCCGAAGAGGAGCTGTACCTGCAGGCTCTCGCCGAACTCGACAATGTCGACTACACGGTTGCGTCACCAGAGCAGATCTTGGCCGACGACCGTATCGACGCCGATGAACTTGTCGACCCAGATGAGGCGACTGGGTCCACAGGGGTGAGCTGAGCTACAACAGCCGGGTGACCGCAACGTTCTCCTGGGACAACTTCACTCAGGCCGCTAGCGCCGCCGGAGCTCGATCAGCCGAGATCGAACAACATCGAACTCTCCCCACCGATGTCGTCGAATCACTGGTCGACTCCGGCGTGTTTCGGCTGTGGGTTCCCACGAACTATGGCGGCGAACAGGCCGACGTGCACGCGCTGCTCGACGCCATCGAAACGGCCTCCTACCACGACGGCTCCACCGGCTGGTGCGTCATGATCGGCGGCACCACAGCCCTCAACGCCGGGTTTTTGCCCGAGGAGTTCGCCAGCGAGATCTACGGCGACCCTCGCGCTGTCACCGGCGGCTTCGGCATGCCCGCCGGTATCGGCCACGCCGTCGACGGAGGCATCTCGGTGACGGGTCAGTGGGCATGGGGATCCGGAACCAACCACTGCACGTGGATCGGAGGCGGCGTTCGCATCGTGGATGAGGCAGGCGAGCCCGCAGCCTTGGCTGACGGCACCCGAGCACCGTTTGTCTACTTCGACCGAAGCGATGTCGAACTGCTCGACACCTGGCACGTTTCCGGCATGAAGGGCAGCGGATCGACCGACTACGTCACGAACAACGCGTTCGTCCCCACCGGCCGCTGGGTGTCGTTTGCATCGAGCCCCGAGCCGGTTGTCGACGGCTCGCTCTATCGGTTCTCGTTCCTCGGCGCTCTCGGACTCGGCGTTGCCTCTGTCACCGTCGGACTGGCCCAACGAGCCATCGACGAGCTCATCGAGTTGGGACAGAAGAAGCCGAGCGGCAGCTCTCGCTCATTGGCTGAACGTCCATCGATCCAAGCTGACTTGGCCACCGCCGAGGGCAAGGTCAGCGCGGCTCGGTCGTTCCTCAGATCGGTGGTCGACGAGAGCTGGGCCACGGCAAGCGCATCAGGGTCGGTCACTGACGATCAGAAGCGCCGCATTCGGTTGGCGGCCAACACTGCTGCCGTGGCGTGCACCGAAGCGGTCGACCTCTGCTATCTCGCTGCCGGCGGCACTGCGGTCTATCAAGACAGCGCTCTGCAGCGAGTGTTTCGTGATATTCACGTCGCCACCCAGCACGGGATGATCGCCCCTCGCATCATGGAACCACTCGGGCGGATGAAGTTCGGCTTGCCAACATCAACGAGTCAGTTTTGACCCTCGCCATTCGCCGCCTCTTTGCCACCGATGAGCCGGCGCTCTGTCAGGCGGTGCAGCGATCGTTGCCCGAGCTCGAGCGCTGGATGCCATGGGCGACGCCGAGATTCGACTCGGCGATGGCGGCCGACTTCATCAACGGAGCAGACAGCGCCACCCGCATGGAGCTCGCCGTCACGTGGAACAACGAGTTCATCGGCGTGTGCGGCGCCAACCAGATCAGTCCCGTCAACCGCTCGGCCAACCTCGGCTACTGGCTCCGCTCCGATATGACCGGCCGGGGGTTTGGATGGCAAGCAGCGAAACTCGCCACCCAGCGGGTTGTTGAGGAGCGAGGCATTCACCGCTTCCAGATCACGATCTCGGTCAACAACCCAGCCAGCCAGGCAACAGCAGAGCGGCTCGGCGCACACTTCGAAGGCATCGCCCGCGACGCTCTGCTCCTTCAGGGCGAGTTCCACGACGCCAGCGTGTACAGCTACTTCGCCGACGCCCCGGGCCACCTCAAACCAACAACAGAAGCGGACCCCGGTGATGTCTACCTCTGACCGCCGACCGAACGTATTGGTCGTCATGCTCGACGACGTCGGCTTTGCCGACTTCGGTTGCTACGGGTCTGAAATCGACACGCCGGTCATCGACGCCATGGCTGACCGAGGTCTTCGCTTCACTGGTTTTCACACCACGGCGATGTGTTCGACAACACGAGCATCGTTGCTGACCGGCCGCAATCACCACTCAGTGGGTGTTGGATGCCTGGCCAACTTCGACTCGGGCCACCCCGGCTATCGAGGCAAGATCGCCGCTGACGCAGCAACGATTGCCGAGCGCCTGCGACCTGCCGGCTACCGCAACTACTACGTCGGTAAGTGGCACGTCACTCCCCTCACGCAATCGGGGCCAACAGGCCCCTTCGATGGTTGGCCCCTGGGTCGCGGCTTCGATCGCTTCTACGGTTTCCTCGACGCCGAGACTGATCAGTACTCGCCCGAACTCGTTCAGGACAACACCCACATCGACGCCCCAGGCGACTTCAGCAGCGACTACCACCTCACCGAAGACCTGATCGACAAGGCCATCGGCTTCGTCCAGAGCCACGAGGCCGCAGACCCAACAACGCCGTGGTTGACCATGGTGATGCCGGGTGCGTGTCATGCACCCCATCAAGCGCCAGCCGATCTGATCGCAAAGTACGACGAGCGCTTCGCCAAGGGGTGGGACCAGACTCGGTCTGATCGCCTCGCCAACCAAATCGAGATGGGCATCGTGCCACCAGGCACCGAACTCCCGCCCCACAACGAGATGGTGCGCGCCTGGGCTGACCACACCGACGATGAGCGCAAGGTCTTCACTCGACTCGCCGCTGCGTACGGCGCCATGCTCGAGCACTTCGACACCCATCTCGGGCGCTTGGTTGCGGCCCTCGACGCGTCTGGTCAGCTCGACAACACAGTTGTTGTTGTCACCTCCGACAACGGGGCAAGCCAAGAGGGTGGACCCAACGGGTTCGTCAACGCCATGGGCCCCTTCAACGGCCTTCCCGAGCCCATCGAGAAGAAGCTGGCCCGCATCGACGACATCGGTGGTCCAGATACCCACAGCAACTTCCCCTGGGGGTGGGCCATGGCGGCGAATACTCCCCTCAAAAGGTACAAACAAAACACCCACGGAGGCGGCGTGCGCGATCCGTTTGTCATCGCCGGCCCAGGGGTCGAGCAGGGTGGACTGCGGCACGGATTCTGCCACGTGCAAGATCTGGCCCCGACCCTGCTCGAAGCGATTGGCATCGATGCCGAACTCGACGGGTTCAAACCTTTCGAAGGTGTGAGTTTTGCGCCGACGCTTCTCGACGAATCGGCGTCGGTGGCCAAATACGTGCAGCACTTCGAAATGTTCGGGCATCGCGGCTTGTGGCTCGACGGATGGAAAGCCGTTGCATTCCATCCCCGGGGCTCGAGCTTCGATGACGACCAATGGGAGCTCTACCACCTCGATCAGGACTTCAATGAGCTCCACGACCTTGCGACATCACAACCCGAGAAGCTCGAGGAGCTCACCACTCGATGGTGGGAAGAGGCCGAGAAGTACCAGGTCCTTCCACTCGATGATCGTTTCGCTGAGCGGTTTGCCGAGAACGCCGAACGACATCGCGCCGGCCGCACGCACTACACGTTCTGGGCCGGCATGGGCCATCTCCCCGCCGAGGTTGCTCCTGATCTACGCAGCCGCAGCTACACGATCCAGGCCCACGTCGAGATCCCTGCGTCTGGGGCCGAGGGCGTGCTGTTGGCCCACGGCGACGCGACAAGCGGGTATTCGCTCTTTGTGCGAGACAACCGCCTCCACCACGATCTGAACATCGGTGGCAACCATCTCGTGGTGTCATCTGATCGAGAGCTCACGCCCGGCCGCCACACACTCGGTTTCCGCATGCGGCGCTCCGGCGAGCCGACCACGAAACCGACCGGCGTCGGCACGCTGCTCATCGACGGCGAAGAAGCTGGCTCAATGACGACAAACGAGATCTTCTGGTTGATGATCTCGTGGTCAGGGCTCGACATCGGCCTCGACCGAGGCACGACGGTGAGTGACTACGAAGGAACCGGCGAGTTCGCCGGCCCATTCTCCTTCACTGGTTCGCTCGAGAAGGTCACCGTCGATCTCGACGACGACCAAACCGTCGACCAACAAGCCGCCGCCGAAACCCTCCTCGCCAACGAATAGCCCTTCGCCCTGCCCC
>CALJSB010000098.1 GCA_937976305.1 uncultured Acidimicrobiales bacterium
GAGCTGGCGCCACCGGGCCAGCCGGCGTGGGTCTTGCCGATCTCGCGTTCGATCGGTTTGTTGTCGTCCATCTCGACGAAGGCGATGTAGGAGTGATCGTGCAGGCGGAGGAAGCCGTGCCACGCTCCTTCGACGCCGTGCATCCAGTACAGCGCGGTGAGTTCACAGCCCAACACATCGGTGAAAAACTCGATCTGTTGCTTGATGTTGCTCGTCGAAATGGCGAGGTGATGGATGCCGTTTGCTCTCACTGGTCTGCCTCCGTTGGTTCGGGGTCAGACTAGACCTCGGGCCTACGAAGCGAGAAGGGCCTCGATCCGATTGGTGAGCTCTTCCTCGCCGAGCGCACCGACGTTGACGTCGATCTCGCCGTTGTCGTTCACGAAGGCGAACGCAGGCTGGTCTGTCACCGAGAGTGCTTCCCAGATCGCACCGTCGGCATCGATGAAGTGCTCGAAGTTACCGACACCGGTCTCTTCGACGAAGTCGACCATGGTCTGAACGTCACTTGACCGGCTGGGCAGCCCGATGATGGTGATCTGGTCACCAAGTTGTGCTTGTACCTCTGCGACCGCAGGGGCTTCGTTTCGACAGCGCACTCACCACGGAGCCCAAAACCAGACAACGACGTCTTGGCCAGCAAGATCGTTTGTGTCGAACTGACCACCAGCGACCGTGTCGCCCACCAACGCCGGGAGCCCGGCGCCTGCAGCGGCATCTGCGGACGACCCAGCAGCTTCATCTGACGAGCCACCACCGCAGGCGGTCACGAACAGCGCGGCCGCAAGTGCGGCGGCGGCTCCTCGTGATCTGCGCCTTGATCGAAACTTCATGACGTGGGGACCTCGTGATCTGTCACTGGCGGCGTCCCACAATTCAATCAACCGGGCGACCCGATGGGGTGCCACAGGGCCAAATGTCACTTGGGGTTCAGCTTGCCTCTTCGATGAGGCGCTGCAAGTTGACGGCGGCCGGCATCGCGGCTTCCGTCGCCCGACGCAGCAGCGCCACCCGATCGGCATCCATGCCACCCGACATCGCTCGGAGTTCGCTGAAGGCATCGAGCCGTGCATCACGCAGCCAGGCCCCAAGAGCTTGGTCTTCTCGCCAGATTGCGGAGTTGATGCCGTTGGCCAGCGTGACTCGAAGCCAGTCGATATCGGTGTTGGGGTGAGGTACGACCGTTGCGAGCTGGTTCTTCTCGGCTTCGTCGTCGTAGCTCGCCTCGACGTGGGCGATGAACGCCGCGCTGAACACCTGCTGGCAGGTCCGAACGGTCTGCAACGTGATGTTCTCGCCTGAAAACACCGGTACGACCGGCCGCCGTTCGAGGCCATCGGCGGTGCAATCGATGTGCAACACCTCTGGGCCAGTGGGTACGGCGCCGTCGGCCAACACGATCTGCTCGGCATCGATGCGCTCGACCCGGCCGAGTCGGACGACGTTGGTGATGGCCCGCAGGGCTTCGAGCTCGCTGTCGGTCACGGTTGCGCACCGATACATCGTGGGCCGCACACTCTGGTCAATCCGAAGCAGCAGGCCGGCTGCCTCCAGCTTGGTGAAGAGATCATCGATCGATTCGGCAGCCGCTGCGATCTCGATCTGCGAAACGAATCCCTCGAGGCTGTTGTCTGCGAACTCTTCGCCGGGCTGGATGTTCCGGCGATTCAGGCACCACGAGTCGCGCGGCCGGATCCAGCTGATCGACTCCGGGTCGATGCCCTGGCCGAGCATCCAGAGGCAGGCATCCATAGCGGTCTTGCCGCCGCCAACAACGACGTAGCGTTCCGCGGGGAGCACACCCGCCTTCGACAGATCGTTGGGCGGAACGCAGCGCACATCAGGTGCAACCGGATACTGCGGCGGGCGCACCGAGGGAACCGTCACGTTCATGTACGTGGCGTCGACGATCTTGGCGGCCGACACCTCGGTGACGGCTCCAGACGCGATCGAACGGAAGCTGCCATCACCCAGGTACTCAGACATGGGGAAGTACTGCACTCGTCCGCTCGGGAGAAAGTCCTGATGCAACACATGATCGAAGTAGCTGACGACCTCTGTGCCAGATGCGAGTTCGTAGAGACCAGCGTTGAAACCAACGGCATCTTTCTTGCCGGAACCCAACTCGCGAGAGTTGACGCCATAGAACGCCGAGGGTTGGTGGAGGCGCACGTGGGGATAGGCATCGTTCCAGTGACCACCGGGCCGACCTCGCCGCTCAACCAGAGCCACGGTTGCGTCGGTTTCAGTGAGGATGACGTCGGTGAATGCCATGCCCATGGCACCAGCACCCACGACTAGATAGTCAACTTCGATCACAACACGTCACCCGTCTTCGCTTGCCGAGTTCGAGATCGTACTTCCCGCGTCGGCGGGGGCCAGAACGTGGTGCGAGACTTCTGAAGTGGAAGAGATCGTTCTCTCGACAGACTCCGCTGGCGCACCCGTTGCGGTTCGCGTTGGTATGACGGTTCGTCGGCCGACGAACGATGGGTCACTCGTTGTCAGCAGCCTGCTGCAACATCTCGAACGCGTCGGCTTCGACGCAAGCCCAAGGTTTCTCGGCGTTGACGACCAGGGCCGACAAGTCACAAGTTTCATCGAAGGGGACGTATTCGTAGCGCCCGACTGGCAGGAACGAGATGACGACAACGCCCGAGCCATCGGCCTCGTCGCCGGACTGATCAAGGATCTTCACGTCGCCTCGGCTGACTTCGTGGCTCCGCCTGGTTCATCGCCTGTCCGGCCGCTGCCCCTGCCGGGCACCACATGGAGCCACGGCGACGTCGGCTATCAGAACGTCGTCTACCGAAAGAACCGTCCCGTTGCGCTCATCGATTAGGAGTTCGCGGCACCGGCAGATTCGTTGTGCGATCTTGCCGGCCTATTGGCGCTCAGCGTCCGAGCGCCGCGGTCTGATGCAGACGACAACGATCGGCGGGCAAGGGCCGTTGCCGTTGCCCAGCAACACGTCGTGGATGGATACGGGTTAGACGACGAGTCAGCGAGTCGACTCCGGTATGGCGCGGCGGAAGTGCTCGATGATGCGGCCGGGTTCTGGACAGCGATCGGCCGCAACAGCGAGATGATCGCTGCAGCGCGTTGGCGAGCCGAGTGGTTCCGGGCGAGCGTCGACCTCTGAACCCTGGCGATACCGTGAGCTCTCTCCGGGCTATAAGCGGGCGGGCAGGATCTGTCCGATCACGCTGCCGATCGGCGTTTTGCCGTTCGGGCCCGTGATGAAGGCGCTGATCTCAACAATGTCGCCGTCTTCGAGGAACGTACGCACCGTGCCATCGGCCAGCTCGTACGCCTCGGCCCCGTTGCCGGTCAGCTCGATGAACGAACCAAGCTGGCTCGGTTCTGGCCCGGACACCGTCCCCGATGCGTAGACGTCGCCGGTCCGTAGCGATGCACCGTTGACCGTCATGTGTGCGAGCTGCTGATCGGGCGTCCAATACATCGATGCGAACGGCGGGCTCGATACGAGGTGACCGTTCAACCTGATCTCGATCTGGACGTCGAGGCCCCAGTCGACGACCGAGCGCAAGTAGTCGAGTGGTGCCGGTTCTTGTTTGGGCGCTGGCACTCGCACCGATTCGAGTGCTGGCAGTGGCACCACCCACGGCGAGATCGACGTTGCGAAGGACTTGCCCAGAAACGGACCGAGCGGCTGATACTCCCAGGCCTGGATGTCGCGGGCACTCCAGTCGTTCACGACAAACATGCCGAACACGTGCTGCTCGAACTCGGCGGTGGTCACTCGGCTCCCGAGCTCGGTCGGGGCACCAACAACGAATCCCATCTCGGCCTCGATGTCGAGCCGTTCGCACGGGCCATACGTTGGACCCGGGTCGCCCCGACGCTGGCCCATCGGGCGGATGATTGGTGTGCCGGAGACACAAAGCGTTCCGGCACGACCGTGATAGCCGACGGGCAGGTGCCGCCAGTTCGGCATGAGCGGCTCGTCGGGCCGAAAGAGGCGACCGACATTCTCCGCGTGATGGATCGATGAATAGAAGTCGACGTAATCACCAACGGTGAACGGCATGTTGAACGAACAGGCCGCCGCGTCGTGGAGGTACTCAGGATTGAGGTCGCCCGCTGCGACGAGGTCGGCGATCTGTCCCCGCACCTCGGGCCAGATCTCCGGTCCAGCCGCCAGCAGTCTGTCGAGATTGACATGGCTGGTCTCGGAGCGACCGAGCACCGAGAGGTTGAGCACCTGGTCACCGAGCCCGACGGCCAGGAACGTTCGGCCGTCGACGGTCACGCTGGCGTAGGCGAGCACTGAACTGTCTGGAGTCATCTCTTGCGAACCTAGTTGGCACGTTGCTGTGACCAAGCAGTCGATCGCACACTTCTCTCATGATCGTTCCGACCCTTCCCGAGGTCAGCGCCGATGCCGTGGCCTGGATCAGCGAGTCCGACATGGTCGAGGTCGACCGCGTGATGATCGAGGATCTCCACATCGAGCTCATGCAGATGATGGAGAACGCTGGGCGGCAGCTGGCCCAACTCGTGATGCGGGCAGCATCACCAACAACGGTTGCGGTCGCTGCTGGATCAGGCGGCAACGGTGGAGGCGGCCTGGTGGCTGCTCGCCATCTCGCCAACGCCGGCGTCGAGGTGTCGGTGACAACGACCCGGCAACGCTCCGAGATGGCTCCCGTGCCAGCCCACCAACTCGACATTCTCGAACGGATGGGCATCGAGCAGCGACCCGATCTGCCCGACGTCGATGTCATTGTTGATGCCCTCATTGGCTACTCACTGCGAGGGGCGCCGAGAGGGCGGACCGCCGAGTTGATCGAGCAGACCCAGCGGGGCGCATCGATCGTTTCTCTCGACACACCGAGCGGGTTAGACGTCACCTCAGGCGCAATCCCGGGCGCCGTCGTCGACGCTGACGCGACGGTGACCCTTGCCCTGCCAAAGACAGGGTTGAGAAGCAGCGCCCATGTCGGCGAGCTCTACCTAGCCGACATCTCCGTGCCGCCGTCAGTCACCGGCAGCTACGGTCCGGCGCCCCGCTTCGGTTCGGGCGGTCTACTCCATATCAACAACGACTGAGTTCAGCGCCGGCTACTGCCACATGTCTTCGAAGTTGAGACGGAAGAATCTGTCTTGCACCTCGGCGGACAAGTGAGCGACCTCATCATCGAAGCGTTTGAGCGGGTTCCGCCCGCCTTCGACGTGAGGAAAATCTGACGAGAACATCGCAATCTCGGGCCCGGCTTGCTCGATGATCCAGCCGGTGGGTTCTGTGGGATAGGGCGTGACTCGCACCTGGCGGCGCACATAGTCAGAAGGCGTGAGCGTCAGCTTCTTGAGCCGATCCTCGTGCCGCTCGAAGGCCGTGAAGGCCGCGTCGAGTTGCCGCATGAAGCCGGGCACCCACACAGCACCGAGTTCGATCACCCCGATCTTCAGCTGCGGGAAGCGCTCGAGCACACCGTCGAAGATGAGCATCGAGAGCGCTTGCAGCGGCGAGGCCGAGATGGCCATGTAGCTGACCGAGCGAAAGTTCTCTCCCCCACCGTGAAAGTCGGGCTCGGGCGGCAGACCGTTGTTGCGGTGCTGCGGGGGCATCACGAGGTCGGGCGTCGCCACGTGCATCGTCACCGGAATGCGGGCCTCTTGCGCCATGGCCCATACCGGGTCGAACCCGACATGGCTTGGGGCGTGGCCTCGGGGGCACCGGTTGGGAATGAGCAACGCCTTGGCCCCGGCCTCGATCGCTTCGGCCGCAGCAGCCTGGGCCCCTTCGAAGGTTTGCAGCGGGATGTAGGCCACGCCGTAGAGCCGAGGGTCGACGTCGCAGAACGCAATGTGGGCCCGGTTGGCCGCCGAAGCGACCTCGTAGGTCATCGACGGATCGTCACCGTGTTCGAGCTCCTCGAGCATCGTGTTGTAGACGGTCGGATAGACGAGCTGGGTTGCGAACCCCATGTAGTCGAGCGCGGCAACTCGATCTTCGGGGATGAACGCACCAGTCGCTCGCCAGTTCTTGCGGAGCATCACTTCGGCCTCGGCCGACGCTTGGTACTCGGCATCGGCGTGCATCTCGCGTGACCGTTCGATCTCGGCGAGTGTCGCAGTGACGTTACCGATGTCGAAGTGCTCCAACGAGTAATCGAGCACCCGCTTGGTGGCGAAGCCCTCGATCCACTCGGGAGTCTCCATCACGTGGGCGTCGGCATCATGAATGACACGGTCTTGTACATACGCCATGGCAGAGACTGCCACGACAGCGCAGCACTGGTCGACTCCGTGCTCTTGCGCTAGCGCTGAGAGGGAGCCATTTCGCCGTCAGGCACATCGGTTGCTCGCAGCTCGGCTCTTGAGGCAGCGATGACCTGCACTGCGGTCCGGAGGAAGAGCGCCGCGATGGCGAGGCCGACAACAACGTCGGGGATGCCGCTGCCGAGAACCGCGACCAGTGCCGCCGCGATGAGAACGCCGCTGTTGGCGATCAGATCGTTGCGAGAGCACAGCCAGGTCGACTGCATGTTGAGATCGTCGCTTCGATGGCTCCACAACAAGTAGAAGCAATACGCATTTCCGGCCAGCGCGACTGCGCCCATCCAGCCCATCGCTCCAGCATCAACATCAAAGCCCGTCACCAGCTTGCTCAACGCTTGGCCCAGCACAAGCAGGCCAAACCCAAGTTGCACCAGGCCCTTGCTGAGCGACGCCCGGGCCCGCCAGCGAGCGCCCCGATGCAGCACCCAAATATTGAAGGCGTAGACGAGAGCATCGCCCAGCATGTCGAGCGAATCTCCAAGCAATGCGGTTGACCGCGCCACCCAACCGACACCGAACTCGACCACGAACAGCAGAGCGTTGATGACAAGCACGATCCACAACACGCGGCGCTGACGGTCCCGCAGTTCTGCGAGCTCGCTGCCCTTGCCTTCACAACACGAATCAGCCATCAGTGAGAGCTCTCGTCGTCACGACAAAACCGTACCGGAACGCGCCATGCCGTGACGTCTAGATCAGCGTGTTGGCGAAGATCTGCCATGCGAGGACGCTCTTGGCCACAAGACTCAACACGATGTAGGTCGACTCTCCCCGCAGATAGTCAGCCCACTTCCCCACCTTGCGGTACTGCAACCACTGGTT
>CALJSB010000099.1 GCA_937976305.1 uncultured Acidimicrobiales bacterium
TCGGGATTGTCGTCTGTGGCATACGAACAGCGGGTGTCCTCGATGCCTTCGACAGTCCCCGCCAGCCGATCCGAGACCAAGCCAATCTCTTGGGCGGTAGCGATCGCCTCAGTTCGACCTTCGCCTGTTGGCCACAGAACGACGAGGCCGATCACCGTCAGAACGCCACAGAAGATGACCGCACCGAGCACGACCTTGAGCACGGGGTCGGCCAGCCACCGCTGCCAGCCACCGTCGAGACCATGCTCGTGCATGTGGCTGTGCCCGTGTGCGTCCGTCATGTCTGGTCTCGTGCCGAGTGTTCGTTCACCACTGCGTGGCGATGTATTGCGTTTCGCAGAACTCAAGGATGCCTTCGCTTGCACCCTCTCGTCCCAATCCTGATTGTTTCATGCCGCCAAAGGGTGCGGCGGGGTCTGACATGGCGCCTCGATTGAGGCCAACCATGCCCGACTCGAGTCGCTCAGACACGGCAAGGCCTCGTCCGATGTCGGCGGTGTAGACATACGCGGCGAGGCCCATCTCGGTGTTGTTGGCGATGCGGATCATGTCGTCGGTGTCGGTGAAGGGCACCACCGGAGCCACGGGTCCGAAAATCTCTTCTTGGTTGATGGCTGCGGTCGGGGTGACGTCGGCAAGAACGGTCGGCGGGTAGAAAAAGCCGGGTCCGTCCATCGCCTCGCCACCCGTGACCAGCGTTGCTCCCTCCGATACTGCAGCGTTGACCAGACCGTGAATCGACTCAACAGCTGCGGCGTTGATCATCGGACCGCAACCGACGCCCGCCTTGCCACCGGGGCCGATCTCGACCGCGCTCATGACCTTGCCGAGGCGCTGGGTGAAGTCGTCGGCGACGCCGGCCTCGACCAAGAATCGGTTGGCGGCGGTGCAGGTTTCGGCCGAGTGACGCATCTTGGCCACCATCGCACCTTCGACTGCGGCATCGAGGTCGGCATCGTTGAAGACGATGAAGGGAGCGTTGCCGCCCAGCTCCATGGCGACCTTGAGCACTCGGTCGGCGCAGCGCCTCAGCAGCACTCGACCGACTTCTGTTGATCCGGTGAACGACACCATGCGGGTCGCCGTATGTTCGGTTGCCGCTTCGAACCATGGGCCTGCATTCTGAGTGGGCACCACGTTGACGACGCCTGGCGGCACGCCGGCTTCTTCAAGAAGCTCGGCCACGCGCAGAGCGGTGAGTGGCGTCTCTTTTGCCGGTTTGACGACGACGGCATTGCCAGCCGCCAGAGCGGGAGCAACCTTGCGGGTGATCATCGCGGCGGGGAAGTTCCAGGGGGTCACCATCACCACGACACCGACGGGCGGGTGATGCACGATGATCTTGTTGGCGCCACCGGGTGCGTTGCCGATGGTGCCGCGCAGGCGAACGGCCTCTTCGCTGTTCCAGCGGAAGAACTCGGCTGCATATGCAATCTCGCCCTTGGCGTCGGCCATTGGCTTGCCGTGCTCTGCAGTGATCAGCTCACCCAACTCGTCCTGATGCTCGAGCATGATCTGCCAGCAGTTGCGAAGGATCTCACCCCGCTCGCGTGGGGCTGTCTGAGCCCAGCCGATCTGTGCCTTGGCGGCAGCGTCGACGGCCGCGGTCGCGTCCTCGGGCGATCCGGAAGCAACGGTCGTGAGTTCCTCGCCGGTCGCGGGATCGAGCACCGAGATTCGCTCGTCTGTCGATCCGTTCCGCCACGATCCGCCGATGAGAAGTTGGTCCGGCATCGCTTGCTCCCCTGATTGACGTCACCCCGTGTGTAACACGAACGACTCGATGATTTGGGACAAGCCCTTGCGATTTGCTTGTAGGTTTCCGGCCGATGGGTGAACCGGTCTCTCTTCCTCGTCGCCTTGTTGCCGAGGCGGTCGGCACGGCGTTTCTCATCGTGGCCGTTGTTGGCTCCGGCATCATGGCGAGTCGACTGTCGCCAAACGATGTCGGTCTCCAGCTGCTCGAGAACGCGGCCGCCACTGCCGGTGCCTTGATCGGCCTGATCTTGATGTTTGGCGGCGTGTCTGGAGCTCATTTCAACCCCGTTGTCACGCTCGTTGATCGGCTCTTTGGCGATCTGTCGACGAGCGATGCTGGTGCGTACGTTCTGGCCCAGATCGGCGGTGGATGTGTGGGGACAGTCATCGCCAACCTGATGTTTGAGCTTCCGGCGATCGAGCTCTCGACCAAGGATCGGTCGTCTCCAGCGCTGTGGCTGTCGGAGTTTGTGGCCACCATCGGTCTGTTGCTCGTGATTCACGGGTGCGTGCGGACCGGGCGAGCCAACAGCGTTGCCTATGCGGTTGGTGTGTGGATCGGCGGCGCCTACTTCTTCACGTCATCAACGAGCTTCGCCAACCCTGCGGTGACGATTGCTCGAACCCTGTCCGACAGTTTCGCTGGGATTGCGCCGTCGTCGGCACCGATGTTCATCGTGATGCAGCTCGTCGGTGGGGCTGCGGCGTTTGGCTTGATCGCGTTCATCTACCCACAACGGAGCTGAGTTTGCGTCCGTTCGTCGCCGCCCACAGACTCAGGACGTGACGGAAACTGCCTCGGAAAAGGTCGACTTCGAAACGCTTGTGGCCCAGCGCCGCAGCACCAGGGGGTACAAGCCAGATCCGGTGTCTCGCGAGCTCATGGAGGAGATCATCGAGATCGCCAAGCGAGCCCCGTCCTCCATGAACACACAGCCGTGGCACTTTCACGCCGTCACCGGGGCGCCGCTCGAGCTGATCCGCGAGGGCAACACCGAGCGGATGATGGCCGGAGCCAAGGTCGATCGTGAGATCAAGATGTCCGATCACGGCTACCAGGGCGTCCACCGCGACCGTCAGGTCGAGATCGCTGTCCAGCTGTTCGAGGCGATGGGTATCGAGCGTCACGACAAAGAACGCCGTCAAGACTGGGTCATGCGGGGATTCCGTCAGTTCGATGCCCCCGTATCGGTCGTGGTCACGATGGACAAAGAGCTGGCCGACGACACCGTCGCTCATTTCGATGTTGGAGCGGCAACCTACGGACTCGTGCTCGCAGCAACATCGAAGGGCCTCGGGTGCGTCATCAACGGCCAGGGGATCATGCAATCCGCCGTCGTCCGTGAGCACGCCAACATCCCGGAAGACCAAGTGATCATGACGTGTGTCGCCATGGGTTGGCCCGACCCGGACTTTGTCGCCAACCACGTGGTGTCCCGCCGCTCGCCCAACGAAGACGTCGTCGACTTCGTCGGCTTCGACGACTAACGGAGCCCCGCCCCGAACTGGCACCCCGAACTGGCACCCTGAAACCAAACCCCACCGCATCCGCCCACACCGAATTGGCACCGTCTTGTCCGCACGGCGAACAGTTTTGGTGCCAGTTCGAGCCCTGGCCGAACAACAACTTGGAATTGGCACCGTTTTGTCCGCACGGCGCGCAGTTCTGGTGCCAGATCGCACGCGCCGGGTCAGGTTGGGCTGGTCAGGCAGCTCGGAGTTGCGATCGTCGGATCGCCAGCGTTTGGGCCAGCAGCGGGACGAATTCCGCTGGACGGCGAGTCTGATCCCATGTGAGGTACAACACTTCCCACCCGGCTCCAGCCAACTCGAGATCGCGACGATGGTCAGACGACTCTTTCGACGGTCCGAAGTGATAGGTGCGGGAATGACACTCGAGCCCAAGCGCAAGGTCGGGCCACGCAAGATCAAGTCGGTAACGACGGCCGGAGGCGACCGTCACGTCGTGCTGGATCGTCGGTCTCGGAATGTCTGTGTCATGCAGGATCGCCAAGACAAGGCGTTCAAACCAGCTGTCAGGCAGAGCGCCGGTGCGACGTTCGTCGTCGAGAATTCGGAGGAGGGTGCCTGTTCCGCTGGGTCCTGGTCGGTGGAGACGTTCGACTGTCTCGCGAATCCACCGCATGCTGACGCCGTTGCGAAGAGCACTGTCGAGCGCCCGTTCTACAGCCGTAGGCGTAACGATGGCTCCGAGTTGCGCCAACGTCACCGCCGTCGAGGCAGTGGGAATGGCATCGATCACCACATGGTCAAGATCGGGCTCGGGGTGAGTCCATCGATGGGAGACCACGTTGGGTAGTGATGCGCGCCGGCCACGAGCGATGGTGATCTCGACCGTGTCCTCGTCGAAGCCTTCCAACCCGTGAAGCCGAGCTGCCGCCCGGTGCGAGGCGACTCCACCCGTATTCAACGTGGCAGCCATCACCCTCGCCCGCCACGTGAGCGGTGCGCCAGCAAAGCGCAGCACCCGAGGAACGGCGCGTTCGACGACACCGTTGGTCCGAGCCCGGTCAAGTTGTCGTCGACTCAGTCCGTTGTCGGCAGCCTGTGCTGTGGTGAAGCATCCGTGCTGAGAGGCTGCAAGCTCTGCTACGGCGCTCCAAGCGTCGTTGTTGAGCATCCAGCCATCTTGCCGAAGGCATGTGACAGTCTCATCCCAAACCCGAATTGGCACGGTTTTGAGCGCACGGCGAGCAGCTTCGGTGCCAGTTCGCGATTGGGTCGAGCGGCGGCTGGGAATTGGCACGCTTTTGCGCGCACGGTGGGCAGTTTCTGTGCCAATTCGCGTGTGGGCAGGTTTGGTGCCAATTCGGGTGGGGCGGGGGAGGAGGGGTTAGGAACCGGCCATGGCAGCCTGGCTGCAGAAACAGGACGCTTTGACGGGTACCTCCGAGCGGGCCATGGCCACATCGAGCTGCTGTTTGATCAGACCGGCGGCAACCGTGTCGCCTCGCTGCACGAGACACTCGTGCAGCCCGTGCAAGCTCCACAGGTTGTTTGGGTGCTGGCTAGCCCTGCTCAGCGTGTCGTCGAGCCCGAGATCGGCCCGGTAGACCGCTTCGGCTTCTTCGAGTTGGCCCTGTTCGAGGAGCAAGGCGCCGAGGGCGTGACGGGTTGGCTGCATCCAACCCCATGGCTCGTCGTAGAGCAGGTTGTCCTCGATCTCGACGGCCCGACGCAAGTGATCGAAGGCCACCTCGTGATTGCCTTTGCGGTATTCGAGTTCGCCTTCGAGCATGGCTTCGCCGACTTCGAGCAGGTCGACCACGGTGTTGTTGTGCACCCTGCGACGTTCCGACACGAGCCCCTTGGCGGTCAAGAACTCGTCTCGCTCCCGCTCTGCTTCTTCGACATTGCCGAGGGCCGAGTGGGCAACACTCTTGGCGTATCGCTGCAGCGCCGTGGTTGCGCAATACAGCTCTTGGTCGTCTCGGAGCGGCTCGTCGATGATCTCCTGCCACTTGCCGAAGCGCACCCTGATGTGCTCCTTCATCCCGACGAACGCCTCGGCCGCATCAGCAAACGGCGGCGACTTGATGCGCAAGAACTCCTCGGGCATCGTCTCGATCAATTCATCTGCCGCGGCCATCGCGGCGGAGTACTGTCCGAGAAACATCGCCCCGTAGATCACGAAGTGGTAGTTGTGATTTCGGTACAGCGTGTAGACGTTGATGGGCCCCTCACGTTCGAGCCACCGACGATCAGCCTCCACGGCGATCTGGTTATAGAGAACGACGTCGTGGTAGTTGCCGCACAGCACATCGATGTGGGTTGGCATGTGGATCAGATGCCCACCATCTGGCACGAGGCGGCGCAGACGGTCGCCGTGGCGCAAGGCAAGCTCAGGCGTTGGCGACATCTCCATCAGGTGCACATAGAGATGGAGGACTCCGGGGTGGTCCCATGACAGAGGTAGATCAGCGAAGACCCGCTCGAGCGTCGTCTGGGCTTCGACGGTGCCGGCACCGTCGGCAACTCCACCGGTCTGGAGGTTCCACATCTGCCACGGCGTCTCGTTCAAGATGCCGTCGACGAAGGCGGCAGCGACCTCGAGATCGTCGGGGTGCTTCTCATAGACCGACCGCATCGCTGCGGTGTACTCGCCGTTCCACGGCATCATGTCGTCGATCGGCTCGGCCTGTGGGAAGCGGGCCATCAAGGCCTCGATGATGTCGACCTCCACCTCGGTGATGTCTGACGACGCAGCCGCCACTTCGGCGGCCTTGCGGCTCGAGTCGAAGCCGGTCTGCAGTGCTGCGGCTTTGCTGCGGCGATCCATCAGATTCCATGGCGAGTTGTAGTTGGGGCCGGACGCAATCGCGACGCCCCAGTGCGCCATAGCGCATGTCGGGTCGGCATCGATGGCCTTCTGGAAGCAATCAACCGCCTCGAAGTGGTTGAAGGCGTACAGCCAGTTGAGCCCGCGATCGAACCACACCTGCGCTTCGGCTCCCGCGTCGCCCCCGGCGGTAGTGACGACACGGGAAAACGCCCCGAGGTCGTAGTAGGCAGCGTCGTCGGTGGAATCCATGTCCAGATACTGCCAGACCAGCCGACGACGAAATGAAATGGATCAGCGGGGCCGGTGATCTACCGTTGTCGGATGCCTCAGGAGATCCGCAAGTCCTCGAAGCTCAACGATGTGCTCTACGACATCCGTGGTCCGATCCTCGACGAAGCCAACCGGCTCGAGGGTGAAGGCCACCGGATCATGAAGCTCAACATCGGCAACCCGGCGCCGTTCGGCTTCGAAGCACCCGAAGAGGTGCTGGTCGACATGATGCGCAACCTGCCGACCGCACAGGGTTACTCCGACTCCCAAGGCATCTATTCGGCCCGCAAGGCCGTCATGCAATACAACCAGCGGATGGGCATCAAGGGCGTCGAGATCGACGACGTGTTCATCGGCAACGGTGCATCTGAACTCATCGCGATGGCGCTCCAAGCACTGCTCGACGACGGCGACGAGGTGCTGATTCCGGCACCCGACTTCCCCCTTTGGACCGCAGCAACGACGCTGACCGGCGGCGTGCCCGTGCACTACCGGTGCGACGAAGAAGCCGATTGGTTCCCCGACCTCGACGACATCCGCTCGAACATCACCGATCGCACCAAGGCGATTGTCATCATCAATCCGAACAATCCGACGGGCGCGGTGTACTCGAAGGATCTTCTTCAGCAGGTCGTCGACATTGCTCGTGAGCACAATCTCGTGGTCATGGCGGATGAGATCTACGACAAGATCCTCTACGACGATGCGCAGCACACGTGCATTGCGTCGCTGGCCGACGACGTCGTGTTTGCCACGATCAATGGCCTTTCGAAGACCTATCGCGTGGCCGGCTTTCGTTCAGGCTGGATGACGATCAGTGGGGCCAAGCACACCGCGTCGAGCTACTTCGAGGGACTGCGCATGCTGGCCTCGATGCGGTTGTGCGCCAATGTTCCGGCCCAGCACGCCATCCAATCGTCGCTCGGCGGCTACCAGAGCATCTCGGAGTTCATCGTTCCCGGCGGTCGGCTGTACGAGCAGCGCAAGGTCGCACACGAGATGATCAATGCGATCGACGGACTGTCGTGCACCCTGCCGGGCGGCGCTCTCTATCTGTTTGCGAAGATCGACACCGACAAGTTCAAGATCACGAGCGACGAGCAGTTCGTGCTCGACTTTCTACAGTCCGAGCAGATCCTCCTGGTGCAGGGCAGCGGTTTCAACTGGCCAGAGCCCGATCACTTTCGGGTGGTCTTCCTCCCGCACGTCGAAGACTTGCAGCATGCGCTCAGTCGTCTCGAAGTGTTCTTGGATTCCTACATCCAGAACTGAAACCAGCCGAAACCAACACCATGGCAACGTCGCAGTCTCCGATCGATGCGATCAAAAAGTTCTACAGCTTCAAGAGCGACTTCCCGGTGGTCGATCGATCGCTGGTCGACCATGCCCCCATGCGACTCCAAGCGAAGGCCATGGTCCACGCCCCGATCGAGTTGGCGTTTCGAGCGCTCGCCGATCAAACCACCTGGCCCACCTGGTACCCGACCTACCGGAGCGTTGAGTGGACATCCGCTCCCAACGCTGAAGGCAGCACCAGGCTGGTGAAGCGCAAAGGCAGACCGAGCTTTGAGCAGCAGGTCATCGAATGGGAAGACCCCTTCCGGATTGCGTTTTGCATCATTCGAGGGCGCGAGCCGGGGGTGGCCGCTGCGGCCGAGGAGTTTCTGCTGCGGCCGATGGGCCCACAGGCCTGCGAGTTCACCTGGCGATTCGGAGCAGAACCAGCAGGCATCGGCAAGGCGCTGGCGCCGGTGTTCCGAGGCGTGATGGGCAAGCACCCATTTGCGAACATCGCAAAGGAGCGAATGCCGAAAAAGTTCGCCTACTACGTGACGTCGCTCAACCGTCAGTAATGCTCAGCCGTCGGTAATGCCGACGTCGGCAAACGTTGCCATGTCGTTCATCACGGCAGCTGCGGCAACCACAATCGGGTGGGCCAGGGCCGCGCCGGTACCCTCGCCGAGCCGAAGGTCGAGTTCGAGAATCGGGTCGAGTTCGAGATGCGAGAGTGCTACCGTGGCAGCAGGTTCGACCGAGCGGTGACCGGCGATCATGTAGCCCCGCACAAGTGGCGACAACCGATCGGCAACGACGGCGCCAGCGAGAGCAATGACCCCATCGATGATCACGGGGATGCGGGCCTCGGCCGCTCCCAGACACAAACCAGCGATTCCCCCGATCTCGAGCCCGCCCACTTCAGCGAGCAGGGCGAGTCCGTCACTTGGGTCGATCGAGCGTGCCCGCTCGAGTACCTCGGCGATCACCGTGGTCTTGAGAGCGAAGACCTCGTCGTCGATGCCAGTGCCACGACCGGTGATCGCTTCAGCGTCGAGGCCGACGGCGACACCAATCGTCGCAGTTGAGGCTGTGGTGTTGCCGATGCCCATGTCGCCGGTCAGCAGACATCGCGTGCCACCGGCCACGAGCTGTCGTGCGGTTTCGATGCCGAGCGCAACGGATTGTGCTGCCTCATCGACCGACATCGCTGGACCACGCCGGATGTTGTCTGAGCCGAGTCGGACTGGCGTGTTGACGAGTTGCGGGTGGTCGGGGAGTGCCGTGGCCACACCTGCGTTCACGACAACCACGTCGATGCCGTTGGCCTGAGCGATGGCGTTGATGCCGGCGCCTCCGCCACAGAAGTTTCCAACCATCTGAGCCGTCACCTCTTGCGGCCACGGGCTGACACCTTCGGACAACACGCCATGGTCGGCCGCGAAGATGGCCACGGCCGCCGGAGCCGGGGCGGGCGGCAGCGTAGAGCCAGCGATGGCGCTGAGTTGGACACCGAGTGATTCCACCCGGCCGAGCGCGCCCGGGGGCTTCGTCAGCTGGAGGTGATACTCAGCCGCCGCCGCGCCGGCTTCGGTGTCGACGGGCTGCAGTTTCCCGACGAGTTCGGAGAGGAGAGTTGAAGGGTCGCTGGTCATGGAACGTCCGATCCTATGGCCTCGCTGGTTTGGTCCATCAGCTGGGCCTACGGTCATGCGAGCGAGCAATCCGGGAGATGACATGGTCAGACTGAGCGACCTCCACGAGGCCGAGGCCCAACACATGCGAGACCGGGCGGCGGCCATGCCCGAGATCGATTGCGGGCCGTGGATCACACCCAAGCCGCTGGCCGAGTCGAAGGTGGCGATCATCTCGACCGCAGGCATGCATCGTCGGTCTGACCCGCCGTTCACGCCTGGAGCCATCGACTATCGAATCCTCCCGGGAGATGTCGACTTTGCCGATGTGGTGCTGTCGCACATCAGCACCAACTTCGATCGCACAGCGTTCCAGCAAGACCCCAACATCATGCTGCCCGTCGATCGCCTGCGAGAGATGGCCGACCGGGGCGAGATCGGATCGGTGTCGCAGTGGCATTACTCGTTCATGGGAGCGCAACCGAACCCGCTCCGCATGGAAGAGACCGGAGAAGAGGTCGGTCGACTTCTTGCCGCTGATGATGTCGACCTGGCGCTCCTGGTGCCGGTTTGACCGATCTGTTCGGGCGCGGTCGGCGCCCTCGCACACTTCATCGAACGAGCCGGAGTGGCCACGGCCTCGATCTCGCTCATACGTGAGCAGACCGAACGGGTCCGCCCACCTCGGGCGCTGTGGGTTCCGTTTGCCCTCGGTCGACCCCTCGGGTCGGCCGCTGACCCGGAGTTCCAGACCAACGTGATCCGTGCCGCGTTCGCCATGCTCGAAACGACCACTGAGCCCACCATCGAGGACTACCCGGTCGAGGCGCCCGAAGAAGCAGGACCGGCCCAGTGGTCGTGCCCGCTCAGTCTCGATCTCGGTGATGACGACACCTTGAGCGGCCGCTTGCTCAGCGAGGTTGGTCGGCTGCGTCCCTGGTCAGCCGAGACTCGCCGAGAACGGGGCCGCACACTCTTTGGAGCAACTGGCGCATCAACTGATCAGGTCGGCGACGTTGCCGAGGCGCTGGTGTCGATCGCGGAATCAGGCGACACGGCGACGGCGCCGGTGAGCGACGTCGAGTGGGCATTTGACATGCCGCTGCTGATCCGTCATCTGGCCGACGACCTGCGCACCTTCTACCACGAGGGAGTCGCCGCCCAACCGGGTCCAGCTGCGCCCAATCACGCTGCCCTGAACGAATGGATCTTCGGGGGCACGGTGCTCGGCGAGACCTTGTTGAAGGTGGCCGATCATCTGACTGCGGCCGGTGACCCCTACTCGCTCCTCGTGCGGGGCCTGCTCATTCCCGAGGGCCACTACCAAGGCGGGAGCGCCTTCGGCGAAGGCGACCCGTTGAACGATCAATGATCGAGGGCTACTGCTGGCCGCAGAGCGGACAGGCCGGAGATGTCGTCGAGCTCTTCGTTTCGTCGTTGCGCCAGTCAACCGCCGAGGTGCAGATCGTGCGCATCGGAGCATCTGAAACCGTCGTCGAGACCCAGACCATCACCGGTGTCGTTGATCAGGGTGTGCCAGACGACGTCGCCGTCAATGGCTGCGGTTGGTCGCCAAACCTCAACATCGAGATCGATCCAGCGTGGCCAACTGGCTTCTACCTGGTCCGCCTGAGCACCGACGACGGGTCAATAAGTGAAGCGTTCTTTGTCGTGCGCGCCGCACCAAACAGGGCCTCGCCTGGGTCGACGCTCTTGGTGTTGTCGACCTCGACGTGGGCTGCCTACAACGACTGGGGCGGTCCGAGCTTCTACACCGGCGGGCACCGGTCGTCGCAACTTCGTCCACTCCCTCGGGGCTTTCTCGACAAGCCCGACCCCGAGCGGTATCGCATCGCCCGGTTTGCCGAACTCCCGAAGGACGAACGGCGAGCCCACTTCGACCAGTACAGCTACTGGTCGGCAGCGGCCGGCTGGGCCAACTGGGAGCGGTTGTTCGTGTGGTGGGCCGAAACCGAAGGCGTCGAGCTCGACTACGCAACCAGCCTCGATCTGGCAAACGACCCTGGCCTGCTCGAACCCTATGGCGCCTACGTGAGCGTTGGCCACGACGAGTACTGGTCGGCCTCGATGCGTGACCACGTCGAGTCGTTTGTCGACAATGGAGGCGGCGCAGCGTTCTTCTCGGGTAACACCGCGTTCTGGCAGATTCGCTACGAACAAGACGACACCCAAGTCGTCGGCTACAAGCTCGACTTCGCCGACGATCCGGTGATGGGAACCGACCAGCAACACACCGTGTCGACCATGTGGAGTGATCCGCTCTGTGAGCGCCCCGAGTCAGAGATGACGGGCGTGACATTCACTCGGGGCGGGTACGCCCACGTGAACAGCGCGCCGAAGGGGTCAGGCGGCTACTCAATTTGGCGGCCAGAGCATTGGGCCTTCGATGGTCTCGACCTCTACCCGGGTGATCTGGTTGGAGCTGACCCCGTGGTGGTGGGCTACGAATGCGACGGGTGCGAACTGGTGATGGAGAACGGCCTGCCGACGGCGGCTGGGACGGCTGGCACACCGCAGAACTTCGAGGTGCTCGGAACGGCGCCAGCGCATCTCTGGGCCACCGAGGAAGGCGCTGCGGGGCTGCCGGATACCTATGTCGGCGAGCTCAATTGGGTGGCTGAACGTCTTGGCGGGGGAGACAGCGAAGAGAGCCGGGCCCGATTCGCCAACGGTCACGCCGTGATGGGCGCGTTCAGACGGGGCAAGGGCGAAGTATTCACCACCGGTTGCACCGACTGGGCCTACGGCCTCGGCGACGAGGCGTGCGCTCGCATTACCCGCAACGTGCTCGAACACCTCGTGAATGGGAACCGTGCCTAGGGTCGGAGCGTATGAAGTCGTTTGATGCAGCAGCGGTTGCCGATCTCCTTGGCTGGCCCGAGTTGATCGAGGCCATCGAGGTGATCCTGTTGGAGCCGGGGGCCGAGGCACCGGAACGAACGGTGCACTCGGTGTCCACGCCGACCGGACCAGATGCGTCGCTGCTGTTGAAGCCGGGCTGGGTCGTCGGCGATGTGATCGCGGTGAAGGTCGTGACGTTCTTCGGCGACAACGGTGAGCGGCAACTGCCGACAGTGAATGCCGGCGTTCTGTTGTTCAGCGCAACAGACGGAACACTCATCGGCGCCTGTGATGGCAACGAACTCACTACCCGTCGCACCGCTGCAGCATCGGCGGTGGCGGCAAAGCGGCTTGCTCGAGTTGATGCCGAGCGTCTTCTCGTTGTTGGCACCGGTGCGCTTGCGCCGATGACCGCAGCCGCCCACAGTGCGGTCCGGAACTACTCCGAGGTAATGGTGTGGGGCCGAGATCAGGCCAAAGCGGCACAGGTCGTCGACGGTCTCGTTGCCGATGGAACAACCGCTGTCGTGGCGGATGACCTCGACGCCGCAGTCGCCGAGGCAGACGTCATCACGTGTGTCACCGGAGCCACGGCGCCGCTCATCAAGGGAGCACTCCTGGCCCCTGGCACCCACGTTGATCTCATTGGTGCGTTCACGCCGCAGATGCGCGAGACAGACGACGACGTCATCCGCCGAGCATCAATCTGGGTCGACACGAGAGCAGACGGCGTGCTCGCCGGCGACTTGGCCCAGCCGCTCGAGGCCGGGCTCATCACACTCGACGATCTCAAAGGCGATCTGGCCGAACTCGTCGCCGGCCCCGACAGCGCCCGAACGTCTCCCGATGAGATCACGATGTTCAAGTCGGCCGGCATCGCGCTCGAAGACGTCGCCGCCGCCCGCCTCGTGTTCGCCTGAACCAGAGCTCAGTGTTCGCCGAAGGTGTCCCAGTGGGTCAGCTCGGCGGCGGGGAGGCGCTTGGCCAGCTTGAAGTCGGTGCCGATCGTGTAGGCCACCGGAAAGAGACCGGCTTGCGTATAGCGATCGAACGGGATGCCGAGAATTTCGGCCGCCTTCTCTTCATCGGGCAGGTGCAGGGTGGTCCATGCTGATCCCATGCCTCGGGCCCGGAGCGCCATCATGAAGCTCCAGACTGCGGGCAGAATCGAGCCCCACTGGCTCGCCTGGGCAAACGTGGGCAAACCCTCGTCGAGACGCCCTTCGATCAGCGGAATCACCATGTAGGGCGAACGTTCGAAGTTCTCGGCCAGGTAGTAGGCCGAGCTCCGCACCTTCTCCTGCCGGTCAGCACGAGTGTCGCCCTCTGCGTACTCCCGCCCGGGTTGGGCGGCATAGGCCGTGAAGTTCTTCAGGTAGAGCTCAGCGATGGCCTTCTTCTTGGCTTCGTCGCCGATCACCATCCACTGCCAGCCCTGTGTGTTCGACCCGGTGGGAGCCTGGAGGGCAATGTCAATGCACTCGAGCACCGTGGCCCGATCAACAGGCTTGTCGAAGTCGAGCCGTTTGCGAACCGAACGGGTGGTGGTGAGCACTTCATCTGCAGTGAGGTTCAAGTTCATGGCTGCGAGCGTGCCACACTTCGGCCATGCAAGCAGTGCTGTGCGTTGAGGTCGATGGTTCCCTAGAGGTACGAGATGACCATCCGGAGCCGACGGGCGCTGGTGAGCTCGTGGAGGTCACGGCATGCGGGGTGTGCCATTCCGACATTCACGTTGTCGACGGCATCTATCCGAGCCCGCTGCCTCTGATCCTCGGGCACGAGATCACCGGTGTGCACCATGAGCTCGGCCCGGTGATGGTCTACGCACCGTGGGGTTGTCGGGACTGTCGCCAGTGTGACGACGGGCTCGAGAACATCTGCTCGAATTCAACCGAGGCTGGGCTGTTGACCGATGGCGGGTACGCCGATCGCATCATGGTTCCCGATCGCCGCTATCTGGCGCCGCTCGATGGGCTCGACCCCATTGCCTCAGCGCCGCTGGCCTGCGGTGGGTTGACTGCCTACCGAGCTGTTGATCACACACTCGATCGGTTGCGTCGCCTCGGGCCCGATGCCCGAGCACTCGTGATCGGTGCTGGTGGGCTCGGCCAGTTCGCCATCCGCTACCTCCGACTGTTGAGCGATGCCCACGTGAGCGTCCTCGACCTGTCGCCAGACAAGCGTGCCACTGCGCTCGCCTTGGGAGCACACGCAGCGCTGGCTCCCGATGATGAGATCGGCGCGTACGACGCCGTGATCGACTTCGTGGGCGCCCCAGTAACGCTCGAGACCGCAGGACAGGCCATCCTCAAACAGGGAGTACTGGTCGCCGTCGGCCTTGGGCTGGGCACGGTCGGTGTCGGGTTTGGCGCCATCGCCCACGAAGCCACCGTTCTCACTTCGGTGTGGGGCTCCCGACTCCAGATGAATGAACTGCTCGACCTCGCTCGGAAGGAACCCTCGGTCATCCAGCCGGTCGAGACAATGGCCCTCCACGAGGCCGAAGCCGCCCACCAACGGCTCCGCAACGGCGAGGTGACTGGTCGGATCGTTCTCGTTCCTGGTGCGTCGCAGGACATAGTGTGAATGACATGGTCGACATCGCAGACCCCAAGCTCTACGTGACGGGCATTCCTCATGACTCGTTCGCCGAGCTTCGAGGACAAGACGGCATTGTGTGGCACCCCTACCAGGACAACGGCTTCTGGGCGGTCACTCGCTATGCCGACGTGAAGACCGTGTCGACCGAACCAGAACGCTTCTCATCAGCGATCGGCAACACCAATCTGTGGGATCTCGAAGCCGACGCGCTCGAGGCCCGCCGATCGATCATCGACACCGACGCCCCCGACCACACCCGGCTACGCCGTCTTGTGAGCAAAGTGTTTACACCGCGGGCGTTACGGGTGTGGGAAGACGCAACTCGCGAGATCACCCGAGACCTGCTCGACGACTTCTGCGCTGAAGGCGGCGATTGGGTCGAGCTCGTGGCTGCGCCATTGCCTATCCGAGTGATTCTGTCGATTCTCGGCGTGCCGCTCGACAAAGGTGACTATCTCGTCGAGCTGTCGAACTATCTGATCGAAGGCACCACAGACGAGCCATCGCTGCCCGACGATGCATTCGGCAACACGACCGACATTCGGCTGTTGCCCTTCAGCAGCCCGGCCAGCCACGCGATGTTCACCTTTGCCGACGAGATGGCGGATGTGAAGCGGCAGTCGCCACAAGAGGACGTGGTGACCCACCTGGTCGAAGCGGAAGACGCCGGAGACCGGTTGAGTCGCAGTGAATACCGGAACATGTTCCACATTCTCGTGCTCGGAGGCAACGAGACAACACGCACTGCGTTCAGCCACGGGGCAATGGCACTGGCGGAGAACCCCGACCAGTGGGAGCGGTTGAAGAGCGACCCGTCGCTCGTCGAATCAGCGGTGGAGGAGTTCCTGCGGTTCTCGACGCCGCTCATGCACATGCGCCGCACCGCGGCCCACGACACTGAACTGGCGGGCACCGCAATTGCGGCCGGCGACAAAGTGGTGATGTGGTACAACTCGGCCAACTTCGACCCCGAGGTGTTCGAGGATCCGCTGACGTTTGACGTCGGACGTGACCAGGGTGCCCATCAGGCCTTCGGCGGTGGTGGCCCACACTTCTGCCTTGGAGCGTTCCTTGCTCGCATGGAGATTCGGGTGCTGCTCGAAGAGATGCTGGCTCGAGATCTCGATCTCGAGCTCACGGGTGAGCCAGAGCGGGCACCGTCCAACTTTGTGCACGGCATTCACTCGCTCCCGATGAAGCCCCGCTAGCGCTCCGTCCCTTTTGGGCTACTGCCTTTGCCCGTAGTCGCCCCAGGGTTCGTCCCGTTCGGCAATCACCTGCCGGAACCCCTTGTCGCCGAAGGCTTCGGTCCACTGGTAGGCCTCTTCGGTGTGGCGGGTCACGCCATCGAAGAACGTTCCCATCATCTGGGTGGTGCGCAGACCCATGTTCTCGAAGGCCTGGTTGATCAGCATCTTGTTGAGGGCCAACTGGTTGGCGGGGATGTGCTTGAACCGTTGGGCCTCGGCCTCGATGGCAGCCGCAATCTCTCCCGGCTCGAAAACCTGCGACACCAGGCCGATGCGGTGCGCCGTTTCGGCATCAATGGCACGCCCGGTGAGCAAGAACTGCTTGGCGTGTTCGAGCCCGAGTCGGTACACCCACATCATGGTGGTCGGGGTGCCGAAGATGCGGCTCGGGGCATATCCGATGTGGGCATCGCTGGCCATGAACAGCAGATCGCAACACAGCACGAGATCGGTGGCGCCACCGACGGCCCAACCGGTGATCTCGCCGAGCACGGGTTTCGGACACTCCCAGATCTTCATGAACCGGCGCACGTTGTTGTTCATGAATTGGTAGTCACGGACCGGGTCCCACGCTCCGTCGCGTCGCTCCGGCCCTTTGGCTCCATAGGGCGTTGGCCACCCGGCCGGATCATCGCCGGCTTCTGAGTCGCTGTCGCCAAAGCTGGCCGTGAGGTCGTATCCCGCAGTGAGCGTGCCCTCAGCGCCCCGCAGCACAACGGCGGCGACATCAGACGACTTCGTCGCCGCGTCGATGCTGTCGGCCACTCCTTGGATCACCGCATTGTTGAGGGCGTTCTTCTTGTGAGGACGGTTCAGCGTGATGATGGCGATGTCGTCACGCTCTTCGTACAGAACAGGATCGGTCACCTCGCCATCTTTGCACTCGGAACACCTGGGGGCTCTAACGTCGGGCCATGAGCGACCAGCCAGACGCAGCACGACCAGACACCCTCAACGACATCGGCGTGCTCAAACGCCGAGAGATCGAAGCCCGCATCGTTGCTCCTCTGCTCGAGCGCTTTGCCGAAGAGTTTGGGTCAGACCGTGTGTATGAACTGGCACGCGAGGTTGTTGTTGGTGTGGCGCAGAGTCAGGGAGCGGCCCTGGCAGCTCACATGGGCGGAAACGACCTGAGCTACTTCTCTGGTTCGATGGACAACTGGACCAAGGGCGGTGCGCTCGAGATCGAAGTCGTTGAACACACCGATGAGGTCTACGCCTTCAACGTCAACCGGTGCCGCTATGCCGAGATGTATCGCGACCTTGGTCTGGCCGAACTCGGCGCAACGTTGTCGTGCGATCGCGACGGCACGATGGTGCAAGGTTTCAACCCCGACATCGAGTTCTCCCGAACTCAGACCATCATGGGTGGTGCTGACCATTGCGACTTCGTCTATCGCACGGGCGATTCGGAGACCGCAGTCGAGCTCTCTTGATGATTCCTCAGATCTTTTCCCTCGACGTGTAAGGATTTCACCAGTGCCGGACATGTCTTCAATGTGTCGAACCTGACTGTCCCCATGACGAGCACGTCATCCGATCTCCGGTTCCGTGAGATCTTCAACGCCAACGTCGCAGGCATCGAGGCGTACTGCCGCCGGCGCCTGTCACCAGATGCTGTCGCCGACGCAGTGTCAGAGACCTTCCTTGTCGCCTGGCGCCGCATTGATTCGGTGCCGGATGGACACGAGGCTCGGCTCTGGCTCTTTGGCGTGGCTCGTCGCGTTGTTGCCAACGTCAATCGATCCGCTGACCGCTCCGAACGACTACATCTGCGCCTCGTGCACGAGCGTCCAAACGCCAGCACTCACACCGAAGGTCATGAGGTCGTCCTCGATGCCCTCAGCACCCTGAGCGACGACGACCAGGAGCTTCTCCGGCTGTTGGCATGGGAAGAACTGACCCATGCCGAGATCGCCGCCGTGCTCGACATCTCACCCAACGCTGTCGGCGTTCGAGCCCATCGAGCCAGACAACGGCTTGCCGCCGTACTCGATGCCGTCGCCACATCGTCCGATCCGCACAGTGAATCCCAAACCTCCACCACGTTCGAAAGTGACCCCCGATGAACGATCCAATCGACCGCCTCCGCGCCGCCAATCCGGTGCCAGAAACCGACCCCTCAACCCTCAATCACGATCGGATCTTTGCGAGCGTGACGGGCGCTGATGCTGCGCCCGCCACGAACGATCGGGCGCTGTTCTCGGCCCCGCCGACGCAAGAGTCTGTCCGTGCCGGCTCGAGCCGCCAGCCCCGTCGGGGTCGTGTCGTGGCTGGTGTCGCCGCCGCCTTTGTCGTCGGCGCCATGGGCTTTGGTGCCGTCAGCCTCATCCCGTCGTCGACCCCAGCCGCAGCTGCCATGGTGCAGGCCGCTGCGGCAACAGAGGCAGCCGATACTGGCACGGTCACTCTCGGTATCGAACTCGAGGACAGCAGCGATACCTATGGTGCCACGCTGTTCTCACGCTTTGACGGTCAAGACTTCTCGGCCACATTGGTCGAGGCAAGTGGCGACGACCTCGGCGTCCTCCCCGTCGAATTCGAGGTTCGCGTGATCGACGGCGAGATCTACGTTTCCGATGGTGACATGTGGGTCGTTGTTGACGATCCGAACGTGATGACGGCGCTTGAAGCGACCGGGTTTCCACTCGACATCGGCACGGCCAGTGCCGCGGTGGTTGATCTTGTCGAGGCTGCGGAAAGCGTCGAGGAAGTAGAGCCCGGTCACTTCCGTGGCACGGTGACCGTTGGTGAGATCAAAGCGATCGCTGCTGATCACCCGAGCCTCGAGTTCTTCGTCCCCGAGTTGTTCGATACGGAGCTCGACGACGAGATGCTCGAGATCGATCTCATCACCGACCAGTCAGGCGCCGTCGACCTCCTCACCCTCAACGCATCACCCACAGCCCCAGACGGCTCGGATGAGCAAGTCGATGCCACCCTGGTGATTGACTTTGAGGACCTCGGAACCGAGCAAGTCATCGAGCGGCCCGCCGATGCCCAACCGCTCGACCTCACGACATTCGCCGACTGATCCTCACTGCGCCTTCCAGTCCCAGTACCGCCCAGCAGTAGGGTGCTGCCATGGTTGATGCCCGCCGAGCAGCTGTTCGTTCCTGGCTCGAGGCGAATCCGCAGCCCACACAAGCCGACCTCGGTCGAGCCGGGTACCTGACCCCTCACTGGCCTGAGCCGTGGGGGCTCGGGGCCGATGCTGAACATCAGCTGATCATCGACGACGAGTTGGCGGGAGTCGAGACCAGGTTCCCGCACTCAGCCATTGGCCTCGGTTGGGCCGGGCCGACGTTGCTCGCCGGCGGCAGCCCCGAACAGCGGGATCGTTGGCTCCCCGGGATCCTCGACGGATCGGAGATGTGGTGCCAGCTGTTCTCTGAACCCGAAGCCGGTTCTGATCTGGCCTCGTTGCGGCTCGACGCCGAACCGGACGGAGACGACTGGGTGATCTCGGGCCAGAAGATCTGGTCAACCTGGGCCAACGAGTCCGACTGGGGCATCCTTCTGGCTCGAACGAGCCGAGGGGCAACCAAATACGACGGCATCTCGTACTTCTGCCTCGACATGAGTTCGCCCGGCATCGAGATCCGGAAGATCATCGAGATGACCGGCGGCAATCACTTCAACGAGACGTTCTTCAACGAGGTTCGGGTACCGGGGGACTGCCTGATCGGTCAGGAGGGCGACGGTTGGCGGCTCGCCAAAGTGACGCTGGGCGCTGAGCGACTTTCGCTCTCGGAGGGTGGCGTGTTGTGGGGCATGGGCCCGACCGCTGAAGAGTGTCTGGCCCACCTGCAAACCGGCACTCTCCACAACAGTGCGTGGACCGACCCGGTTGAACGGCAGCGGTTCTCCTCGGTCGCCAACGACTCGGAGATCATTCGACTCCTCAGCCTGCGAATGCTCGAGATGGCCGTGTCTGGTGATACCGCCCATGCACAAGCCTTTGCCTCGATTCGCAAGTGCTTGGCCGACGTTTTCGGCCAAGACGTGTTGTCGCTCGTGAAAGATCGCCGTGGCGCCGAGGGAATGCTCGGAACCCAGGACGAACAGACCGAACACACCGATGTGTGGCACTGGGGCTACCTCTTCAGCAGAGCCCTCACGATCGGCGGTGGTACGAGCGAGGTGCAACGCAACATCATCGGCGAACGACTGCTGGGGCTCCCGAGGGAACCCTCGTGAGTTCGACTGATCACGACGCCGACCTGATCGTGATCGGCCTCGGGGCCATGGGCGCAGCAACCGCGTACCACGCCGCGAAGGCCGGCCTACGCGTGATTGGGTTCGACCAGAACGAGCCGCCCCACAACTTGGGTTCAACCCACGCCGAGACCCGCATCACTCGGCTGGCGGTGGGCGAGGGGCCGCAGTACTTGCCATTCGTGGCCCGCTCGCACGACATCTGGCGCCAGCTCGAAGAGGCGACGGGAGAGTCGTTGTTGCACCAGACCGGCGGTCTGCTCGTGACCGAGCCACAGGCGATCGAGGGCCAACGCTGGGAAGACTTTGCCTTCGTGACCAAGGGCATCGCCGACGACGCCGGCATCCCCTTCTCGATCGAGGATCCAGCCGCCGTGCGGCGCCGCCACCCGCACTATCAGATCCCCGACCGAATGCGCGTCGGCTTCGAGCCAACGGCAGGCCTTGTGATGGCCGAGCGCGCCGTTGCCGTTCAACTCGCCGAAGCCCGCCGCCTCGGGGCTGAGCTTCGTACCGGCCACCGAGTCGATGCCGTCAACTCTGATGGCAGCGGTGTCGACGTCATGGTGGCCGGCTCCAGCTTCAGAGCCGACCAGGTGGTGTTGTCGACGGGACCGTGGATCCACGACCTCGCACCCAGGTCGATGACCGATCAGATCACCATCTCCCGACAGGTCGTGTACTGGTTCGAGGCGGAAGATCTCGACGAGTTCAGCACCGAACGATTGCCATGGCTGATGTGGATCGCGCAGCTCGAAGAGGAATACGTCGGCATCTTTCCATCGCCGCCCGGCACAACGCCGGGTCTGAAAGTGCTCGGCGAACAGTTCCTGGAGGTGACAAACCCCACCGATGTCGAACGAGAGGTCTCACAAGACGAGATCGACGACTTCTACGAACGGCTGTTGGTTCCGAAAGTCTCGGGTGTCACGCCGAATTGTCTGCGGGCCGAAGTCTGCCTCTACGCCAACACACCAGACGACCACTTCGTCATCGATCGTCACCCCGAAACAGAACGCATCATGGTGATGTCGCCGTGCAGCGGCCATGGCTTCAAACACAGCACGGCGCTGGGCGAAGCCGTTGCCCAGGTGGTGGCAACTGGCGACAGTGACCTCGATCTCTCGCCGTTTGCTACCAGGTAGCACTCGGATCGAGCACGATGACCTCTTGGAGCGAGGCCTGAAGCTCATCGAAGTGTGAGCTTCGCACGGTCCGGTGGTGCTGCTCCGGTGCGTCGACGGGCCAGTTGAATGCGAAACTCCATTCTTCGAGGCTTGCCGTGGTGCTGGCCTTCCATTGGCCGGCCAGGTCGGCCGACGATGCCGTGACCACCCCCTCCGCAAGCGCTTCGGCTTCGCCGCTGACTGGATCCCACAGGCCGAGACCGAGCGGCAGCATCGTCGCGAGCGCCGATTCGATCATCGAACGTCCCTGATCGTCGCCATCGGCGATGCGGCTCATGTACATCGTGGCGTGGTCCCGGTGGAAGCTCTCTTCCCGTTCGGCCCGAGCGGCCAGCAGGCTGAGGCCCTCAATCGACGACCCAGCGAAGGCACCCCAGCGAAGCGCTTCGGCTTCGTCGTAGAGCCAGTGACGAACCAATGATTCGTGCCACTGTTCGCAGGGCCATTCGGCGAGCCAGGCGCTGCGATACTCAGCCGCTGGCCTGAGCAAAGCGAAGTGATCGACGTTGTCGGTGAGGTACTCGTACAGCGCAACGGCATGTCCGAGTTCGTCTTGGGCGATCGAGCAGAACGCCAGGTCTTCTTCGAGAAACGGCCCGAGACCAATCCATGCTGCATGCCGGGCACCGATCATGTGCTCGTCGTCGGCAAAGGCCAAAACGACTTGCTGGGCCGCGGGGGAGAGTTCGGTCACCGATTGGCTCCTTCTTCTCGAGCCTGCTTTCGGCGGGCGGCCACTCGCTTGCCATCGTTGTGGCGATGTGGCTTGTCGTTGTTCGGTGCCATCAGGTCGGGGTCGGCCGACAGGATGTGGTCGCGCTCGACGACCCACATGAGATCGCCCTCGCCTCGTCGGCTGTAGGCCTCTCGGGCCAGCGGGATAGCCATCACATCATCGGGGGCTTGGAGCGATCCGGCGTGGCGAAACTCTTCCTTGCCGTCCTTCTTGAGGAACACCTCATACGTACGCATCTCTGCGTTGTCACTCGTCGCAGCGTTTCTGGGATCTGGGCTCACCGCATGACCTCCACCGCGTTGCGGCAGCTGTCGCACCAGGCAATCGATCGGCAGCGGGTGGGCCCAGCCATCGACTGATCACGCACGGTGTCGCTCCCGCACACTGGGCAGCGCAGGGTTCCGTCCTTGCGGCGCAGAACCACAGTGAAGTCGCGAGCAAGCCGTTGACGACCGAGGTCAGACAGGCGATCGGTCGACCACACGGGTGCCGGCAGCCACTCGACCTGGCACGAATCGATTTCGGGCCGTTCGGTCAGGGCTTCGGCGACGTCGGCGGCGATCATCTTGAGCGCCGGACAGCCAGAGAATGTCGGAATCAACCCGACAGTCACCACGCCATCGCGCTCCTCGATCTCTTCGACGAGCCCAAGATCAACAATCGACAATCCGGGATACTCGGGATCGTCGACATTGCGTAACGCGTCGTGTGCGGCAGCGAGAGCGGTCATGCGGCTCGTCGGGCGATTGCTGCGTCGAGGCTGGCCCGCACCCAGGCCGTGTCGGCCCAGTTTCGTGCCGCGGTGTCGATGCGTCGGGCCGAGTCGGGTCCACCGTTGCGCATGGTGGCCTTGAGCGGCTCCCAGTCGATCTCGCCGGTGAGCCACTGTCCGTCGACCTCGCGCAGCTCCGGGTCGGGGATCACGAAGCCGTAGCCCTGCAGCAGCGGTACGTACTTCTGCACGTAGGCATGCCGCAGCACCTCGTTGCGTTCAGACTTGATCTTCCAACGCAGCAGATTGTCGTCGGGCGGCGAGTCAGGGCCGAAGAGCTGCACCGACGGCCACCACCACCGGTCGAGGGCGGCCTGGAACATCTCGTGTTGCACGTCGGTCCCGTTGCTCAGCCTCAGCAGCATCTCTTCGCCGTGGCGCATGTGGAAGCCCTCTTCGCTGATGATGCGCTTGAGCACCCGCTTGTACGGGCCGTAGGAACACTCAGCGAAGACAGCTCGCTGGCTGGCAAAGGCGGCGGCGTCGACGAGGAAGGCAATGGCGATCTGATCAGCCCAGGTGACGGCCTGGTAGTGGAACACATTGTGGAATCGCGACCGGCCATCGAAGAGGTCCTCGAGGATTTCGGTCCGTGACTTGATCCCCATGTCGGCCGCCACCATGTACAGCAGATGGGCGTGGCCGATCTCGTCTTGGGTCTTGGCGAGGAAGATCTGCTTGAGCCTCAGACCAGGGGCTCGGGGAATCCAATCTCGTTCGGTGAGCCCGCCCATCATCTCGGAGTTGGCGTGGAACTCGATGAAGCGGAAGACCTCGTCGCGATAGACCTGCGGCATGTCGTCACCTGCTTCGACCATGCCCCCGTCGTCGAGAAACGACTCGAACTCGTCCAGGTCAGACCATGTCCTCATGTGTGGATCCTAAAGAGGGAGGCCAAACTCGTCAAGGCCTTAACTATCGCGACTGGCCAGCTTTCCGAGTAGCCGACCCAATTCGGCAAGCTCAGCGCTTGTGAGCCCTTCGAACAGTTCCGCTTCACGAGCGTTCTGGGCTCGGTAACCATCCTCGACCATGCGCCGACCGGCGTGGGTGAGGCTCACCGTGACGAGTCGGCCATCACTCTCCGACTTGGATTTCGTCACCAATCCCGCCCGCTCCAGCGTGGCGACCACGCCAGACACGGCGGCACGACTGACGCCCGAAAGTGCTGCGATTTTGCGGGGCTGACTGTCGCCAATGACCCACAACGAGAACAGCACTCGAAATCCGGCCATCGACAGGTTGCTCGGTCGATGAACGACAGCCTCGAGATCCTGAATGACACGGGTGGCCGATCGGAACAGATTGAACGACGCTGTGAACGCGTCGATGTCGATCGAGGCGTCGAGTTTCTTGACCTGGTCCCGAGCCTGCCGCTCGAAGGATTCTTCCGTCGACATCTGTGCCGCTAGACGGCCGCTGGGAGTTGGCCACCGATGGTGGTGCGATGCAGCAGTCGGTGGTGACCTTCGTAGCCAGCCGTCGCTCGGTGCAGCACCGAACGGTTGTCCCACATCACCAACATGTCGGGTTCCCAGACATGGCGGTAATGGAACTCTTCGCGGATCTGCCAGTTGTACAGCTCGAAGAGCAGCTCTCGGGCTTCGTCGTCCGCCATCCCATCGATGCCGATGATGTAGCCGATCGTGCTGAAGACGCCGAGCCGACCCGTTTCCGGATGGGCCCGAATGATCGGATGCAGCTGGGTGGCCATGGCCGAGTCCGATGGTCGGATGTCCATGCTGCGGTCGGCAATGTCGTCGTCGCCGTAGGTGCCGTCTGGGGCGTACCCGCCACGAGCGGAGTGAATCGCCAGAAGCCCTTCGAGCCGATCACGCAACGCAGCCGGCATCGCATCAAGCGCCGCGTGCTGGTTGGTGTAGAGCGTGTCGCCACCCGTCGGTGGCACCACCACTGACCGAAGGCAGGTACCAGATGGTGGTGTCTCCTGGAAGCTCCAGTCGCTGTGCCAGTTCTCGGCAAAGAGCGTGCCGGTCTCGTCCGCCGTTCGCTCGACAGCGATCACGTTTGTGCGACCCTCGATGGGTGCGATGTATGGATCATCGCCAAAGGGCCCGAAGTAGAGCGTGAAACGTTCGAGGTCGTCGTCGCTCATGGGCTGGTTCGGGAACGACAGCACGTGGTGTTCGAGCCACGCGTCCCGGATCTCGGCCACGGTTGTTGCGTCGAGAGGCGACGAGAGATCAACGCCGGTGACGGCTGCCCCGCACGCTTGCCCGCTGGGAATCACGGTGATCGACATGGAGCGAGTCTGTTACCGTCGCCGCTTGAGCGCAACACGGGTCTTCATCCTGAGCGGCTTGATCCGTAAGGCATGTGTTCGTGGATTCTGGCCTCTGTTCTTTGTTCGCCTCGTCACCGAGGTCGAGCTCTCACCTTTTCAGTTGGTTGCGCTCGGCACGGTGATGGAGCTGTCGATCCTCACCATGGAGATCCCAACCGGGGTCGTGGCCGATGTTTACAGCCGCAAGTGGTCGGTTGTCGCCGCGTTCATCGTGATGGGGACGGCATACGTGATCAGCGGTGTCGTCGAGCCCTACGCACTGCTTGTGTTCAGCCAGGTTCTGATCGGATTCGGCAACACGTTTGAGACCGGTGCAGAAACAGCCTGGATCACCAGCGAGGTTGGGTCGGCCAGCGCAGTGGAGGGCGTGATTCTTCGCCGGGCTCGGCTCGAACTCGTCGCGTCGGTGGTGGGGATTGTCGTGTTCGCTGGGCTGGCCGCTCTGACATCGCTCACGTTCAGCCTCGTCACCATCGGTGTGATCTTTGCAGCGTGGGGTGTCGTGCTTTCACAGCTCATGGGCGAAACCAACTTCACTCGCAACGAAGGCGATGGGTGGAGCGAGTTCACGACCATGCTTCGGGCCGGTGCTCGTCAGACTCGCCGGGTCAGTTCGTTGCGTTACCTGGTGCTGGCACTGGTGTGCTTCGGACTGGCGAAGGAAGCCATCGATCGACTCGACGTACAGCGTCTTGTCGACGTCGGCTTGCCGTCAGACATCGACGAGGTTGTGGTCATTGGCGTGCTCACGGCGGTGAAGCTGATGTTTGCTGCGCTGCTTTTGCTCGTAGCGACGCAGCGGGCCTCCGGTCGCAACGCCGTGCCGGCCCTTGTCGTGTTGCTCGTCGGGTCGGGGCTCGGAATCGTCCTTCTCGCCCATGCCGACTTGCTTGTGCTCGCGGCACTCGGGCTCATCCTGCAAGGGGGCTTCGGGTTTGCCATCGCACCACTCGTGACAACGTGGACAAATGCCTTTGCCGCGGATGAGTCTCGAGCCACCGTGCACTCGTTCATGGGCCAGGCCGAGGCGTTCGGCGAAATTGTCGGTGGCCTCACCCTTGGAGCGGTTGCCGAGTTTGCGTCGATCCCGACCGCCATGACGCTGTCGGTGCTGTTGATGTTTGGCGGGGCGATGATTGCGGCGCGGGCCCGGTCGACCTGGACCGAAGATCAGCCGTGAGCGTGCTCGTGATCGTGGCCGTGCTCGTCGAGTAAGAGGACGGGCCCCCGGAGATCCACGTCTGACCGGAGAAGATGCACGCCGAAGGCCGCACTGAGGTGCTCTTCGACAAGCACCTCCGATGGGGAGCCGTCTGCGACAACGCGACCATCGAGCAGGACCACCCGATCACATCGGCGAGCCTCCGAAAGGTGGTGGGTCGAGACCACGACGATTCGACCGTTCGCTGCTTCCTCATCGATCACGTCGAGAATCGTGTGCTGGCTCGGGAGATCAAGGCCCGTGATCGGCTCATCGAGAAGTAGGCAACTGGACTCGCTCGCCAACGCCGAAGCCACGAGCACTCGCTGGCGTTGGCCACCAGACAGCTCACCGAATGTGTGCGGCAGAAGATCAGCGACCTGCAGTCGGTCAGCGGCGTGTTCGAGCACGGCGCGATCGGCTTTTCCGATTCGGCCCAAGAGGCCTCGCCTCCGATAGCGGCCCATCTCGAGCACTTCACCGGCGGTGAGTGGCATCCAGCGGTGCTGGTGTTGATGTTGAGCGACGTAGGCAATCTCGATGTCGCCCAAAGCAGTGCGAGCACCGCTCGTTGGCCGCAGAAGGCCGCCCAGCACTCGAAGCAGCGTTGTCTTGCCCGATCCGTTGGATCCCATCAAGGCAACCGAGGCGCCACCAGTGAGTTCGAGATCAACATGATCGAGAGCAAGGGAAGATCCGAAACGAACGCCAACGCCGTTCAAGCGGATCTGAGGGGCTGGGGAACTCACGGTGCGACCAGTATGGTGCCGTTGAGACTCATTCTCAACTTGGAAAGGATGGCGCCGTGGGGCTCGGAACACTGCATCTCTCCACACTCCAGCTGTTTGGCGCCAGTCTGAACGAGTTGATGATTGATCCGTTCGTATCGAACGAGTTCATGCAGCGTGCCCTCCTGGCTGGCCTCCTGGCGGTGCTGACGACCTCGACGGTCGGCACCTGGATCGTGCTCAGGGGGATGAGCTTTCTCGGTGACGCCCTGGCTCATGGTGTTCTGCCAGGAATCGCCATTGCGTTTGTGACTGGAGTCGACACCACCATCGGAGCCTTCATTGCCGCATTGTTGATGGTCGGCGGGGTCAACTACGTGCGATCCCACTCGCCCCTGCCCGAAGACACCTCCATCGGTGTCCTTTTCGTCGGGTTCCTCGCCCTTGCCGTCGTCATTCTCTCCGCAAGTTCCGGCGCGTACTTTGGCGACCTCAACCGGTTCCTCTTCGGCACCATCACGGGCATCGACGAGAACGATCTGTGGCGCCAGGGGATTGCCGCCGCGATCACGATCGTTGGCCTGATCATCGTGCACCGAGCCTTGGTTGTTCTGACCTTTGATGAGAGTCAGGCCCAGTTGCTGGGCTTGCGTCCACGCCTCACCCACGCAGCGTTACTGGTGTTGATTGCGGTCTCAATCGTCTCGTCGTTCGAGGCCGTGGGGAACCTGCTCGTCTTTGCCTTCCTGGTTGCCCCACCGGCGACTGCCGTACTGCTCGTTGGGAGAGTGGCGCGCATCATGATGGTGGCGGTTGGTTTCGGGGTGCTCTCGGTGGTGATCGGGCTGCTGGTGAGCTTTCATCGCGACACCGCCGCCGGAGCCACAATGGCCCTGACGGCGGTGTCGATCTTCTTGATTGTTCTGGTTGGCTCGAACGTTGTGAGCCAGGTGCGGGCGATCAGCCCTCGGAGTACTCCGGCATGAGGTGCTCACAGGCCCGCTCGGCCTCCGTCCAGCGAGCCTCTTCGGCCTGCCAGTAGTCCTCGTCCTGGACGATCACGTCGCCGTCGACCGTTACGGTGACTTCGCCATCGACCTTGGTGATGGTGATGGTGCTGTCGCCCTCGCCGAGAATGTACGAGGCGTAGTCTTCCATGGTGCTGTAGGAGACGGTCTCACTGCCTTCCTCGCCGTAGTAGTCGTCACCGAGGAACTCCCGGGTGCAGTCGCTATGGGCATCCCACGCAGCCAGCTCTTCTTGAATGTGCTCGGGCAGGACTGAGCGGCACTCGCGGTCAGCCTCGGTGTACGCATCTTCGTCGACGGCCTGCTCTGACTCCCAGAAGTCTGAACCGAGGATTTCTTCGACGCACTCTGAGTGGGCCTTCCATGCTGCATTCTCGATCTGGATCTCCTCGGGCAGAAGCAAGCTGCACTCGGCGTCAGCCTCCGCAAAGAGCGCATCCATGGCTTCGTAGTCTTCTTCGTCGAACGGTTCGAGCGGCTCGTCGTAGACGCCGCTCTCCTGCATGCACTGCTCGTACTCGCCGTAGTCCTCGTGGTAGGCGTCCTCCATTGCCTCCTCATCGAAGACCACCGTGGTGGTCACCGGCTCGGCCGGTACATCTTCGGGTGCGTCGGTGGTAGGTGGAGTGGTGGCAGCAGCCGAGGCTTGGTCGGCGTTGTTGTTCGTGCTGCCGGCGTCAGCGTTGAGGCTGATACCGACAACGGCTGCCGCCATAACGATGGCGCCGAGTGCTGCGGCGATGAGCGAGCGGCTGATACCGCGCTGTGGAGGTGCTTCCATGATGGTTCCTTTGGAGCGATAGTCGTATGTGTGGCCCTGCAACTACTCAGACGCCCAACGGCACACATCGGTTCCATCTTGAACGAACGATGTTGCAGTTCGTTTACAACGAAGCGTCGTTCGCCAGAGTTTCTTCGTCGTTACTGCCCCGAAAGTGGCGAACAACCTCGATGAGAAGCGTGATGCCGAGTGCCAACCCGAAGGCAACCAAAAAGGCCGTGGTGTGGTCGTCTTTGAAGCGATCACCAGACCACCAACCGAGAATGGCCGCATAGCTGGCCCAGATCAGGGTCGCCGCTGCGATCCAGCGCACGAACCACAGTCGAGGCTGCCTCGTGAGGCCCGACGTTACGGTGAGTGCGGTTCGGCCACCGGGAATGAAACGGGCCGTTACGAGCAGTGGTCCGCCCCGCTTTTGAATTTGTGTGGTGGCCCATTCGAGACGGCCCTTGGTCTTTGCATTGGACTCGGCTCGCCGATTCACCCAGCCCGAAAATCGATCGCCAATCGTGTAGGCCGTGTTGTCACCGAGAAAGGCTCCGATGGCCCCGGCCGCAATCACGAGGAGCAACTGCTGGTTGCCTTGACCTGCTGCCACCCCGCCGATGATCACCGTCGTCTCACTGGGGACGACGGGGATCACCGAGTCGAGGTAGGCAATCACGAAGATCACGATGAGGAACCACCAGTTGGCGGAGATGTCGTTGATCCACGTGGTCAGGTCGTTGATGAAATCCATCGATGGCGAATGTACTGCCTCGCTGCCGATGGATCCGGCAACTCAGTCGTTCGGGGCCCGTCCTGGTTGCCCGAGGAAGGCGGGCGGTGCTGAACCACACGTTGCGCCTGGAACGTTTTCGGGTGTCGTGATCAGCACGCCTTCGTAGCAGTGGTCCTCGATGGCGGCGTCGCTCACGAACGACTCACCGATACGAATACCAAACTTGCCGAACAACTCCTGGTGGCACGGGAAGGCGTTACCGCCGGTGACCTCCGGGTCGAGCACCTCGAGGCCCCACGTGTCTGTGGCAACCATGGCGGGCCGATGGGATGCGAACCAGCGTGACTCGGACAGGTAGATCCCGGGCTCCTGGGTGAGGTAGCGATTCGGGTCGTCCTTCACCAGGTGGGTCCAGCCGGTGTGGATGATCGGCACATCGCCTCGACGGAGCCGGGTGAACACCCGTTGACGGCGGGCGGCCTTCTCCAGGTCGTTGACGGTGATGCGGTAATTGTCCCGCAGCACCGGCTTGCCGTTCGGGGCAATGAAGAAGTCATCGGTGTGACCCTGCGCAACCTTCAAGCCAACGATGTCGTAGATGATGCCGCGGGTGACAACTGGGCCCATTGACTCGTTACCGAGCGTCTTCAAGCCCGTTGGCGAGATCATGTCGTTGCCGTAGTTGTCGTTGTAGAACCACGCACCTCGCTCGTCGCCGGTGCCAATCCCGACGTGGCCGAGACCATCGATCTGGGTGGCAATCTGGAACGTGAAGTTCTCGGCGAACCGCTCTTCGAAGCCAACCACTCGGTTGGGTCCGAGCGGATCAGTCCCGGACTGAATGCCGCCTCCGGCCGCAAACTCTTCGCCGGCGTCGTAGCCGAACAGAAGCAGGAACATGTCGTGCAAGCGAGGTGGTGCGGACGGGAACGCTGGGAACCCGTTGAACATTTCCTCGCCCATTTGGTAGGTGTTGACCGGCTTGTGTGCGTCTAACACTCGGAGCGAACGAGCGGTGCGCTCGGCGGTGACTTCGTTGTAGGAACCCCGAGTGTCATCCGGTCCGTACGGGCTCTGCCAGAAGCCTCCAGCGATGACGCGTTCGAGATCGAACATCTCATCGTTGATGGATCCAGCTCGGACCGGCGTTGGCATGCCCCCTGTTGCGTCAGCAGCTTCGGCCGCCGTCGTGAGTGCCGTTCCGGTTGCGGCCGCTGCTGCGCCAGCGGCCCCGAGCTTCAATGCATCGCGGCGCGAAAAGTGATGACGAGCTAACTCGTACTTCATGGTTGTACCCCCTGATAGTGAATGCGGGCGTCGGGAGCTCCCAGTGTCTTTTGTTGTGTTCCGCCGGGCGTTCGTACGACGCTGATTGGAACCTAACGCCCCGCTGCTACCAGTGCCAGACGAGCGACTTCGTCGGGGGTTTGGCCAGTCAAGGCGATCGATGCGACCCTGAGGCGATGGAAGCACATGCCGACGTCGACGTACTTGTTGTGGGGGCCGGTATCTCCGGAATCGCCGCTGCCTACCACCTGACGACGCAGTCTCCCGACCGCAGCTTTGTCGTGTTGGAGAACCAAGAGAGCTTTGGTGGCACCTGGCGAACCCACACCTATCCGGGAGTTCGCTCCGACAGCGATTTGTTCACCTTTGGCTACCGGTTCAAGCCATGGACGGGCACCCCGATTGCGACCGCCGACAAGATTCTCGAATACATGGGCGAGGTCATCGACGAGAACGATCTCGATCAGTACATCCGCTACAACCACACGATCTCAGACGCCTCGTGGTCGAGCGAGCACAAGCGTTGGACCGTGACTGCCTCGCTCGGTGATAGTGACGACGGCGAGGGAGAGCCCGTCGTGATGACCGCGAAGTTCTTGTGGATGTGTCAGGGCTACTACCGCCACTCCGAGGGCTACACGCCGACATGGCCTGGCATGGACAGCTTCGAGGGTGACCTCGTCCACCCGCAGACCTGGCCCGACGATCTCGACTACGCCGACAAGCGAGTCGTCGTGATCGGGTCCGGCGCATCGGCGGCAACATTGGTGCCCGCCATGGCAAACGACGCAGCACACGTCACGATGCTGCAGCGGTCGCCCACCTACTTTGCGACAGGGCGCAACTCGAACGAGCTGGCCGAGATGCTGCGCGAACTCGACATCCCTGACGAGTGGACCCACGAGATCGTTCGTCGCAAGGTGATTCACGACGGGTCGATGGTGGCCAAGATGTCGAGGCTCGAACCCGAGATGGTGAAGGAAGAGCTGCATCAGGGCATTCGAGACATTCTTGGCGACGACTACCCGCTCGACCCGCACTTCACGCCGAGCTACCGGCCATGGCACCAGCGCCTAGCGTTCGTGCCAGACGGCGATCTGTTCCATGCCATCAAGGACGGCAACGCGTCAGTTGAAACGCAGGAGATCGAGACCTTTGTCGAGAAGGGCATTCAACTGGCCAACGGCGAAACGCTCGAAGCCGACATCATCGTCACCGCAACGGGTTTCAACTTGAACGTGCTCGGCGACATCGACTTCACCATTGACGATCAACCGATGGACTTCTCGGAAACGGTCACGTGGCGGGGAGCCATGTTCAGCGGCATCCCGAACATGACCTGGGTATTCGGCTACTTCCGTGCTTCGTGGACTCTGCGGGCCGACTTGCTCGCGGACCTGGTCTGTCGACTGCTCAACCACATGGACGAACGAGGCGCCGACGTGGTCACGCCAACGCTGACCGATGCCGATGCCGACATGGAGTTGGCCCCGTGGGTCAAGCCAGACGACTTCAACCCGGGCTACATCCGTCGCGGTATCCACCTGTTGCCCAAGCAGGGTGACCGTGACCCGTGGATTCACACCCAGGAGTACGTCGTCGACAAAGAGGTGCTGCCCACGGTCGATCTCGACGATGGTTCGCTCGTATTCGAGTAGGCCGCGTTCGTCGAGCCGTGCTCACTCCTCGCGGCCTGCGATGATCCGGCGGGCTCGGGCGTTGATGCGAACTCCGAGATCTTGAAAGGGCAGTGCCGTATTGGGACGTCCCTTGGCCTGCATCTGGCGCAGGAGTTCTGAGTCTTCGCCCATGATCATCTCGGCCAAGAGCTTGCCGCTGATCGTGCCTCGGGCGATGCCGACGCCGTTGTGCACCACGGTGCCGTAGACGCTGGGCCGGAGCTCACCAAAGACCGGTTCGCCGTTACGGCTGAGGCTGAGCGCTCCACCCCAGCTGTGTTCGAACGGCACGTCGACCAGCTGAGGCCAACGCCGTTCAAAGGCCCGCCGATGGGTCTTTGCTGCCCAGGCCTTCCGGCTGACGAAGTCAGAGTTCTTCGAGAAGCTGAAGATATTGCGGACCAGGATGCGGTTGTTGGGCGACGTCACTCGTCGCACGGATGTGCCGGCGGGGTGGGCGGCGATGATGCCGTAGCTGGCATGCCCCCCGATGCGGTTGGCCTCAGCATCAGTCAGCTCCCGAGTCATCGAACCCCACGTGATGAGTGGGATCAGCTGCTTGGCCAGAAAGCCGAAGCCCTCGGTGAACCCATTGGTGGCAAGCACGAGGGTCGGGGCTGACGCAGAGCCGCGCTCGGATCGCACGGTGTGCGGTTTGCGAGGGTCGTCGTCGTAGACGACCTCGGTCACCATGGAGTCTTCGTAGACCGTGACGTTGTCGGGCATGGTTGTGGCCAAGCCGCGGACCATGGCAGCAGGCTGCACCAGGAAGCTGTGTGGCGCGTGCAGGGCCCGTGAGTAGTAGGAGGTCCCAAACACGTCGTGACACTGGTCGGCATCGAGCAGCGAATAGTCCTCGTCGATCGAATCGAGGCTCTCGGCGAACTGTTCGAGCATGCGCTCGCCTCGGGTGGTGGCGGCTGCGTGGTACTTGCCCTCTTGCACCCACTGACAGTCGATGTGATTGGCTTCGATCGTGTCACCGAGCCAATCGAGCCCGGCTCGGTTCATGGCGATCGCATCTTGGGCGACCTTCTTCGCGTCGGCGAAGCTCTTGGCCCGCAGATTGTGGGCGTGATCGATGGCGAACCCCGAGCTGCGGCCGGCGGCGTTGTTGCCGATGCGGTCTCCGTCGATCAGCACGATGCGAGCCGACGGGTCGAGCTCTGCGAGTCGTCGCGTGACGGCAAGGCCCGAGTAGCCACCGCCGATCACGATGTAGTCGCACGTGACGTCGCCCGTCAGCACCGCTGGTTCGGGAAGCGTGTCGAGCATCTCGTGCCAGCCGTTGGAGTGGTCGTACTGCGGCAGCAGCGAGACGCTCGTCATGAGAGGTCGATCCACACCGTCTTCAACTCGGTGTACTGATGGTGAGCGTGCAGGCTCTTGTCACGGCCACCAAAGCCCGAGAGACCAAAGCCGCCGAACGGGGTTGTTGCGTCGCCCTCGCCATAGGTGTTGACCGTCACCGTGCCGGCATTGATGGCTCGAGCTGCGAGGTGAGCCGTCCGCAGATCAGACGTGAACACGCTGGCGGCCAGGCCATACGGCGTGTCGTTCGCGAGCGAGATCGCCTGCTCGGGCTGATCAAACTCCAGAACGCTGAGGACAGGGCCAAACACCTCTTCGGTGGCCAGTTGCGTGCCCGGCTCAACGCCGTCGAACACGGTTGGCTCCACGAACGAACCGCCGGATTCCGTCAGAACTTGGCGGCCTCCGAGCACACAGTTGGCCCCGTCACGATGGCCAGCTTCGATGTTGCCGAGCACTTTGGCGAGGTGGTCGGGGCTGATCATCGCCCCGATGCGGGTTGCCGGATCGAGCGGGTCGCCAACCACCCATGCGCGGCTCCTCTCGACGAGAAGGTCCAGCAGTTCTTGCTTCCGTGAGCGATGAACGATCAATCGAGAATTCGAGGAACAGTTCTGGCCGCCGTTCCAGAAGATCGAGGTGGCGAGGTGATCGGCAATGGCGTCAAGATCGTCCGCGTCGTGCATCACGACAGACGGATTCTTGCCTCCGCATTCGAGGAGCACTCGCTTGAGATTCGAGTCGGCGGCGTAGTGCAGAAAGCGTCGGCCGGTGACGGTTGATCCGGTGAAGGCGACAGCGTCGACGTCCATGTGGCGCCCGAGCGCCTCGCCTGCTTCGTTGCCGAAGCCCGGCACCACATTGACGACACCATCGGGGATGCCGGCTTCGACGGCGAGCTGGGCCAGTCGAATGGTGGTGAGCGATGTCTGCTCAGCTGGCTTCAGCACGCAGGTGTTGCCGGTGGCCAGAATCGGACCGAGCTTCCACGCCGCCATCATCAACGGGAAGTTCCACGGGAGCACGCAACCGACGACGCCGATCGGCTCCCGCACGACCATCGACACGATGTCTGGTCCAGTCGGCGTGATCTCGTCGTTGATCTTGTCGGCGGCCTCAGCATGCCAACGGATGACGTTGATGGTCTCCGCCACGTCGATGTTGGCCGTGTCGTCGATCGGCTTGCCACCCTCGAGCGTTTCGATGGTGGCGAGTTCGGTGGCGTTGGCTTCGATGAGGGAGGCGAAACGAAGCATGAGGCGCTTGCGCTCAGCCGGGCTCGTTTGGGCCCATGGACCGTGGAAGGCCGAACGAGCTGCCGCAACAGCAGCGTCAACGTCAACCGAGAGGCAGCGAGCTACCTGTGCCAGCTCCTCGCCGGTTGCAGGGTTGATCGTCGGAAACGTCTCGCCGCTCTTTGCTGCGGTGGGCCGACCCCCGATCACGGCGTTGCCGATGAGGTCGAGGGATATCCCGAGTTCGGCCGCCGCTGATCGCTTCTTCGCGTTGGGCCTTTTCTTGGCCGGCTTCTTTTTGGGTGACTTCTTCTTGGCGGGTTTCTTGCGAGCGGCACTCACGACCGGTCTCCTCCCTTTTGGTTTGGGCGGTACTGCTGGTGCGGGCGTTTCTGTTGGTTCGAGCGGTTCTCCATCAGCCAGATCTGTTCGTCCTGCCATTCACGGAAGGCAAGACGGGATCGATCGACACCGTTGATTGGAAGGTGCGAGAGCCCGGCTTCGATGGCGAGGCGGGCCGCGCTCGAAATCGGCATCTGCGGGCGACGAACGGGCCCCATCTGGCGACCCACCATCTCGGTCGCAGCTTTGACACCGGGCAAGAAGCCAACGTCCATGTCGTTCTCCCACATGAACGCATTGATGGGCCACATCAACTTCCACAGCGCCAGTGCGTCGTCGAGGCGTCCTGCTTTGATGTGTTCGACGAGCAGTACGGCCTCGTGCGGCATGATGTTGGCGCAGCCCCAGATCATGCCGACGGCCCCGGCCATGAGGGCATACGGCGCCAACGGATCGACGCCGCACAACACCTTGGCGTTGGTGCCCTCCGAGATCGCAACGAGCTTCTGGATCCGGCTCAGGTCGCCCTGGCTGTCCTTCATGTAGCGGACGTTGTCGATCGCAAGCAGCTGGCGGTACATCGACGGGGTGATCTCGACCCCGCTCGCAGCAGGTGTGTTGTAGAGCACGATGTCGCTCGACACGTTCTGGGCCACCCGCTCGTAGTGATAGAGGACACCTCGTTCGCTGGGGCTCTCGAGCCACGGAGGCAACACCATCAGTGCGTCGGCGCCGTGGTCGACAGCGTGCTTCGAGGTTTCGATCGTGTCGCTCACGCTCATCTCAGAGGTCTGCACCATGACCGGCACCCGGCCATCGATGTGAGGGAGGCACAACTCGACAACCCGACGCCGTTCTTCGGGTCGCAAGTAGGCGTACTCACCGGTGCCCGAGAGCACGAGGATGGCGTGAACACCTGCGTCGAGGAGCCAATCGATGTGGTCGAGGAGCGCCGGTTCGTCGATGGTTTCGCCCTGATCGACCATGGGCATGGCCAGCGCAACAATTACACCACCGAATACACCACCGAACTCACCACCGAACCCACCGCCGTCGTCTGGTGTCCCCGCAGTTTCTGTCTTGGCTGGCACAGAAGCGATTGTCATGCAGTCTTGCCGTCAGTGTCAATGTGTGTCATACAAAGAACCGTGAGACTCGATGTTGAATCGCTGCGAGCACTGCGAACGGTCGTCGAAGCAGGAACCTTCACTGATGCGGCGACGCGGCTCGGCATGACCCAGAGCGCCGTCAGTTGGAAGATCAAGCGACTGGAGGAGCGGGTAGGGCTCGAACTCGTCAAGCGAGGGTCCGAGATCGAAGCGACACCAGACGGTCGAGACCTGCTGCACTACGCCGAGCGGATTCTCGAAGCTCATGACGAGGCCGTCGAACGCCTCGGACGATCCGATCTCGAGGGAGTCGTTCGGTTGGGGGCCAACGAAGATCTTCGCGGGGGAGCGCTTGCCGACGTACTGGCCCGGTTCGGGAGGATGTTCCCCCAGATCAGTCTCGACGTTCGCGTGCAGCTCAGCGGACTGGTGCGCGAGTGGCTCGATGATGGCGAGATCGACATGGCGGTGGTGCAGATCCCGACCGCTGATCTTCGACCAGACGATGTCGTGCTGTGGACCGATCGTGTCACCTGGGTGACCGGCACCGACCACGACGTCGACCCAAGCGAGATCTTGCCGGTGGTGAGCTTCGGGCCAGGGCTCGTCTACCTCGATGCAGCCGAGGAGTCGCTCCGCCGTGGCGGCGCTCGCTGGCATACGGTGCTCGAGTGCCCGATGTTGAGTGGCGTGCAGGCTGCGGTGGGTGCCGGTCTAGGGATCGCTGCGCTTCACAGCCGCAACCTCACCAGCGAAATGCGGGAGTGGGAGCACGCTGGCCGCTTCCCGATTCCGGACATCTCCGAGGTGATCCGAACGGGTGCGGGCGGCGATGCCGAGGTGTTGGCTGCGCTTCGGGAAACACTCACGGGTGCGTTGGTAGGGGTCCGAACATGAGCCGGCGTCGAGGTCGTGGGGCACGCGTTGCGGCCCGCACCGCCAAGAAGATCGAGTGGTTGCCTGAGCTCGACCGAGGCATTCCGTTTGTCGACATCGTTTCTCCCGAGCAACTGCTTCGCATTCACGATGCATCGATGACGCTGCTCGAAGAAGTCGGGATCGAGTTTCGTGACGATGAATCAATCGACATCTGGCGCAAGGCCGGGGCCGATGTCGATGGCTACCGAGTGCGGATCGATCGCGAACATCTGATGGAGCTGATCTCGACCGCTCCCGAGAGCTACACCATGCTGGCTCGCAACGCCGATCATTCGGTCACCCTCGGGGGCACAAAGACGGTGTTCACCCCCGCCTACGGAGCGCCGTTTGTGCTCGACATGGAGAACCGCCGACGCCACGCAACGCTCGACGACTTCAACAACTTCGCCAAGATCGCCTACATGGAACCGGCGATGCAGATGACGGGCGGGGTGCTGTGCGAACCCATGGACATTCCGGTGCCGCATCGTCATCTCGAGATGACCTACAGCTTGCTGCGCTACTCCGACAAGCCGCTGATGGGCTCGGTCACCTCGCGAGAGCGAGCCGAACAATCGCTCCACATGATGGGCATCGCCCTCGGGCACGACGTTGTCGCCAACACCACGGTGAGCACCTCGCTCGCCAACTGCAACTCGCCGCTCGTGTGGGACCAGACGATGCTCGATGCCGTCAAGGTCTACGCGTCGGCCAACCAAGCCATGCTCTTCAGCCCCTTTGTGCTGGGTGGGGCAAGTACGCCGGCCAGCACGGTTGGCGCCGTCGCTCAGTTGAGCGCTGAGGCGCTTGCCGGCGTTGCATTCATGCAGCTCGTGCGGCCTGGCTCACCCTCGGTCTACGGGCAATGGACGGCCACGGTGGCGATGAACTCTGGAGCCCCGCTCGCCGGCACGCCAGAAATCGATCACATCAACATGTTGGTGGGACAGCTCGCGCGCTTCTACAAACTGCCATGGCGCTGCAGCGGTGGGTGCTCGTCGTCGAAGCTCGTCGACGCCCAAGCGGGTTACGAGTCTGCCCGCAACATGTACGGCGTGCTCATGGCAGGTGCCAACTTCGTGCTCTCGACCACCGGCTATCTCGAGAGTGCGCTCTGTCAGAGCTACGCAAAGGCGATGCTCGACGGTGAGCAGATGCGCATGATGTACCGACTCGGCAAAGGGATCGACATGGACGAACTCGACCCGGCAATGGATGCGGTTCGCGAGATCGAGCCAGGTGATCACTTTCTCGGTACCGACCACACGCTCGCCAACTTCGAATCGGCGTTCTTCATGCCCGAACTCATGGACGGCGACAGCTACGAGCAGTGGAACGTCAACGGCAGGGTCGACGCCAACGCACGGGGTATCGCTATGGCCCAGCAAGTTCTGGCCGACTACGAAGAGCCCAAGCTCGACGACGCGGTGCTCGAAGAACTCACCGACTACAAAGATCGCATGCGGGCCGAAACGTCTGAGCACCTCTCATGACCAGTCTCGAAGGACGCGTCGCAATCGTCACCGGCGGGGCCCAGAGCATTGGCGCCGCAATTGCCGATGGCTTGGCGGCCGCTGGTGCCACGGTGGTGGTCGGCGATTTGCAGCCATCCGAAGTGCATGAGTGTCTGCCCCTCGACGTAGCCGACGAGGCGTCGGTGGAGGCGTGTGTCGGCACCGTGGCTGCCAACCATGGGCGCATCGACATCGTGGTCAACAACGCCGGCATCATGTTCGAGACGCCGCTATCTGAACAAGATCGATCGAGTTGGGATCGCATGCTCGCCATCAATCTGACGGGCCCCATGTTGATGTCGAAACAAGCAGCCCCGCACTTGGCTGTCAACGGGGTGGGCTCGATCGTCAATCTCGGTTCGATCGAAGGTGATCGCAACAATCCGCATCATGCTGCCTATGCCGCCACGAAGTCGGGGGTCCACGGGCTCACGAGGGCGACGGCAATCGATCTCGGTCCGTCGGGTGTTCGCTGTAACGCCGTGGCTCCCGGATGGATCGACACGCCGCTCAACGCCAACTATGTGGACACTCACCCCGATCGGGCAGAGGTCATCAGTGAGCTGGCCAAGCTGCATCCCATCGGTCGAGTGGGTGCCCCCAGTGATGTCGCAGACGTCGTCGTGTGGTTGGCCAGCGACGAGAGTCGATTCGTCACCGGCCAAGTGATCACAATCGACGGTGGCCGGACGGTGCGCCCACCGCTGCCGGGATTGTTGTCGTAAGTCCTTTTGGCTGATCCCAACTGGACCTTTCAACCGACGTGCTCGTCTGGCATTCTTTCGGACATGTCGTCATCTGCCTTCCTCGATGCCCGAAACTTCCTTCTCGACAATCGAGCTGACTACGACGCCGCCATCTCAGGCTTCTCGTGGCCCGATGTTGGTCCAGATTTCAACTGGGTCAATGACTACTTCGATCCGATGGCAGCGGGCAACGATGCACGGGCGCTCCACCTTGTCGAAGAATCTGGTGGAGCCGACATTCGCACCTACGACGAATTGGCGACACGCTCGCGGCAGGTCGCCAACTTCCTCGTGGAACACGGGGCGAAGCGGGGCGATCGCATTCTCGTGATGCTGGGCAACGAGACGGCGTTGTGGGAAACGATGCTGGCTGCGATCCGCATCGGCGTCGTCGTGATTCCAGCGACCACACTGCTCGCCGGCGCCGACTTGGCTGATCGTTTCGAGCGTGGCGGCGCTTCGATGGTCGTGACCAACCAAGGGGCGCTGGGCGCCGTTGATGCGCTTGACGCCTCACTCACCGACGGTGTCGTGAAAATCGCGGTCGGCGGGGGAGAGGGTTGGATCGATTTCGCCGACGCCGAATCGGCCGCGCCCGACTTCACCGCTGCGGAGCCCACAAGAGCAGACGATCCCCTGCTCGAATACTTCACGTCTGGTACCACGTCGAAGCCGAAACTCGTTCGGCACAGCCACACCACCTATCCCGTTGGCCACCTGAGCACGATGTATTGGCTTGGCCTGCAACCGGGCGATGTGCACTGGACCATCAGCTCACCCGGTTGGGCCAAGCACGCGTGGAGCTGCTTCTTCGCTCCGTTCAACGCACAAGCGTGTGTGTTTATCTACAACTACACCCGCTTCGATGCGCCGACCGTTCTGCAGGTGTTGATCGACAACCAGGTGACCACGTTGTGCGCTCCTCCGACCGTCTGGCGCTTCCTGATTCAGGAGAATTTGGCCGACTACAAGGTGGCCCTGCGAGAGTTGATCTCGGCTGGTGAACCACTGAATCCCGAGGTGATCGCTCAGGTCGAAGCAGGCTGGGGCATTCAGATTCGCGACGGGTATGGCCAGACCGAAACCACGGCACAGATCGGAAATTCGCCTGGCTCGAAGCTCGTGCCCGGGTCAATGGGCCGACCGCTTCCCGGCTACCCGATCGTGCTGCTCGACCCCGATGGCGAGGAGGCTGACGAAGGCGAGATATGCATTCGGCTCAGTGACCGCCCGACCGGGTTGATGGAGGCCTACGCGGACGACACCGAGAAAACAGCAGAGGTGATGAGAGACGGCCACTATCACACTGGCGACGTGGCCTCCCGAGACGCCGACGGCTACATCACCTACGTGGGCCGAGCCGACGACGTGTTCAAGGCCTCGGGCTACCGCATCAGCCCATTCGAGCTTGAGAGCGTGCTCATCGAGCATCCCGCTGTCGCCGAGGCGGCCGTTGTGCCATCACCTGACGAGCTCCGGGGTTTTGTGCCAAAGGCGTACGTCATCGTTGCCCCCGGTCACGACGAAAGCGCAGAGACCGCGGCGGACATCTTTGCGTTCATGCGTGACAAGGTGTCCGGCTACAAGCTGGTGCGCCGGCTCGAGTTCGCAGAGTTGCCAAAGACCATTTCGGGCAAGATCCGCCGTGTCGACCTCCGTGGTCAGGAGAACGATCGGGGCGGGCAAGACGCCCGCAACGACAAAGAGTTCATCGAAGCCGACGTCCGCAAAGGCTGACGCCTACCCGAAGAGACCCGCCGTCATCAAGACGGTGTTCATCATCAAATGGTCGTGGTGCCGGGAAGGATGGCGGACCTTCAGCGCGAGTTCGAGCTGCTTCATGCGCGGGGCATAGGCCTCGATGAACTCGGCGCCGAACGCTCGCTCAAGCAATCCGTTGTCGTGAGCGAGCACGACGAGCAAGGCCGTACGTTCTTCGACCTCACCGTTCGAGGTCAGAGCCCTGGTGATGCGCTCACGGAGCCGCCGCTCTGGCACTGGGTTGACCTCGGGATGCGTCGAGCGTGAAAACAGCTTGAGGAACGATGTTGTCTCGGTTCTGAGGACGCCGTCGTGTACCAGCCGAGTCGTGACCAGTTCACGCAGGGAGCAAGATCAGTTCGGTCAGACCTGCAGCAGCAAGGGCTAGGTCGGCATCTCGAGCGCCAACCAAGAGCTCTCCGCTCTCGTCATGGAGCGCAAGAAGGAGGATCTCTTCATACAAGCGAAGCTCAGACATGGTCACGTAACGGCGTGAGCATGAGTTGAGTTCCGGATCAACACAGGAATCAGGCGTCTGGGCCCGGCAACTCCATCTTGGCGTCGCCAAGGTCGGCCGGACCGGAGTGATTCAGCGCCGACTCGGTGGCGGGGTCGCCGGCGATGCGGGTGTGCCACATCACTCGAGCCTGCGTCATGTCCCACGGTGTGCCGCGGTGCATCAGCCGGCGATTGTCCCAAATCACGGCGTCGCCTTCGTTCCAAACATGGTGGTGAATGCGCGGCTCTTGGCAGGCCCAGTCGTTGAGCTCATCAAGGAACGCTTCAGACTCTTCTCGTGTCATGCCGGACACATCGTGAGCGTGGCGTCCGATCAGCAGATTGGTTCGACCGGTTTCCGGATGCACCTTGGTGAGCGGATGCTCTGATACGTCGAGATCGTGGTAGCCGTAGAGGTCATAGCCGCCGTTGTCGTTCTGACTCGGCAGGTAGCCAGAACGGCCCTGTGAGTAGTAGAGCGAATGACGAGCCGTCAGTCCCTCGAGTTGCGCCTTCTTGTCGTCGTCGAGGGCGTCGTATGCGGCCCGCATGTCGGCCCATCCCGTCGGCGCCCCTCCTGGTGGCACGACCTCGGCGGTGAACACCGCACCCAATGCTTGCACGGGCATATAGGTGGAGTCGTGGTGCCAGCCTTGGTTGCCGCGGAGCGACTTCACGAGGTCGTCACTGTCGGCCGCATGCACGTTGCCGTCTTTGTCGACGTTTGAGATCGCTGCAGCCTCGAACTCGAGTGGCCCGAACCGCTTGGCGAACTCGTTCTGTTCGTCTTTGCTCAGAAACTGACCAGGAAAGATGAGCAGACCGAATTCGAGGAAGGCCTCGTGGAGCGCGTTCCAAGTCGATTCGTCGAGCGCTCGGAGATCGATGTCTCGGACGGTCGCGCCAAAGGTCGCGTCGAGCGGTTCGATAGTGAGTGTCGCTGTTTCCCCCATGAGCGAACGCTAGTTGGTGCGCAACATCGGGGCGAACGAAGCTGTGGCGAACGGCGTCAACCGGCTTCGATGGTGAACGACGCAGCGACTCCATCCTCGGGGACGGTGACGGGGCCGAACACCCGCGTTGTACTGAACTCGGTGAAGCTGACCGAGCACTGGCCACCGATCAACACTGCATTGCTAGCGGTGATCGTCACTTCTCCACCGCCGGCAAAGAGTTGTTCTTGGGTGACGGCACCTGCGCCGAAGGTGCCCGTGCACTCGAAGCTAAACGGAAAGACCTCTCCGCCTGAAAGCATGCCATCGATCCTGACGGTGATTGTCAGTGTTGTGGTCGGGCAGTTGCCACCCGGGTAGGGACACACGGGCGCAGCGGGATCAACAACCACGGGTGCGGGAGCAAGTCCGGCGGGCTGGAACGTCACCGAACTGGTCTGATCCTCAGCGACGACTTCGGCGTCGACAAGATCGACGCTTGCACCTATACCCAACGTCGCTCCAAGCATGAGCCAGAAGACCAACAGAAACGACCAACGACTGTTCACCACGTACCCCTCAGCACCCTGCCGCATCTCGGCCCGCCAGTACCACCCCCGCAAGTTAGGGGGTCCTTCAGTGAGGGTCAAGCATCGTGGCCAAGGAAATGCGGCCAGAGCATTCTGACCAAGGCGTGGGAGTCAGAGCTGAACGGCCGTTTCGCGGACGGCTTCGATGATCTTCGCGTAGCCGGTGCAGCGGCACAGGTTGCCAGACAAGCCAATGCGAATCTCGTCGTCTGTTGGGTTGGGGGTGCGGTCGAGCAGCGCCCGAGCAGACATCAACATGCCGGGTGTGCAGAACCCGCACTGCACGCCACCGGCCTCGAGAATGTTTCGCTGCAGAGCGTGGAGCTCATCACCGTCGGCAAGGCCCTCTACGGTCGTGATCTGGCGTCCTTGGGCCTGCACGGCCAGGTACGAACACGAGTTCACCGGTTGGCCGTCGAGCAGCACCATGCATGCGCCACACTCGCAATCGTCACAGCCTTCCTTGGTGCCAGTGAGGCCAACGGTGTTGCGAAGCACACCAGAGAGGTTTGATCCCATGGGTACCTGGACGGCGTACGAAACGCGATTGACTTCGAGTGTGACGGCTTGTTCGTTGGTACTCATCGAATGTTCTCCGGGTTCTCGCCGATGCCAAAGGCTCGGTTGACGGGCACTTCGATGGTCTGCCCGCTGGCTCGGACCGACGCCGCGTGTGCGGCTCGGCGGGCCATGACGCCGATGGTGTGACGTCGATATCGCTCGCTCGCTCGCAGATCGCTGATCGGTCTGGCCTGCTGGCGCGCCGCCTCGGCGATGGCCTCGAACGCCTTGTCGTTTGCCGGCGAACCGACCAGGCTGTTGAGCCCGTCTACTTCGATGATCGTTGGCGCGACAGCCGTGAGGGCAACCTTTACTGACGAGATACTGTCGCCGTCGAGCGTGACGGCTGCTGCCGCACCCACCACGGCAATCTCCATTGCTCGTCGATATTCGAGCCGCACGTAGGCGCTGCCAGAAGACTGAGGTGGTTGAGGAAGTACGAGAGCGGTGCACAGTTCATCGGCGTTGGCCGAGGTCTGGCCCGGGCCGGTCCACAAGTCGGCGAGTGCTACCTCACGCGTGCCAGAAGGAGTCGTCAGCGCTGCGTTGGCGCCAAGTACCATCAATGGGGCGCCGGTATCCATTGCTGGTGAACCGTTCATGACGTTGCCGCCGATGGTGCCCACGTTTCGGGTTGCGGGAGAGCCAACCAGCGCTGCCGCATCGGCGATGCTCGTGAGCTGGCGCACGACGATGTCATTGGTGAGCAGGTCGGCGTGTGTCACGCCTGCGCCGATACGTATCGTGCCGTCGTTGGTGGCCACGGTCGCGAGCTCGGTCACACGATCGATGGCGACCAAGTCGGCTGGAAGTGTCACCTTGCCCTGGCGGGCCCCGACCACAAGATCGGTGCCTCCAGCAATAGGACGGGCCCCGTTGGCCATGGCCGAGAGCACTTCATCGAGCGATGTTGCGATGGTGAGCGTCATGTCGACACCTCCGTGGCGTCAGACCCTCGCCGGGCATCGAGGTGCTCCCACACTCGTTCCGGCGTCATCGGCAATTGTCGAATCGGCCCGCCCGTGAGCTTGGCCAGTGCGTTCGAGATGGCTGCAGCGGTCGCGACATTGGGCGCTTCTGCCAATCCCTTCGAGCCTCGCGGGCCAGCGTTTGGGGTGAAGATCTCGACGAATTGCGTCGAGATCGTGGGTGCATCGGCAATCGTCTGCAGCTTGTATTCGAGGAGGCCTGGGTTCCTCTGTTTTCCAGCCTCGTCGTACTGCGTGATCTCGGAGAGGGCCTGGCCGATACCCATCATCACGCCACCTTCGATCTGGCCGGTGGCGCCGATCGGGTTGAGAATCGTGCCCGAGTCGTGGGCCGCCTGCACATCGAGCACGCGGGCCACGCCGGTATCAGCATCGAGCTGGACCCGCACGACGTGGCAGGAGAATTGCGGGGCCAGCCACGATGCCATCTCCTGGTCGCCGACGCATCGGGCCGAGACCGACGGCCATTCGGGCATCGGGGCCGATGCGCTGCCGAGCAGCAGGTCGCCGCCAGCAGCGGTGGCTGCGAGATCGGCGATGGGTACCGACACGGCCGGAGTGCCAGCGACCGAGGCGACGCCATCACCGAGCACGATGTCTGAGGCTGCGGCCTCGAGTTCGTTTGCAGCAAGCTCGCGAAGTTGTTCGGCAATCTGCTGGGTTGCGGACTCAACAGCTCGGCCGTGGTTGAGAAGCGTTTGGGAGCCAGTGGCGCCTGGGCCAACGGGGGCAGCGCCGGTGTCTTGGTAGACCAGCTGGACGTCTTCGACGCCGACGCCGAGCTCGTCGGCTGCGATGTCTCGCAAGGTCATGACCGCGCCCGTGCCGCACTCTTGGGCGCCGGTGATCACCTGCACCGTTCCGTCGCCATGCATCTTGGCGTATGCCCCCGCTGGCCCGGCAAAGCTGGGCCACCAGCCGATGGCGACACCGATGGCTTCATCAGACGGCAGGTCAGGCGAACCCATGGCCGACACGGCGAGATCGAGGCACTGGTCGAGGCCGATCTCGTCATAGATCTGTCCGGCTATTCCCTCATCGCCCGTTCTCACGAGGTTGCGGCGCCTGAACTCGACGGGGTCGAGTCCGGCGGCTGCCGCCAGTTCGTCCGTGTGTGTCTCGACAGCCCAGCAGGCCTGGGGCGCGGTGGGGGCGCGTACCGAACCGGATGGCTGGCGGTTGGTGTAGATCAGTTGTGCATCGATCTTCACGGCCGGGATCTTGTAGGGGCCGCCAACGTGCATGGCTGCGAGCTGAGGAAAGAAGGCAGCGTCGGCGACGTAGGCGCCGTTGTCGATGCCAACCCAGGCCTTACGAGCCACGATGTCGCCGTCGGCAGACAACCCGGTGGTGATGTCGACGATCATGCCTTCGCGGCGCCGATCAGGAGCCAAGAACTCTTCTTCTCGTGAAAACACGAGCTTCACTGGTCGCTTGGTCGCTCGGGCGAGAGCGGCGATATGCGCCTCGAAGTGGAAGCCACACTTTCCGCCAAAGCCGCCACCCAGGTGGGGCACGATGATGCGCACACGATTGGCCGGGAGGCCGAGCGTTTCGCACACGCCATCGCGAGCGTCGTACGGGACCTGTGTGCTGGTCCAGATCGTGACTTTGTCGCCTTCCCATTGAGCGACGATGCCTCGAGGTTCGATCGGTGTGGCATGGCTGGCGTCGGCGACATACCGGCTGGTGACCACGTGGGCCGCGCCGGCGAGGGCGGCATCGATGTCGCCCTTTTCGATCGCAGAGAAGGTGGCCACGTTGCGATCGCGAATGGTGTCGCCGGTGACGTCGTAGCTCTCCCAGTCTTCGTGGACCAGCGGAGCGTCGTCTGCCAGCGCAGCCTCGATGTCGTTGACAACGGGAAGTTCGGTGATGGCGACGTCGATCGCGGCCAACGCTTGGGCCGCGATCTCGGGGGTCGTGGCGGCGACCGCAGCAAGAATCTCACCCTCGAAACGCACGATGTTCTTGGCGAAGAGCGTGCGATCGGGAATGACCGGGCTGTACCGATGATCGGGGACATCGTCTGTGGTCATCACCGCAAGCACGCCCGGGATAGCTCGCGCCGCTTCCACGTCGAGTCGATCGATTTGTCCGTGGGCCACGCCGGCGTAGAGGAACTTGGCGTGCAACATGCCGGTGAGCGTGAGATCGGCCACGTATCGCCCGCTGCCGGTCACTTTGTCTGGCCCATCGGCTCTGACGAATGTCTTCATGGTGCAGGCGAGAGTAGCCGTCGCATCAGCGGTGCACGGAAACACCTGTCACCTGATGGAACCGGCCGATCGATCTAGAGAATGCGGACCGTCCCGGCCTGCCCATCGACCTCGATCTCGGTGCCGTCTGGGATCTCGAGCGTCGCGTTCTTCACGCCGACAACGCACGGAATGCCGAGCTCACGAGACACGATCATGGAGTGACTCATCGCTGCTCCGACCTCGACGACGACTGCCTCAGCCGGAATGAACAGGGGAGTCCAGGCAGGGTCGGTGACCGGAGCGATCAACACATCGCCGGGGCCGAGAGCCGACGGGTCGCTCGGATCGGTGATGACCCGAGCTCGACCACGGGCAATGCCGGGAGCCCCAGCTGCGCCTTGCAGCACCGTGCCTGATTGGGACGCTTCGGCGGTGGTTGCCCGAGCCGACCACGTTGAAACGGGCGGGAACGAACCGCCGAGTTCGGTGACATCAAACGCAAACGGCGGTTCAAGCCCGGACAACTCCCGGTGGCGGGCCAAACGTTCCTCGATCAGAGAAACCGACGACGGTGGATCGGCGAGGTAGCGCTCGAACTCGTCGGTCGTGAGGAGAAGGGGGCCAAGCCGGTCAGAGACGCCACCAGCGGCCTCAGTGCGCCGAAACAGCTCGAGGTAACAGTGCCTCGATAGCTGCGATGCCTGGACCACGATGTCCTTTGACTCTTCACGGGCTCGTGACCACAACGCGGTGTTGGCAATGGCCTTGTCGAGGCGGCCAGCGGAGCGCCCCAAACGAGTGCGGGCATCGTGTAGTGCGGCCTGCTGGGCTTCGAGCGATCTAGCCGCCTGGGCTGCGGGAGCGCGGGTCGGGTCGGCACCCCGCATGTTGTCGATCGCCGCCATCGCAACCTCGGGAAATGCCGCCCAATCTCGCCCTGCCATCGAGAACTCATTCGGCCCACGATGCCCGTGTTCATCGAGGAAGGCCGCGAAGGCGTCGTCAAAGTCGGCGTCGTCGGTTTCATTGGCCAAGACCCACATCTTCTTGGCTGGTTCGGCCGAGACGACGTCGCCAATGCCGGTTGTCAACGTGACAGCCAGGTTCGGGTCGCCGAGTTTCTTCTCGCACAGATCGGTGAGCGCTCCTGAAGCGATCGTGGCCCGCATCGTGTTCACGACGTGGCTGCCGACGAAATACCGGCTGCTGTCGGCGAAGCTGGAGGACAAGAACCCCCAGATCTGTTCTGTCGATGCCGTCGCCGGATTCGGGCACGACGCCCGAACTTGGCGTTCACGTGCTCGCATCTCGCCGAGTCGGGGCACGCCCTTCGCGAGGAGGGTCGACGCCGCGGTACGCACCATGCGAGCCGATGCGAGCGGGTTGCGGTCGCCTTTGCTCGGAACGTACGGAGCGATGTTTGCCTCGCCCAGGAACTGGGTGTCGATCACGTCAACGCTGAGTCCAGGCGTTCGAACGCCGAGGAGGCGCATCAGGCTTGCGTTGAAGTACGCATAGCCACCGAACACGCCCATCACCACAAGTTCGGTGTCGCTGATGCCGTTGAAGTCTTGACCGGTGAGGAAGCCGACTTCCTTGGCGCCGTCGCGCCAGCCCAGCTCCGACGGAACTCCGGCAAGGTCCCACTCGAGGGGAAGCACGACGTCGGGAAACACCTCGCCGACATTCCCGCGCGTGTAGATCGGCCATCGAGTGTTCGGAGGGTTGTCAGCCGGCCACTCGCTGCCCGCTTGGGTGGAATCTGATGCCATGGGCTCGTTCTACTCGGAGTCCGGGGGAATCCACTCTGTGTCGGCCTCGTGACCTCCCGGCACTCGTTCGAGCCCGGCGTAGGCCTTGCTGGCAGGAATTTGGCCGTCGATCACGCGGAACACCTCATGGCACACCGGCATGGCAACACCGTGTTCGTTCGCCAGCTCTTCAACAGACCGACACGCCTTCACGCCTTCGGCGACCATCGACATCTCGTCGAGAATGTCCTCGAGGCTGCGGCCCTTGCCGAGTTGCTCGCCGACATACCGGTTGCGGCTCTGTGGGCTTATGCACGTGGCAATCATGTCGCCCATGCCGGCCAGCCCGGCAAAGGTCTGAGCCTCGCCTCCGAGCGCAACACCGAGGAGCGAGAGTTCGGCCAGTCCCCGAGTGATCACCATCGATCGGGTGTTGTCGCCAACACTGAGCCCCTGGGCGATTCCCGTTGCGAGGGCGATGACGTTCTTGAGCGCCCCTCCCAACTCACAGCCGACGATGTCGTGATTGCGGTAGACCCGAAACAGCGGCGTGGCGAAGATTCGCTGCAACTGGGCACCGACCGATGGATCTTCGGTCGCAATCACGCTCGCGGCTGCGCAACCGGCCATGATCTCCTTTGCCAGGTTTGGACCGGTGAGGGCGGCCACGGGGTGGCCGGGAAAAATCTCGGTCACCAGCTGGGTCATGCGCAGTTTGGTTCCGGATTCGAGTCCCTTGGTGAGGCTGACGATCGGAATCCAGGGTCGGATCATCGGCTTGGCCTCTACGAGTACCTCCCGGAACACGTGGGACGGCACTCCCATCACGAGCACATCAGCGTGAGCACAGGCCTCGGCGAGGTCGTCAGTGGCCCGCAAGTTTGGATTCAGGTCGTAGCCGTCGAGGTACTTGGAGTTCTTCGAGTGATCGTTGATCTCGCCGGCCGTGGTGGAGTCACGAGCCCAGATCAGCGCGTCGTTGCGCCAAGCAAGCAGCGACGCAACGGTGGTACCCCATGAGCCTGATCCAAGTACCGCAACCTTCATGAAGAGCTCCTAGGGCCGGATGGGATTCTTGTAGGTGTCGAGATAGGTGATCAGCTCAACAGGATCACGCTTCGCCGGCTTGAAGTCGGTGCCGGTGGTGTAGGCGACGGGAAGCAACCCGGCCTGGCTCATGTGGTCAGGAATACCGAGCACCTCGCCTGCTTGTTTCTCGAGACCGATGTGCAGCGTGGTGTAGCAACTTCCGAGGCCTCGGCTGCGGAGAGCTAGTTGGAAGCTCCACATCGCAGGAATAATCGAACCCATCAGGCCAGCGGCTCGATTCGTGATCGTCTCGGGCGCCATGTCTTCGTCGAGTCGGCCAATGATGAGAGGAATTACCATCACGGGGACCTTCTCGAGGTTCTGGGCAAGGTAGTTGGCCGAGTCGAGCACTCGTCCGGTCTGGCTTCCCACTTCGGAGTCAGCGGCGGCGGCGGCGAGGTACTCACCACCGGCTTGCCGGTAGAGGTCTGCGAGGGCCGCCTTCTTTTCGGCATCTCGAACCACCATCCAGCGCCAGCCCTGACGGTTCGAGCCAGTCGGGGCCTGCACCGCGAGCTGCAGACACTCGAGCAACACATCATCGGGCACGTCGCGCTCAAGATCGAGGCGTTTGCGCACGGCTCGGGTGGTTGAGAGAAGAGCGTCGGTCTGCGCGTGGTCAAATTCCATGACGGAACTGTGGCAGCTCTTGCCCACGTGATCCAACTGACCCGCTGGGAGCGGCAGAACGACCAGCCGCTAGCGTGATGATCGTGAAGCTCGTGTCATACATGGCTCCCGGGTTTCCCCACTCGTTGTTCGAGCGTGTCGGGGCCATCATTGGCGCCGAGGTCGAGTTCGTCGAAACCTCCTCAGGTCCGCTCCCTGGCGAGGATCCTTTCGCTACGGGTGACGCTGATCTGGGCTGGATCTGCTCAACGTCCTATGTGCAGTTGGCGCTCTCGTCAGATGCCCCGACAGTGAAGCTTGCCGGCGTCGGCTGGATCCCGAGCGATCCAGACTCTGGTGGCGCGCCGATCTACTTCGGCGATCTCGTCGTGCGGTCTGATTCCGATGTCCACCAGCTCTCTGAGTTGAGGGGCTGTCGCATCGGCTGCAACGACACCACCAGCTTGAGCGGCCACTATTCGTTGCGGTTCGCGCTCAATGATCTCGACGAAGATCCAGACGGATTTGCCGAGCTGGAGTTCACCGGCGGACACCGTCGTTCGCTCGACGCCCTGCTCGACCGTGAACTGGATGCAGCCGTCGTCGACTCGGTCGTTCGGATCAATGCATCGCTGGCGAGCGAAGAGATTCGGAGCCTCCGCGTGGTCGAGCGGCTCGGTCCGTGGCCAGTGCAGCCGCTGGTTGCACGCGCCGATCTCGACGACGACGTCGTGGCCCGAGTTGTCGACCAACTCATGGCAAACGCCGACGACCCGGAACTTCGGAGCGAACTCGCAGCCGCATCGCTCCAAGGACTGACCCGCGTTCCAACAGATCACTACGCCAGTGTGAGCGCGGCAATGCAGCGGCTCTAGAAGGGCAGCGGCTCTAGAAGATCTGGCTAGAGCAGGTCGACACCGAGATCGTCGTGGATGTCGTTGCGATCGCTCTCGCTCATGCCGAGGGACGATGACAGCTCACGGAGGTAATCAGCTTCTTCCATCGTGTCGACGTTGATGGCGATGAGCGATACTGCGTAGGCCTCGTTCTTGAGATCGCCGGGCACCTGACTCGCCAACTGGCTGGCCGACATCATGGGTGCAGAGAGCTCGCTCTGCATGAACGCCCGCTCGTCGTCGGACACGTCGCCGAGCTCACCCAAGATGGCGTTCGACTCGGCCTCGTCGATGTGGCCATCGGCCTTGGCTGCGTTGCACATCGCCCGAACGAGTATTTGCGCTTGGTCGTCGTTGATGCCGCCGTCGTCACCACCGCCGCCACCGCCGCCGCTCATCTTGTTCTTGAGCGAGCGACCGAGGCCTGCGATCTGACGTCCGCCAACCAGCGATCCGATGAGACCGCCGACCATGGCGCCATTGCGACCACCGATCATTGATCCAAGCATTCGGCCGCCGCGGCCACCAACAAGGGAACCCAAAAGTCCAATCATGAGGATGACGGTAGTGCCGCCAGCGGTCGCCCGGATGGACACCCCCAAAGGCGAAGGGGTCTGCTTGACTGAGGGAATGGACGCCATCCAAGCCCTCCGATCCAAGCGCGACACCCGCTCCTACAGCGACGCACCAGTCTCAGCCGACGTGCTCGACAAGCTGCTCGACGCAGCCCGTATGGCCGGGTCGGCCAAAAACGGCCAGCCCATTCGGCTGGTCGTCGTGACGGACGCAGAAGATCGTGAAGCACTGAAGGCGTCTGGCGATTACGCAGCGTGGCTCGATCGCCCACCGATCGTCGTTGTGGTCACCGCTCGGGCCGATGCCGGACCTCGCCGCATGTTCGACGTCGGCCGCCACGCCCAGAATCTCATGGTGGCGGCTCACGCTGAAGGCTTGGCGAGTTGCCCGGTCACCATTCACCATCCCGAGGTGGTGCGAGCGCTCTTGGGTGTGCCGGCCGACATCGAGCCAGCAATGATCGTGACACTCGGCTGGCCCGGTGAACCCGAAGGTCCGTCGCCGGTTTCCGGCCCGCGCGTGGCGATGAGCGACTACGTCAGTTCTGGCCGCTGGAGCTGACCCGGTTTAGTCTCCAGCAATGGGACAACTCGATGGCAAGGTCGCACTCATCACCGGTGGAGCACGGGGTCAGGGAGCTGCCGAAGCGGCTCGCTTCGTTGCTGAAGGGGCCACGGTCTACATCACCGACGTTCTCGACGACGTCGGTGAAGCCAAGGCGGCCGAGCTGGGTGATGCGGCCACCTATCTGCATCACGACGTGACAAGCGAGGACGAGTGGGCTGGCGTCGTTGCCGGCATCGTCGAGGCGCAGGGCCACATCGACATCCTCGTCAACAATGCCGGCATCTTCATGATGAAGGGCGCAGCCGACACAACGCTCGATGAGTGGAATCGAATGATTGCCATCAATCAGACCGGCGTCTTTCTTGGTATCCGCGACGTCGGCAAGGTGATGCGTGATCGCGGTCAGGGCAGCATCATCAACATCTCGTCCATCGCTGGTCTGAGTGGCGCTGGTCTTGCCCACGCCTATGCCGCAACGAAGTGGGCGGTGCGAGGCATGACAAAGTCGGCAGCCCAAGAGTTCGCGGCTGATGGCGTTCGGGTCAACTCAGTGCATCCAGGCATCATCGAGACACCGATGCTCGATGAGTTCGGCGAGGCCTTGCCGATGGTCAAAGAGCGCATCCCCATGGGTCGCACCGCTTCTGCTGACGAGGTGGCCAATGTGGTGCTCTTCTTGGCGTCTTCAGAATCGTCGTACTGCAGCGGCCACGAGTTTGTGGTCGACGGAGCCATGCGAGCATGAGCGATTCGCCGCTGCCTGCTGAGCTGGTCGACGTGGGCGCCGCCTGCGGCGAGCTGCTCAAGGAGCGAGGCGAAACCGTGGCAACCGGCGAAGGCAGTTGCGGTGGTTTGATGAGTGCCGCGCTGCTCGCGGTGCCAGGCGCGTCCGCGTACTTCGTTGGTGGCAGCGTGATCTACACCAAGGCCGCACTCGATGGTCTGCTCACCGGTGAGATCGAGCGTCCCAAACGTTTGCGCGGGGCGTCTGAGCCCTGGGCCCTTCACCTGGCCCGGTCATCCCGTGCGCACATGGGTGCGACGTGGGGCCTTGGCGAAGGCGGAGCCACCGGCCCGTCAGGTAACCCCTACGGCGATCCCGCTGGCCATGCCTGGGTCGCCGTCTCGGGGCCAAGCGAAGGGGCTGAGAACCTCCTCACCGGCGACGACGGTCGCCTCGCGAACATGGTCGCCTTCGCCATCGGCGGCCTCACTCTCTTCCACCAACATCTCTCGAGCTGAAGGAGCCAGCAATGCCATATGCCAGCGGACGCACGTACCTCGATGCGGACAGTCACATCATGGAGTTGCCCGACTTCATGCGCGACTTCGCTGACCCCGATGTGCGCGATCTTCTCGAACCCATCAACGGCGGCAACCAAGGCAAGACCTCCGCCGCATGGGACAAGGTCGTCGCCGAAACAGCTCAGGACCCGGGCGACGTGGCAACGATGGTCGAGTTGGGCGATCAGCTGATCGCAGGACCGAAGGGATACGCCGCCCTTGGCGCCTTCAACGCGGAGGAGCGGGTGCAAGCGCTCGACCAACTCGGGTTCGAGCGTCAGTTGGTGTTCGCAACCTTCAGCCCTGGGCAGGCGCTCCTGGCCGGCAACCCCGACGTCGCCTACGGCGCAGCTCGGGCCCACAACCGGGCCATGGCCGAGTTCTGCAACGTCGACGATCGATTGATGGGTGTCGGCATGCTGCCGCTCGATGATCCAGAACGTGCGGCCGCTGAGGCCGATCACCTGATCGAGTTGGGGCTCAGCGCCGCTTGGGTTGCCCACCGAGATTGTGGTGGGCGCTCACCCGGTCACAACGATCTCGATCCGGTGTGGGCTCGGCTCGCCGAGGCCGGTGTTCCGTTCGTGTTGCACGTCGGTGGCTTGCCGCTTCAGCTCGAGCCGGCTTGGATGACGACGGGCCGCCCAATCCCCAACGATTGGCAAGGCGGAGGAGAGAACATTCGGGGCAAGGACATGTTGGCCCTCCACCACAACGCCGAGCTCTTTCTCGGGGCCATGATCTTCGACGGTGTGTTTCATCGTCACGGCAATCTCAAGGGTGCAGCGGTTGAGCTCGGCGCCGGCTGGGTGCCGAGCTGGCTGCGACGTCTCGACTGGTCGGCCAAGATCTGGAAGAAGGAACCTGATCTCGGTGCCCTCCCCGAACTACCGAGTGAGACCGTGCGCCAGCGGCTCGCATTCACGCCTTTTGTCTACGAAGACGTGGGACAATTGATCACTGAATCAAACGACGAGCTGTATCTCTTTTCGAGCGACTACCCCCATTTCGAAGGCAGCCGGAACCCGATTGAGCGTTTCGAAGGCTTCCTTTCGGATGCCAACGCCGACGAAGCCGCCAAGTCGATGTTCTACGAGGGCAACTTCCGCCGCATCTTCAGCTAGCGGCTAGTGGATGAGGCAGCCGTCGAGCTGCCCTTCTTCACGCCATCGATCGAGCACACGGAAGAAGGCAACCGGTCCGGCGCCGTAAGAACCGGCGAAGAAGCCGTTGGCGTTTCCGGTCTTGCCTTCGTTGTTGTAGTACCCGGGCGTGCACTCAGCTCTGAACCTCTTGCCGAGGCGAGCCTTTGCGTTCATCTCATCGACCCAACCCTGCTCGGCCGCTTCGGTGATCTCGACGACCGAACCCTCCTGCTCGCGCACGGTGCTGAGGATGTAGGCCACGTGTTTGGCCTGCTCGTTGAGCGTGTGGGGCACGTTGACGGTCACAGCCGTTTGGGTGAAGCCCAAAAAGAAACAGTTCGGGAAGTCAGCAGTCTGGAGACCATGCAGTGTTCGTAGCCCGTTGGCCCACTTCTCGCTGAGCAACTCGCCGTCGCGGCCAACAATGTCGTAGCCGGCGCGGCGGTGATAGCTCGTGCCCACCTCGAACCCGGTGGCGAAGATGATGCAGTCGACCTCGATGTGCTCACCGTTGACGACCAGGCCTGTCGACGTGATCTCGTCGACGCCTTTGCCGTCGGTGTCGACCAAGTGCACATTGGGCCGGTTGAAGGTGGGCAGATACTCGTCGTGGAAACACGGGCGCTTGCAGAACTGTCGATACCAGGGCTTGAGCGCTTCGGCTGTCTCCGGATCGTCAACGATCTCCTGAGCTCTGGCTCGCACCTCTGACATCTTTCGGTAGTCAGCCATCTCCATGAGCTGAGCCCGCTCTTCCTTCGTCAGCTTGCGGCCGAGATCACGTGCTGCCGTCTTGGCTGCGATGCCGGTCAGCTTGCGCATGATGTCTGTCCAGCCGTCGGCGACGAGATCGACCTCCTGATCGCCGCCGGTGACGAGCACGTTGAAGTTCTCCATCCGGCGCTGCTGCCAACCCGGCTCCAGACCGTCGGTGAAATCAGCCGGGGTCTCGCGGTTGTTGCGAACATCGATCGACGAGGGTGTCCGCTGAATGACGTAAAGCTCCTGAGCGGACGCTCCGAGATGGGGAACGCACTGCACCGCTGTCGCTCCGGTACCGATGATGGCCACGCGCTTGTCGGCCAACCCGGTCAGGTTCCCTGTGTTGTCACCGCCGGTGTAGTCGTAGTCCCAGCGGCTGGTGTGAAAGGTCTTGCCCGCGAAGCTGTCGATGCCCTTGATTCCTGGCAGCTTCGGCCGGTTCAACGGTCCGTTGGCCATGGCGACCACTCGAGCGGTCGTTCGGTCGCCGCGGTCGGTCTCGATGGTCCAGCGCTCGTTGACGTCGCTCCACTCCATGCGGGTAACGCTCGTCTGCAGCAGCGCCTTGTCGTAGAGGTCGTAGTGGCGGGCGATGTTCTTGGTGTGCTCCATGATTTCGGGAGCGAACGAGTACTTGTGCTTGGGGATGTAGCCGAGTTCTTCAAGCATCGGCAGATAGCAGTACGACTCGACATCGCACATGGCACCGGGGTAACGATTCCAATACCAGGTGCCGCCGAAGTCACCGCCCTTCTCGATCACTCGAACGTCATCGAAGCCAGCTTCCTTGAGTCGGCCTCCCATGAGGAGCCCGCCAAAGCCGCCTCCGATCACAACGATGTCGACGTGATCGGTCACCGGGTCGCGATCGTCAGCGTTGCAGTAGGGGTCATCGACGTAGTCGGAGAAGTCGCCCTTCAC